>JALHNL010000007.1 GCA_022843545.1 Phycisphaerales bacterium | reverse complement strand
GGCGGGGTACCTCGCCGGCCTGCCGCTGGTGATCGCGGCGCTGGGCGTCACCTTGCTGTTGCGGTGGCTGGCGGGCGGCGGTGCTGACGGCGGGGCCGCGCCGCTGCCGGTGCACCCGCTGGGCGACCGGCTGGCGACGGGCACGGGCGGGCAGGTGGTGCTGCTGGTGATCCTGGCGACCTTGTGGGCCCCGATCGTGGAAGAGACGTTCTTCCGCGGCGCGCTCTACCGCCACCTGCGGGCGCGCTGGAACGTGGCGATCTCGGCTTTGGTGGTGGGGGTGATCTTCGCGGCCATCCACCCGCAGGGCTGGCTGGCGATCCCGCCGCTGACGGCCCTGGCGGTGGTCTTCGCGCTCTTGCGCGAGTGGCGCGGCTCGCTGATCGCGCCGATGACGGCGCACGCGCTGAACAACGGGGTGATCGTGGGGGTGATGCTGGTGATTACGGGCTCCTAGCCGCGCGGTACCATGCTCGCGTGACCGGCCTCTCCATCGCCATCGTGTGCAAGAACAATCAGGCGACCATCGGGCGCACGCTCGAGTCGCTGAGGGGCTGGGCGGACGAGATCGTGGCGCTCGACAATGGCTCGACGGATCAGACCATTCCGATGCTGGAGGCCGCGGGGGCCCGGGTGGTGCCGACGGAGTGGTTGGGGCACGTGAAGACCAAGCAGAAGGCGCTGGACGAGGCCAAGGGTCCGTGGGTGCTGTGCCTGGACAGCGATGAGTCGGTGGAGCCGGATTTGCGCGAGTCGATCGAGCGGGCGCTGGGCGGGGGGGCGGTGCGCGAGGACGTTCACGGGTTTCGCGTGAACCGCAAGGTGTGGTACGCCGGCGGGTTCCTGAACCACGCCTGGCAGCCCGAGTGGCGGCTGCGGCTGGTGCGCAGGGGCTCGGCGGCGTGGGGGGGCATCGACCCTCACGATGAACTGCGCCTGCTGGAAGGGCGCGGGCGGCCCATCGACCTGCCCGGCACGCTGCGCCACGACGCCTTCGACGACTTCGCGGACTTTCTGGTCAAGCAGGTGCAGTACGGCAAGATCACCGCGCGCGGGCTGCACGCGCAGGGGAAGCGTGGCGGCGTGCTGCGGCTGGTCACCTCGCCGCCGGGGGCGTTCTTGAAGCAGATGATCCTGAAGCAGGCGTTTTTGGACGGCTGGCGTGGCTGGCTGGCTGCGACGGCGACGGCGGTGGCGGCGGCGGCGAAGCATGCGGCGCTGATTGAGATGGGGCGGAAAGGGAAAGCGGAAAACTAGCAAACCAGCAAACCAAAATGCAGGAAGACTGTCCTTCTCTTGTTTGCGGCGTTGCCGCTTTGCAGCTTTAACTCCGCTTCCCCACCCGCTCGACCATGCCCGTGACGACCGTCGGCGCGGCGGTGAAGGGCGGCAGGCTCACGGCGCAGGTGTCGTGGAAGTGGTCGTGGATCCAGAGCAGTTCGCCGCGGTCCCAGAGGTCGGTGAAGAGGTCGACCGCCCCGGGCCAGTAGGCCGAGCCGCGGCCCTTGCGGAGTTCATCGAGAGCGCGGGGGATGGCGTCGGGAGCGGGCGTGCGGTACGGGCGCAGGCTGGTCATGGCGTCGAAGGAGTCGATGACGGCGAAGACGCGCGCGGGCACGCCGATGGCCTCGCCCTTGAGCGCGTCGGGGTAGCCTGAGCCGTCCCAGCGTTCGTGATGGTGGCGGACCAGGTCGAGCATGACGGGGCAGTCGATGCCCATGGCGAGCAGACGCTCATGCCCCTTGGCGGCGTGGGTCTGCATGATCGCGCGCTCATCGGGCGTGAGCGGGCCGGGCTTCTTGAGGATCTCGTCGGGCACGTCGATCTTGCCCAGGTCGTGGAGCGCGGCGGCGCGGGTGATCTTCTCGACGCCCTGGTGGGTGAGGCCGGCGCGTTCGGCGAGGGCGCGGGCGTAGAGCACGACGCGCCAGGTGTGGGCGGCGGTGCTGGCGTCCTTGACCTCGATCAGGCGCACCATGCTCTGGATGACCGTGTCGTCGAGCGTCATGCGGGGTAAGTGTGCGCGTGCTCCCGGCCGGCGGCGCGCGGGAACGACCGAGAACCTTGCGTCCCGGCCCCTTGCTCCCTTACCCCCCTCACCCCCGCGGGAGCGACCGGCGGTTCTTCCACAGCCCGCGCAGGGCGGCGGCGAAGCGGCGGCCGTAGGCGGGCGCATCGCACAGGGGCGAGGCGAGCAGCGCGGGGCGGAGTTCGCGCCGCAGGGACGCGAGCCGGGCGGGGTCCTGCGCCAGTTCGACGGCGCGGGCGACGAAGTCGTCGTCGCTGAGCACGGCCCACTGGGGCCTGCCCGCGGCGGTCAGGAGCGAGAGGCCCACGCGCGAGGCGTGGCGGTCGCCTGCACGGCTGATGACGGGCACGCCCATGAGCAGGGCCTCGCAGGTGGTGGTGGTGCCGTGGTAGGGGAAGGTGTCGAGCGCGATGTCCATCTCGGAGTAAAGGGCCAGGTGCTCGCTCTGGGTGGTCGTGCGCTCAAGCAGCGTGACCCGCGCGGGGTCGATGCCCGCGCGCTGCAGGCGAGACAGCAGCGGCGCGGCGGCCCCTGGCTTGGACGAGCCGCCGACCTTGAGCACCAGCCGCGAGCCCGGGACGGCGTTCAGCACCCGCGCCCAGAGCGCCAGCACGCGGTCGCTGAACTTGGACACGGCGTTGAACGACCCGAAGGTGACGGGCCCGCCGCGCTCCAGCGGCCCGGGCGCGGGGGGCGGGGCCTCGTCGATGGGCGTGTAGCAGAGGAAGCACGGGTCGAGGCGGAGGAGGGGCTCGGTGTGCCAGCGTTCTTCGCCGGGCGGGTCGGCGAGGGTGTCGGTGATGCGCGCGTCGAAGGTGCGCAGGCCGGTGGTGCCGGGGTAGCCGATGGCGGTGACCTGCACGGGGGCGGGCTTGAGGGCGAAGACGGGGAGGCGGTGGTTGTTGGTGAGGCCCGAGAGGTCGATGAGCACGTCGATCTTCTGGGTGCGGATGAGCTGCGTGATGGCGAGGTGCTCGAGGCGTGCGGCGTCGTGCCAGGCTCCGCC
This sequence comes from Phycisphaerales bacterium, assembly GCA_022843545.1. Classification (GTDB taxonomy): domain Bacteria; phylum Planctomycetota; class Phycisphaerae; order Phycisphaerales; family UBA1924; genus JALHNL01. The sequence goes on along the minus strand of JALHNL010000007.1, from coordinate 62,334 downwards.
GGCGCGGGTGACGAAGGCGCGGAAGCGCAGCGTGGCGTCGTCGGGGTCGCGCGAGGTGAAGAAGACGTGGACCTTGAAGCCCGGGCCGAGGTTCTCGATGAGCGGGCGCGCGAAGTAGGCCACCGAGTGTGATCGCAGATCGGGCGAGACCAGACCGATGCGCAGGGTGCGGTCGGGGTGCTCGTCGATGACCACGGGCGGGAGCGGGTCAAGGCCCATCGAGATGAGTTCGCCCACGCGCCGGTGGCGGGCGAGCTGCTCGGTGCGGTCGAAGGCGTCGCGGTAATGCGTGACGAAGGCCCGCATGCTGGCGCAGGTGAGGTCGGCCGGGCAGCGCCGCGCCGCGAGCTCCAGGGCGGCGTCGGTTCCGGCCTCGTCGCCCAGGTTGATCAGCGCGGAGGCCAGCGAGGAGCAGAAGCGCGGCTCGGCGGGGAAGCGGTCCACCGCCGCACGCGCGAGCTTCGCCGCGTCGTGGAATCTCATTTCCGTGGCGTAGGCCTCGACCAGGGGAACCACCGCGTCGGGCGAGGCGGGGTCGAGGGCCAGGGCCCGCTCCATCGCGGCGATGCCCTCGGGGAGGCGCTTGGCGAGCGCGAGGCAGAAGCCGTGCAAGAGGTGGAACGAGGGTGAGTTCGGGATGAGTTCCGCGGCGCGGGCGGCGAAGGGCACGGCCTCGGCGGGCTTGCCGTCGCGCCACAGGGCCTGGGCCAGGTCGGTCTGGGCGAGCGCATTGGCCGGGTCGGCGCTCACCACCGCGCGCAGCAGCCGCGCGGCGGGGGCGTACTCCCCCCGTCCGATCATCTGCTGCGCTCTGGCCAAGTCGCGGGCGCTCATGGCGGATGAGGGTATCGGTGGCGGCGAAAGATGGCGTGATGATCGACCCCGCGTTCCATGAATTGGTGCTCCCCACGGGGATCGAAGAGGCGGGCTTTGCCTACGGGCGGGCCTGCGCCCACCTGCTGGAGCGCCCGCGGCTGGAGGCGTATCTGGAAGCGCTAGGGTGGATCACCCGGACGCGGCGCGAGGACCTGGGCCCGCTGGCGCAGCGCTGGGCGGGCACGCTGCCGGCGCGATACCAGGCCCAGATGGCGGCGATGGCGGTGGGGGCGCGGGCGTCTTTGGGCGACATTCAGCAGTGGCTGTACGCGGACATCGCCGCGCCCTCGGGCGGGCGGGCGGCGGCGGCGGGCTCGGTGTGCGCCCCGGCGGACCTGGTGAGCGGCGCGGGGCCGATGTGCTCGGGCGTGGTGACGTTTGAGCACGGCGCGCCGTGGGTGGCGCGCAACTGCGACTGGTACGAGCCCACGCTGTGGCGCGGGACGGTGGCGGTGACCCACCGCGCGCCCCACCGCATCCCGTGCGTGTGCGTGGGGCTCATGGGCGACATCGACGCGGACACGGGGCTGAACGCCGAGGGGCTGTGGCTGCACATGCACACGCTGCTCTCGCGCGATGAGCCGCGGGCCGGCGTGTCGTGCATCTCGTGGCTCTTCTGGATGCGCGAGGCGCTGGAACAGTGCGCGAACCTGGGAGATCTGGAGGCGTTCATCGCGCGCACCGACCGCGACCGCGGGGTGATGCTCTTCGCGGCCCACGGCCCCAGCGGCGCGGCGGCGATTTACGAGTGCGGGCGGTCGTCGTTCACCCGGGTGGACCCGTGGGCGATCGGGCGCTCCCGCGCGCTGGTGGGGACGAACCACTGTCGGCACAAGCACCCGGAGGGCCCGCGCGCCGGCGCGGGCAACGGGACCGTGAGCCGGTACTCGCGATTGCTCGAGATCCTGGAACACGCGCCGCCCGAGCACTTGCCCGATGACCTGGCGGAGATGCTCGCGGATGAGCGGGTGGAGATGCGCGTGGCGTCGTCGGGCGCGAGCCTGCGGACGATCTACTCGGCGGTGGCCGAGCCGCGGGGTGGGCGGGTGTGGTTCGCGAGCGGGGCGTGCCCGGCGGCGAACCGGGGGACGTGGAGGCGGGTGGGGGGCGGGTGGTGAGGCGGGACACGGAACGTCCGACTTCTCACTCCACCGTCACGCTCTTGGCCAGGTTCCGCGGCTTGTCCACGTCGTGCCCGCGGATGACCGCCGCGTGGTACGCCATGAGCTGCAGCGGGACCACCGCGAGCATGGGCGAGAGGCACTCGGGCACGTCGGGGATGTAGAACACATCGTCGGCCATCTTCTTGATGTGCTCGTCGCCCTCGGTGGCCACCGCGATGATCCGCCCGCCGCGGCTCTTGACCTCCTGGATGTTGGAGATCACCTTCTCGTACTGGCGTCCCTTGTTGGCGATGAAGACCGCCGGCATGCCGTCGTTGATGAGCGCGATGGGCCCGTGCTTCATCTCGGCGGCGGGCATGCCCTCGGCGTGGATATAGGAGATTTCCTTGAGCTTCAGCGCGCCTTCCAGCGCGGTGGGGTAGTTGTACCCGCGCCCCAGGAAGAGCCAGTTCTCGCGGTCCACGTACTTCTCGGTCACCTTGCGGACCTTCGCGTCGTGCTCCAGGATCCGCTCCATCTTGTCGGGGATCTGCTCCAGCTCGCGGATCAGGTCGCTGCACTCATCGCCCGACATGTGGCGCCGGCGGGCCAGATACAGGCCCAGCAGCGTGAGCACGGCGACCTGCCCGGTGAAGGCCTTGGTGCTGGCGACGCCGATCTCCGGGCCCACGCGCAGGTACACGCCCGCGTCGGTCTCGCGCGCGATGGACGAGCCCACCACGTTGACCACGCCCAGCGCCAGCGCGCCGCGCTCCTTGGCCTCGATGAGCGCGGCGAGCGTGTCGGCGGTCTCGCCCGACTGGCTCACCGCGATCACCAGCGTGTTCTCTTCGATGATCGGGTTGCGGTAGCGGAACTCCGAGCCGTACTCCGCGACCGAGTAGATGCGGGCCAGGTCCTCGATGAGGTACTCGCCGATGGTGGCGGCGTGCAGCGCGGTGCCCTGCCCGGTGAGCACGATGCGCCGTGTGGCGGTGAGCTGCTTGGCGAAGTTGGAGACGCCGCCCAGCACGATCTTGCCCTCGCGGGCGTCGGTGCGCCCGCGGAGCGTGTTGCGCAGGGCCTTGGGCTGCTCGAAGATCTCCTTCTGCATGAAGTGCGAGAAGGAGCCCAGTTCGATCTGCTCCAGTTCGATCTCGAGCTGCTGCACCTTGGGCGTCACCGGCACGTTGTGGATGGTGCTGGTGCGGAAGCCCTTGGGGGTGACCTTGACGACCTGGTAGTCTTCGAGGGTGAAGGCGTGCGAGGTGTGGGCGATGATCGCCGAGCCGTCGGACGCGATGACGAACTCCCCGTCGCCCACGCCCACCATCAGGGGCGAGCCCTTGCGGGCGGCGACCAGCGTGTCGGGCTCCTTCTCGCACATCACGACGATGCCGTACGCGCCGGTGACCTCGCGCAGGGCGGCCTGGACCGCGGCCTCCAGGTCCCCGTCGTAGAGCTCGCCGATGAGCATGGCGAGGACCTCGGTGTCGGTCTGGCTCTTGAACTTGTGGCCCTTCTCCTCGAGGTAGGTTTTCAGGGCGACGTAGTTCTCGATGATGCCGTTGTGGATGAGGCAGATGCCGGACTTGTCGTCGGTGTGCGGGTGGGCGTTGGGGTCGGTGACGCCGCCGTGGGTGGCCCACCGGGTGTGGCACATGCCGATGGAGCCGCGGATGCCCCCGACCTGTTCGAGCTTGTCCTCGAGGTTGGCGACGCGCCCGACGGTCTTGACGACGGTGATCTTGCCCTGGTCGATGGTGGCGATGCCGGCGGAGTCATACCCGCGGTATTCGAGGCGTTTGAGGCCCTCGAGCATGAGGTTGGCGCACTGCTTGGAGCCGACGTAAGCGACGATGCCGCACATAGGTAGAACTCTCCGCCGGGACGCTTCCGGAACCACCCGCGGAGGGGTCCGCGAAGATGGGGAAGGTGCTACGCCCTCGGAGGGCGTCCGGGTCATGCAAAATCTCGGCATTTGAGGGTAGGGACGGGAGCGGGCCGGGGCAGTGAAGTGAGCAGGTGCGGGGTTTGTGAGGTGGATAGGGTCCGAGATCAGTCGTCCCCGGTCTCTCCCTCAGGCCTTGCGGGCCACGATGCTCTGCAGGTTGCCCACCGGGTAGCGCGTCATGGTGAAGCCGCTGGACTTCATCCGCCCCGCGCCCGCGGCCAGGCGCAGACCCGTGGCGAGCAGGGCGTTGCGGGTGTTCTTCATGAGCCGGCGAAGGCCCGAGCGTTCAAAGTTCTGCGCGTGGCTCTCGACGGTGAAGCCCGCGAGTTCCACCGCCTTGCGCAGCCCCGCGCCGCTGAACACGAACAGGTGCTCGGGCGGGTTGTACCACTGCGCGCAGCCCGGGAGCATGTTGTCCAGCCAGTCGGCGCCGATGCCGGTGTCCATGAGCAGCCGCCCGCCGGGCTTGAGCGCCGCGTGGATGTCGCGCAGCGTGCCCACGGGGTCGGGCAGGTGCTCGATGGTGGCCCAGAAGGTGGCGGTGTCGAACTGCCCGAGCGTGGGGACCAGGTCGCGCAGCAGACCCGCCGTGGCGGGCACGCCCAGCTTCTCACGGGCGAAGGCCACGCCCGACTCGGAGAGGTCGCAGCCCTGGGCATCGATGCCCGCGTCTCGGCAGGCCTTCACGAAGTAGCCCTTGCCGCAGCCCACGTCCAAGACGCGCCCGGGGTTGCCGCCGGTGGCGGACTTGACCAGCGCGACCTTCGCCGGGAAGTCGGCCTGCATCCGGGCCTCCACCGCGTCGTACGTGCCGCCTTGGTCGTCGCCCAGGTGATAGGTGTTGTAGAACCGGGTCAGTTCCTCGTCGCTGGGCGTGGGGTGCACAAACGCGGTGCGGCACGCCGAACAGCGGAACATCCGGTGCTGGGCCGTGGCGAAGCACGGCGAGGCGGGGGCCTTGCAGAGGGGGCAGACGACTTGGGCGGGGGCGAGGTTCAAGGTGTGTTGATCGGCGGGAGCGGGGGCGAAATCGGCCCGCGCGGGCGCGCGAGTGCCGGGACCGGTCGGCCGCGCGGGCCGCGACGGTCGCGGAGGATATTCATCGGCTCATCCGGGGCTTGGCCGTGGGGCCGAGAACTCGCGTCCGGCACGGGCGGACTCACCGCTTGAGCTGCGTGGGGTGCTCGCCCGCGTCCATCTGCTGGCGCTCGTAGCGGGCCTTGTTGGCCTTGCCGTCCATGAGGAACTCGATCTTGTCGCCCAGTTTGCGGCCGAGCTTGGTCATGAGTTCCTTTTTGGCGAGCGCGAGGTTGGTGCGGCGCGAGACGTGGGCGAGCACGAGCTTTTGGCACTCCAGCACCTTCACCCACTGCACCAGGTCGTCGACGTGCATGTGCATGCCGACCTTGGCCCGCTCCTTGTGGTCGGGCTCGAAGAACGTGCACTCGGCGATGACGATCTGGGCCTTGCGCACGTCCTCGCGCACCAGCGAGGGGCCGGGCACGGTGTCGAGCACGTAGGCGACCAGCGGGATCTCCAGCGTCCGCGTGATCTCTTCGCCGCGCGACTTGAGCTCCATCAGCTTCTCTTGGGGCAGGCCGACGAGTTCGGGCTTGAGCTTGGTGCGGCGCTCGACCACCGCGTACCCGAAGGTGGGCACGGTGTGCTCGAGCGGGAAGGCGCGGACGAAGATGTTGTTCTTGATCTCGAAGGTCTGCTCGGGCTCCATCGGGATCAGTTCGTACGGGGTGCGCTGGCGCTCCAGCTCGATGTAGCCCTCCATCATCTTCGTGATGGCCGGGGCGATCATGCTGGGGCAGAGGATGCGGGCGGGGCCCATGCCCTGGAAGACGCGCTGCGAGCAGTAATACGCCAGGCCGCCGATGTGGTCCATGTGCCCGTGGCTGATGCACGCGGTCTTGGCCGCGAGCATCGCGCGAGGGCAGCAGCCCAGGTCGAAGACCACGTCGAGCTCGGGCACCATCACGCTGGTGGCCTCGCCGGCGACCGAGGTCCCCGCCACCCGGTAGGGGGGCAGATACAGGAAGCCGACGCTGGGCTCACGGGGCGGGGGTTTGGGGAGCATGAGAGAGAATCTCCAAGAGCAGGGCCGCTAGCCCGGCTCGGAAAGGTCGCTGCACTACCTACTCGTCCGAAGTCTATCGCGCCCCGGGCCGTCACGCCGCCCGGGGCTACTGTCCGGACCAGTGAACGCCCCTCCAGCACCCGAAGGCCCCGCCGCCCCGATCAGTTCCCCCGCCCCGCCCTCCGCCGCCCCGGCGGCCGCGGGCTCGCCGTGGTCGATGATCCGGCGTGCCGGTCCGGCGTCGGCGCTGGCGCTGGGTGCGCTGATCCTGCCGCCCCTGGGCTCGGTGGTGCTGTTCACGTACATGAACACGATCGGCACGTGGCTGCGCGGTCACGAGGACATCGGCCTGGTCATGTACGCCGCGGGCTTCGCCATCCTCTCGGGCCTGGCGCTCTTGCCCACCTACGCCTCGGCGATCCTGGGGGGCTGGGCGTTCGGGTTCGCGCTGGGGTTCCCGGCGGCGTTGGCGGGGTTCCTGGGCGGCGCGCTCATCGGCTACACGATCTGCCGCAGCGTGTCGCAGGACCGCGTCGAGAAGATCATCGCGGAGAAGCCGACGTGGAAGGCGGTGCGCGACGCGCTGGTGGGCGGGGGCTTCTGGCGCACGCTGGGGATCGTCGCTCTGGTGCGCGTGCCCCCCAACTCGCCCTTCGCCCTCACCAACCTGGTGATGGCGAGCGTGAAGGTGCCCCCGCTGCCCTTCGCCCTGGGCACGCTCATCGGCATGGCCCCGCGCACCGGGCTGGTGCTGTTCCTGGCGGTCCAGCTCCGCGATGGGCTGGCGGCGGCCGACGCGGCCAAGCAGGGCCAGCCCTGGTGGGTCTACGCCGTGGGCATCGCCGTCACACTGGTCGTGCTGGTGGTGATCGCCACGATCGCCAAGCACGCGATCGCCCGGGTCACAGGCGTCACGCCGGCGCGGGCGAAAGCGGCGGGTCGCTGATCGGGCGGGAGTCCACGGGGCGGGCCGATCCGCGTCGCGCCCCGGCCTCGCAGGTGCACAGCGGCACGCCCCGGAACGTCAGCAAGAGCAGTGAGTGGCCCACCACCAGCAGCGTGCCGCCCTCGTGCCCGATCACGCCCATCCACAGCGGCAGCGCATGCCCCGTGAGCGAGCCCACGATCGTGGCGACCACCATGATCGCGATCGCCCCCAGCGCGACCGACAGGTTGATCTTCACCGTGCGGCGGACCCGCCGCGCCAGGTGAATCGACCAGGGCACCGCGGAGAGATCGTCGGAGAGCAGGACGATGTCGGCGGATTCGAGGGCCGCGTCGGAGCCGATGGAGCCGATGCCGATGGCCACGTCGGCGCGGGCCAGGGCGGGCGCGTCGTTCACGCCGTCGCCGATGACGCCCACCACGTGATGCTCGCGCTTCAGCCGCTCCACGTGCGCCACCTTGTCGGCGGGGAGCAGCTGGGCGTGGAATTCGTCGAGCCGGAGTTCTTCCGCCACTGCGGCGGCGGTGGCCTTGTTGTCGCCCGTGAGCATCACCACCGGGCGCACGCGCTGCGCGTGCAGGCGCTCCACCAGGCAGTCGGCGCCGGGGCGGGTCGCGTCGCTGAGCACGATCACCGCGGCCTGCTCGCCATGGGCGCACACCACCGCGATGTGCCCGCGCCCCTGCACGCTCGCGAGCGCCTCGCTCAGCCGCTTGCGCAGGCACACCGGCACCAGGTCCTCCACGTGGGCCAGCGAGCCCAGCCGGGCCTCCACGCCGTCCACCATCGCGATCACCCCGCGCCCCTGCACGTAGCGGACTTCGTCGGCCTGGCTGGGCGTGATCGAGCGCGACGCGGCGTGCTGCACCACCGCCTCGGCGATCGGGTGCGTGCTGTGCCCCTCCAGCGCGGCCGCCACCGCCAGGAGGCGCGACTCATCGGACCACGCCAAGGGATACACCTGCAGCACGCGCGGTCGCCCGATGGTGAGCGTGCCCGTCTTGTCAAAGGCGATGGCCCGCACGCGCGCCAGCCGCTCGATGGACTGCCCGCCCTTGAAGAGCACGCCCCCGCGCGCCCCGCGGCTGATGCCAGCCAGCGTCGCCGTGGGCGTGCTGATGATCAGCGCGCAGGGCGAGGCCACGATCAGCAGGGTGATCGCCGTGTACACCGCGTCCTTGAACTCAAAGCCCAGCGCCTGCCACCAGATCAGCCACACCGCCAGCGACGCGAGCGTGACCCCGATCGCGTAGGGCTGGCTGATCCGGTCGATGAGCCTTTGCACCGGCTCGCGCTGCTGCTGCGCCAGGAGGACGAGATTCAGGATCTTCTGCAGCGAGGACTGCGCCGCCGCCCGCACCACCACCGCCTCCACCGGGTCGCCCACGTTGATCGTCCCGGCGTAGACCTCGTCGCCCTCCATGACGTCGCGGGGCATGGACTCACCGGTGAGCGTCGCCTGGTTCACGCTCGTGGCGCCCTTGGCGATCCTCGCGTCGGCCGGGATGTTCTCGCCCGGCAGGATGCGCACGCGGTCCCCGGTCGCGAGCGATTCGGGCGCCACCGAGGTCCACCCCGCTCCGTCCCACTTCTGGGCCGCGGTGGGCATGAGCCCGTGCAGGGCCTCCACCGCCCGTCGGGTGCGGGCCATCGCCAGTTCCTCCAGCGCGCCCGAGAGCGTGAAGAGGAAGAGCAGCAGCGCGCCCTCGGCCGGCGCACCCAGGTAAGCCGCCAGCACCGCGCCCAGGAACATGAGCACGTCGATGTCGAACCTCTTCTCGACCGCGACCGACTCGAGCGCCGCCCGCCCGCCATAAAACAGCCCGATCGCCAGGGCGGCCCACATCGTGGCCTCGCCCGCGGCGTGCAAGGTCGAGCCGGTGTCGGCGAGCCAGTGGGTGAGCGTGCCGACGAGCAGGCACGCGCCCATGGTGATCGCGGCCCAAAGTTCGCCCTTGGGAGAGAAGAGGCCGCGGGGGGCGCCGTCGCCCGCCGATGTGCCCGGTGCGTTGGTCATGCGACCAATGGTATCGGTCCGGCGCGGGGCCCGGTCTAGCGCCGCCGGCGACGCAGCGCCAGCAGCCCGCCCGCCAGAGCCACCGCGCCGGCCCCGGGCGCGGGGATCGTCAGGATCTGAATGTGCACGAACGAGCCCTCAGGAAAGGAGTACGGCCCGATCTGCAGGCGGATGGTGTCGGCGTTCCAGGTCACGGCGTGCGCACCGAACAGCGGGTAGCCGATCGGCGCGTTGTCCTCGAGCCCGATCGTCGACGACCACGAGACCTGAACCCCGCCGATGACCACGCCGGGCACGTCGAAGTCCAGATCGCGGAACTCGACATACGTGGGCGCGAAGCCCGAGTTGAACCACGGGCTGAACCACGAACTGAGGTTCTCCATGCGGATGTAGTCCGGGCCGATGTCGATGCGGCGGAAATCTCCCGAAAACTGGAAGCTGTCGATGTACTCAAACCCCGGATCCTGAACCACCGCGAACTGCGGATCGCCGACGACGCCGGTGAGTTGAGGCTGGCTTACGCGCTGGATAGTGTCGCCCACGAGCGAAGCGGCGGCCTCGGCGCGGCCCGTGCCGGCCAAGGCGGCGAGGGTCGCGGTGCAGAGAGCAAGACGAGCGGGATTCAGGCGAAGCATGAGACCTCCTTGGGGCGGGTGGGTTCCAGCCCCAAGGAGGGAAGTGCAAAGTGTCTGAGCGTGTGACAGCCGGACCCGCGGATGAGTCCTTGCCCGGATTAACGCATCACCGCGTCCAACTGCCGCTTCTCCGCCGGGCCGCTGCCCTCTTCGGGGATGTCCTTCAGCAGGCCCGCCACGATGTCGTCGGCGCCCACCTGGTCCGCCTCGGCGTTGAAGTTCAAGAGCACGCGGTGGCGCAGCACGGGCTTGGCCACTTCGCGCACGTGCTCGGGGGTCACGTGCATCGAGCCCGAGAGCAGCGCCTTGGCCTTGGCCGCCAGCACCAGGTACTCGCTGGCCCGCGGGCCCGCGCCCCAGCCCACGTACTGCTGCACGATCTTGGGGCGGGCGATCCCGCCGTCCATGGGTTCCTTGATCCGCGTCGCCCGCACCAGCCGCAGGGCATAGCGCAGCACATGATCGGCGACGGGCGCGGCCCGCACCACCTGCTGCACGCGGGCGATGTCCTCGGCGCCCATCACCGCGGTGGGGGGCTCGCCCGCGCCGCCGGTGGTCCGCTTCACGATCGCCAGCTCTTCCTCGGCGCTGGGATACGTGATCTTGATCTCGAACATGAACCGGTCGAGCTGCGCCTCGGGCAGCGGGTACGTGCCCTCCTGCTCGATCGGGTTCTGGGTCGCCAGCACGAAGAACGGCTGGGGCAGTTTGTGCTGCATGCCGCCCACGGTCACCTGCCGCTCCTGCATGGATTCCAACAGCGCGGCCTGGGTCTTGGGGGGCGTGCGGTTGATCTCGTCGGCGAGGATGACGTTCGCGAAGACCGGGCCCTTCACAAACCGCAGCGTGCGCGTGCCGCTGGTCTTGTCCTCCTCGATCACCTCGGTGCCCGTGATGTCGGTGGGCATGAGGTCGGGCGTGAACTGGATGCGCGAGAAGCCCAGGCTCAGCGTCCGCGCGATCGTCGAGATCAAGAGCGTCTTGGCCAAGCCCGGCACGCCCACCACCAGCGCGTGACCGCGGCAGAAGATCGCCATCAGCACCTGGTCGATGACCTGGTCCTGGCCCACGATCACCTTGTGAACCTGTTCCTTCACCCGGGCGTAGGCCGCCCGCACCTCGGCGATGGTTTGCTCGGCCTGCTCGGGAGTGATCGGCGTCTCGGACATGGCTGGCCTCCGTGCTGACCGATGGTAGTGCGCGGGCCGGCCCGGGTGGCACGATTCTGTGCGCCATCCCCAACACCGATCAATCAACGGTCAGCCGCGCACGAGCGCGGGGCGGTCGATCCGGCCGCCGCGGGGGTCCAGCCGGGCGATCACCGCGCCGCGGGCCAGCAGCAGCCTGTCCCCGCGCCGGCACAGCAAGAGGTCCTCGCCCGCCTCGAACTGTTCCACGCCCGAGGCCTCGTCCAGCCGACGGGTGACGGCGGCGCGATCCACGATGGCGCGGGCCTGTCCGGCGCGGGTGAGCGTGCAGGAAGCCAGCCAAGCGCCCGCGGGCTCATCGCGCCACACGCGCCACTCCAGCGTGGCGGGGGGCGGGTCCTCGCCGCGGATCGAGCGGTCGTCCAGCGCGTGCGAGACATCCCACAGAACGCGCACCACGCCCGCGGGGGAGGTGGAGCCCTGAAGCGTGGAGATCGGGGTGACCGGGGCGGCGCTCATCGCTCCTCCCCCAGGTCGTTGTCGGCCTGCAGAGCCGAGGCGGTCCCGCGCAGCGCGTCGGGCGGCAGCTCGGTGAGCTTCGCGGAGAGTTGCTCAAGCGTGCGCACCAGTTCGATCATGTCGTCCACGCGCCGGTTGTGCTCGCCCAGGCGCTGCGCCCGCTCACTCTCGCCCGAGGGCGCCCGCCCGCCGGTGAGCTCGCGGATTTCGTACAGCGCGCCCAGCACCGGGCGGATCTCGCGCTTCACCCGCTCGCGCAGGATCGCCTGCGTCAGGGCCCACACGTCCTGCTCCGCCGCGAAGTACTCCTTGCGGTCCCCGCGCTTGTGAACCCGCGCCACCACGCCCCAGTCCAAAAGGGCCCGCAGCGACATCGACGCGTTGCCCCGGCTGATCTTCAGGCGGGCCATCACGTCGTCGGTGCACAGCGGCTGACCCAGGATGTACAGCAGCGCGTGGACCTCCGCCATCGTTCGGCTGATGCCCCAGGTGCTGCCCATCTGCCCCCACGCGGCGATAAAGCGGTCCTGCGCCGCGCTGAGGTCCGCCCCGGAATGTCGCGATGAGGATGACATGGTCAGCTTGACAACAGCGCCGCCCGCCTCCGACAGAGTCTAGAGACACTTCGGACGCCAAGCAACAAGGTTTCAGAACATTTTGAAAGTTCTTGCCGGACCAGCCCGCTCAGGGGTCAGTACTGCCCCAGCAGAGCCGCCGCCAATTCGTGGTTCAGCGCGTGCCCCGACTGGCTCGCCACCACCTTCGCGATGATCGGACGCCCCGCCAGGCTCAGGTCCCCGATCAGGTCCAGCAGTTTGTGGCGGGCCGGCTCGTCGGGCAGGCGGTAGGGCCCGCCCACGGGCCCTTCGGGCCCGATCACCAGCGTGTCGCCCTCGCGCAGATGCGAAAAGAGCCCGGCCTGGCGCATCTGCAGAGCCTCGGCCAGCGTGGCGAAGGTGCGCGCGGGGGCCACGTCGCGCATGTACCCGGCGACCTCCGGCTCGTCGTAGAACAGCGTGAACGCCGCTGATTGCGGCGCGATCGGCGCGCCCGCGCCGTAGTCCAGGCGATACTCCGCTTCCATCCGGGGCCGCCCGCCCGCGGGCAGAGGCTGGACCTCGGCCCACGCCGAGCCCTTGTCCACTCTCACCGTCTTGGTCACCACGATGGGCTCGACCGGGTGGTGCCCCGTGCCGTTGACCGCGGCGGGGCCCACGCCCGCGTCGCGCAGAGCGGTGGCGAAGGGGGCGGACGAACCGTCCATCATGGGGATCTCCGCCCCCGCGACCTCGACGTACGCGTCGGTGATCCCCAAACCCGCCATCGCCGAGAGCAGGTGCTCGACCGTGTGGACGCCCGCCCCCCCCGCCGAGGCGTCGCCGGGTTTGGCGACCAGCACGGTCTTGCGCGGCGCGGTGGCCACGTGGCCCACCTTGGCGGGGATCGACGGCTGCCCGGGAAGGTCGGTGCGATGGAACACGATCCCCGCGCCCGAGGGCGCGGGCAACACCGTGATGCGGGTGTGCAGGGGCGAAAACAGGCCCACGCCGTCGAAGCCGACGGGCCGGCACACGGTGCGGCGCGCAAGATGGGCGACGGGCGTGGGCATCCCCAAGCGTATGTTAGTGCCCGCTCGCCAATTGTCGAGTCCTGATCAGCCCGGGCCTTTGCCCCGGTCGGTGAGCATCCGCCGGACATAGGCCACGAGCTTGAACGCCTCGCGCCCGAGCAAGGCGGGGACGCCCGCGATGTACCCGTCGTCGGGCACACTGTGCATGACCGCCGACTTGGCCCCGACCTTGGCGTTGCGCCCGATGGTCAGGTTGTCGGCGATGCCCACATGCCCGCCCACCACCGCGTGGTCGCCGATGCGCACGCTGCCGGCGATGCCGGTGCAGCCGCAGATGATGACGTGCTTGCCGATCTGGCAGTTGTGGGCGATCTGGACGAGGTTGTCGATCTTGGTGCCCAGACCGATGCGGGTGGGCCCGAAGCGCCCGCGATCGATGCACGAGTTGGCGCCGATCTCGACGTTGTCCTCGACGACCACGTTGCCGGCGTGGGGCAGCTTCACGTAGCCCGAGCCGTCGGGATTGGGTCGATAGGCGAACCCGTCGCACCCCAGCACCACTCCGGTGTGCAGGATGACGTTGGACCCCAGGACGGAACGGTCGCCCACGTGAACGCGCGGCCCGATCCGCGAACCGGGGCCGATCCGCACGTCTTTGCCCAGGATCGAGTGGATGCCGATGCTCACGCCCGCCCCGACGTGGCACCCGGGCCCGATGACCACGCCCGCCGCCACCGCAACGCTGGGGTCCAGGTGCGCCGAAGGGTCGATGATCGCGGTGGGGTGCCGCCCGGGCGCGACCACCTCGGCCGGGGTGATCAGCTTGAGCAACTGCACCACCGCCATCTCGGCGTCGGGGACGATGAGCAGGGCCCGCTTGCTCGGGTCATGCCCATCGATCTTCAGCCCGCGGGTGACGATGGCCGCCGAGCAGCGGCTTTTGGCCCATGCCGCGGTGTAGGTGTGGTCGCGGATGAACGTCAGCACGCCCGGGCCGCCGGTGTCGATAGCGTCAAACCCGGTGATGACCAGGTCGGGCGGGCCGACGAGTTCAGCCTTGAGCACCGAGGCGACCAGGCCCGAGGTGACCATGCCCTTGGCGAGCATGGCGGCGACATCCACGGGCCCACCTCCCGCGCCGGGCGGGGTCGGGGGTTTGGTCTGGGCGGGCGTGGCGGTCAAGGGGCGCTCCGGGCCTGACGGGGCCGGGGTGAGTAGACGTGTTTGCGGGCCGCGGAGGATCAGCCGGGCTTGCCGCCGGCCTTGAACTCGTTGTTCAGCAGGGTGATGAGGTCGTCGGTCACGTCATGACCGGGGGCGACGTAGTACAGCCGGCGCAGCTGCATGACGCGCTGGATGTCCTGCGACGACGCGCCGTCGGGGATGACCGCCTTCTCGTCGGACGAGAGCACGATCGTGTAGTTGTTCTGCTTGGCCAGGGTGGCCACGCCCGCGTTGATCTTGCGGTACAGGTCCACGAAGGTCTGGCCGCCGCGCTGCTCGAGCAGGGCCTCGGCCACCTTCTTCTTCACCTCGGCGTTCAGGCGCATCTCGACGAACGCGGCGCGGGCCTTGGTCTTGTCCGGGCCCTCGGGCAGCGCGTCGACCTTGCTCTGCTCGTCCTTGAGCTTGCCCTCAAGGTCCGTCAGTTCCTTCTGCAGCGAGTCGGCGTAGGTCTTGAACTCCGTCTGACGGGCCGTGCGCTCCTCGAGGCTGTTGAAGACGCGCTCCAGGTCGAACGTCGCCACCACCGCGGCGGGGGGGGCCGCGCGCCGGGCCACGGCGGAGTACGCCATGCCCGCGCCCACGCCACCGACGCCCAGGGCGCCGATAGCCATGCACAGAGCCAGACCGGTGGACCAACGAGCGCTGCGAATCGCCATGAGAGAGCTTCCTTCGGTGAAAGGGGGATGCGTACGCATTGTACCTTCGCCGGGACGGGCCAACCGGCTTCAGCGACGCGAACTTGAACGGTCCCGAACACCCGCCGGGCGGGGTCAGAAGGGCAGGTCGAGGCTGAACGAGAACAACTGCTCCTGGTCGCCGTCTTCCTTCAGCAGGGGGAAGCCGAAGTCGAAGGCCAGCGGGACCGGCCCGAGCTGCTCGAGATACAGGCGGATGCCCACGCCGACCGAGACGCGGTATTCCTCGAACCCGGGGTCGTTGGTGACGGTGCCGGTGTCGATGAAGGCCACGCCCTTGATGACTTCCTGGATGATCGGGTGCTCGATCTCGACGCCGGCGAAGAACGAGAAGGTGCCGCCGGAGGGGTCGTCGGTGATGACTGGCGGATCGCCGGGGTTCTCGCCGTTCTTGAACCCGCGCGGGGAGACGCCGCGGTAGTCGAACCCGCGGAAGTCGCGACCGCCCAGGAAGTAGCGTTCGAAGATGGGGACCTCGTCCTCGCCCTCGGGGATGTAGTTCACCGAGTTGCGGAAGTTCACGATCGTCTTGCGGCCCATGAAGTCTTCGTAGACCGTGAAGTACACCGTGCCGCTCGCGCCGAGCTTGGTGAACTGGTAGTCCCCGCCCAGCGCGCCCACCCGCTCAACCGTGAGTTCGATGCGCGACCCGCGGCTGGGGCGGAAGCTCGAATCGAGCGTGGTGCGGCGGAGGCGGGCGCCGATGCCCGTCAGGACGTTCTCGCCCTCGACCTCGAGCAGGTCGATGATGGAGTCGCTGTCCAGCCCGCCGATGTCCACGTACTGCCCGCGGGCCGTGATCGACCCGGTCCAGCGCTCGCCGAAGCGCCGCCCCACCGCCATCTGCCCGCCGAAGCGCTGCTCGCGGTATTCGTCGAACTCGCGCGAGTTGTAGCCGCCGCCGATGGAGCCCGAGTAGTCGCTCTCGAACAGGTAGGGCTCGGCGATGCTGATGCTGTAGTTCTGCGTCTCGGTGCCCGGCGAGGCCACCAGGTTGAACTGCTGCCCGCCCCCGCGGAACGCCCGCCCGCGGAAGAGCTCGTCGAAGCTGTCCGGGAAGTCGGCGATGTCGAAGTTCTCCTGCCGCAGGGTGATGCTGCCGATCAGCCCCTGGTCGGAACTGACGGCGGCGCCGAACGACAGCGAGCCCGTGTTGGTTTCCTGCACCTCGACCAGCGCGTCGCGGTAGCCCGGCTCGTCCTCGCGCTCGTTCTGGACGATGACGCGCGGCGGCGGACCGTCGTTGCGGTTGCCCGCGAACAGCCCGGTCTCACGCAGGTTCTGCTCGCTCTGGCGGATGCCCACGGTGTCCAGCGGGCGGTCGGGATAGAAGCGCAGTTGCCGGCGGACGACGTTCTGACGGGTGATCTCGTTGCCGCGCGTGCCGACGACGCCGGTCTTGAATCGCCGCCCCTCGGTGATGAGCAGCAGCAGTTCGACCTCGGGCTTCTCGGGGTCGCGCAGTTCCACGCGGTTGACCCGCACGTCCGCGTATCCGAGCTTGCCGTAGGCGTCGGTGACCGCTTCGATCGACTTGCGGATCTTGTCGAGGCTGTAGACGTCGCCGGCCTTGATGAGCATCAGGCCCGCGAGCTGCTCCTCGCTGTAGACCGTGGTGGGCTTGCCGGTGGAGATCATCCCGCCGCCGGCGTCCAGCTCGGCCCGCACCGCCCGCAGCGTGTACAGCGGGCCTTCCTCGATGATGAACGTGATGATCGCTTCTTTGCCGTCGGGCGAGGGACGGATCGCGCGGTCGATCCGCACGTCGAGGTAGCCGCGGTCCTTGTAGTACGTGATCAGGTTCGACACGTCCTGATCCAGCACCGCGTCGTCCAGCGTGCCCGCGCTGAAGATGTTCCACACGCTCGTGTTCACGTTGGGACGCAGGAGCCCCGACTCGATCGCCTTGTTCCCGTCGAAGCGGATGTCCGTCACCCGCAGCCGCTCGCCCTCGCGCACGCGGAAGAGCAGGATCTGCGACTCGGCCAGTTCCTTCTCGTCCACCGTCACGTCGGCCTGGTAGTAGCCCTTCGCCTTGTACAGGTCCTTGATCTTCCGCAGCGAGCGGTCGATCTGGAACGGGTCCACCGGCGTGCCCGCCAGGATGTTCACTTCCGCCGCGATCTCCTGGTCGCTCACCTGCCGGTTGCCCGCGACCTCGACGCTGCGGATGACCGGCGCCTCGGTGAGGGTGTAGACCACGCCCACGCTCTGGTCGTCGTAGGGCTGAACCGAGGCCGAGACCTCGCGGAACCGCCCCAGGCGCACCAGCCGGGCCACGTCCGACTCCACCGTCTCCACCTTCATGGGCCGCCCGGCCGCGGCGCGGATCTGGTTGCGGACGAGCTGCTCGCTCACATCCTTGAGCCCGACCACCTTGATCTCGCGGATCAGCCGGTCCTCAAACGGGGCCAGCGCGGGGATGCGCGCCCGCGGCTCGCCCTCAGCGGCCGGGGAGGCGGGGGGGGTGGGGGGGGTGGCGGGCATGGGCTGGGCCAGCCCGGATGAGGCCAGAATCCCCCCGGCCAACGCCGCCAGAGCCACCGACCGGGTCCATCGACCCCCGATCAGGCCAAAGGCGTGCGAGCGAGGGAGGGTGCGGGCGGCGAGATGTCCAGCGTGTGGGGTCACAGGGGCAGGCACAATACACCCGATGAGGCCGGACTACAACTTCCCGTCCCTCCCGGGTGCCCCAAGTCTCCGCGCCGGGGGCGGGGCAGCCGACAGGCTCGCCCATGCGGGCAATGTGTACAGGGATAGACCCCGGGTGGCCGAGTATGCTCATCCCCCCGCCAGGGCAGCCCTAAGGGTGTCTTTGGCGGGCCTGAACTTGTCCCCCTGTTGTCCCCATCGCTCGCGCCTTTGGCGAGCTAGAGAGCCCGTGCCCGATGTCCCGACCGCTCCTCCGCGCCCGCCGCTGGGCGCTCGTTGTTGCCGCCGCCGTGAGCCTCACGGCCGCCGGCGTCATCGTCTGGATCTTCGCCCCGACGTTCTTCCACGGGCTGAGCACGCCCGAACTGGCGGCCGTGGTGGGCCTGCTGGTCCTGCCGGCGGCGACGGGGGTGGTGATGGCGGTTGAGCGTCGGCGGGTGGGGGCGTAGGGGCCCGGCCGTCAGATCGCCGGCCGGCGGGTGTGCCAGGTCGTGCGGTCGGCGAACATCGCCGCGATCCGCAGCAGGGTGTTCTCGCCCAGGGCAGGGCCTACGAGCTGGAGGCCCACAGGCAGTTCGGCGGCGCGGCCGTTGTCGGTGACTTTCTCGAAGCCGCCGGGCATGGTGAGCCCGGGCAGGCCCGCGAGGTTGACGCCCACGGTATAGACGTCTTCGAGGTACATCGCCAGCGGGTCGCTGGTCTTGCTGCCCAGCGTGAAGGCGGGCGAGGGGCTGCTGGGCATGAGGATCGCGTGGCAGCCCTGCTTGAAGGCGGCGTCGTAGTCGTTCTTGATGAGCCGGCGGACCTTGAGCGCGGTGAGGTAGTACGCGTCGAAGTACCCGCTGCTGAGCACGTGCGTGCCCAGCATGATGCGGCGCTGCACCTCGGGCCCGAAGCCCTCGCTGCGGCTCTTGCAGTACAGCGCCATGAGGTCCTCGCCCGGGCCCAATTGCGCCCGGCGGCCGTAGCGCACGCCGTCAAAGCGGGCCAGATTGCTGCTGGCCTCGGCCGGGGCGATGATGTAGTAAGCGGCGATGCCGTGGTCGATGTGCGGGAGGTCGATGTCGATGATCCGCGCGCCCAGGTCGCGGAAGGTCTTGATGCCGGCCTCCAGCGCGGCGGCGACGCCCGGGGTGTTGGCGGTGCTGCGGGCCTGGCGGGGCACGCCCAGCGTGAGCCCGTCAACGGGCGTGTGCAGGTCGCGCATGGCGTCCACGTGCGCGGTGGCGCTGGTGGAGTCCATGTCGTCGTGCCCCATGATCACCGAGAGCATCGCGGCCAGGTCGTCCACGGTGCGGGTCAGCGGGCCGATCTGGTCCAGCGAACTGGCGAAGGCCACCAGCCCGTAGCGCGACACCAGCCCGTAGGTGGGCTTGAGCCCGTAAATCCCGCACAAGCCCGCGGGCTGGCGGATTGACCCGCCCGTGTCCGAGCCCAGTGAGGCGGGCACGATGCCCGCGGCGACGGCGGCGGTGGAGCCTGAGGATGATCCGCCCGGCACGCGCGACAGGTCCCACGGGTTGCGGGTGGGCCCGAAGCAGGAGTGCTCGCCCGAGGAGCCCATCGCGAACTCGTCCATCGTGGTCTTGCCCACGATGATCGCGCCCGCGTCGATCAGCTTCTGCACCGCCGTGGCGGTGTACGGCGCGCGGTAGTTCTCCAGGATCCGCGAGCAGCAGGTGGTGCGCCCGTAGGCCAGGCTCATGTTGTCCTTGATCGCCACGGGCACGCCCGCCAGCGCGCCCACGGGCTCGCCCCGGGCGATCCGCGCGTCCACCGCGCGGGCCTGCTCCATGGCCTGGTCCGGGAAGAGGTCCACGAAGGCGTTGAGGGTCTTTTGCAGGGCCTGCGCGCGGTCGAGGGCGGCGCGGGCCATCTCCGCCGCGCTGACCTTGCGGGCGGTGACGCGCTCGCGCGTGTCGAGGATCGGCGCTCCGGGGTCGATGGTGCTCATGCGCCACCCCCGTCGCCCAGCACCTTGGGCACGCGGATGAACGGCTCGTGCTTCTGCGGGGCCATGTCCATCAGCACGCTGGTGGGCAGCGTGGGGCCCGGACGGTCGGCGCCCAGGTTGCTCGTCGCGTCCAGCGGGCTGGCCATCGGCTCCACGCCTTTGAGGTCCAGCGAGCGCAGCCGGTCGATGTACGTCAGGATCGACGACAACTGCCCCTGGTAGCGCTGCGCCTTCTCGGGCGTGGGCGACAGACGGGCCAGTTTGGCGACCTTGCGGACCGCCTCGATCGAGAGCGCGGCCGGCGTGTTGGTGGGCGGAGTGGACATCGCAGCGAGGGTAGCCGCCCGATTCCTCTGCGTTCTTCACCACGGCGGATCACGGGCGGGCAGAGTGTTCAACACGGAGAGCCACGGAGGGGCACGGGGGGAAGAGCATGGGATGTGAAAGAGGAGTGATCTCGAGCCAGACTCTGGGCGTATCTCGAGTTCATCTGGTCTTCCAATTTCTTCTTCAGTGGCTCTCCGTGGTCCTCCGTGTTGAACTCTCCAAGACTCTGCCCGTGTTCCGCCGTGATCCGCCGTGGTAAACCGTCCCGCGCCCCCCGGCGGGCTCAGCCCCCCAGCCCCGCCAGGTTCATCTGCTTGTCGTGTTCGAGTTTGAACGAGTACTCCACGGCCTGGGCGGTGAGCCCCGATGTGCCCGCGGCGGCCGTGAGGTCCCAGCGCAGGATGCCCTGCTTGCGCTCATTCTTGAGGTACGCGGCGTCGGTCGAGAGCCGGGCGCTCTCGGGCAGCGGCGCCAGGGTGATCTTGATGTCCCCGCCCTGCGCCACGGGCATGCGGTCCAGCAGGCGCACCTGGGCCTGCGAGCCCGAGAAGTTCTCGATCGTCAGGCGATACGTGAAGTCCACCACGCGGTTGCCGCCCTGGATGGTCTCGGCACGCTCCACCAGTTCGCGCCGGGCGCGGAGCGTCGCGTCGATCCCGAAGCCCGCGGTGAACTTCTCGCCCGCCGACACGGTGGGCAAGACGCCCCGCCCCACGAACTGCTCGCCCAGATACGCGCTGACGGGCCCGGCCAGCAGCACCAGCCCCTGCCCGCCCGAGGCCAGGGCGTTGGCCACCTCCGCCTCGACGTACACATGCTCGGAGAGCACGGGCGTCGCCACCCGCGCAAAGGCCGCCGGCGCATCTCCCTGCGCGATCAGGATCAACTGCTGGTCGCTCCGGCTGGGCAGCGTGGTGGCGCTGGGCAGCACATAGGTGACGCTCACGCCCGGCTCGGCGGCCAAGGCGTCGTCGCCCCGGCGGTCCTTGCGCTCAAAGCGCTCGCTGGTCACCAGGTCCAGCAGTTGCGACTCCGCCGCCACCACGTTCAGCGACTTGTCGGCGATCTGATAGGCGCGGGCGTCGTCGCGGTCGGCGGGGGCGGCGGCGGCCAACTGGGTCCGGGTCGCGCCGGCCTCGCGCCGCTTTTCTCCGATCGCCTTGGCCGCGTCCTCGTACTTCTGGGACTGCAGCAGGCGGACCAGTTCATCCCCGCCCGAGCCGCCGGCGAGGGAGAGCTTCATGGGTTCCAGGCGCGGGCCCGCGCTCACCAGCGCGGGCGTGGCGGTGCTCAGCGTCATGCTCACGTTGGACCAGTCCTCGCCCGACATCTGGCGCACCTGCGCCTGGTACTCGATCCTCACGGTCTTGCGCGCCTCGTCGGCGCGAAGGTTGTACGAGGGCTGCCAGGTCGCGTTGTTCACCAGGTACTTCACGCGCACTTCGCCCCGACCCTCGGGCGCGTCCACGAACAGCACGGCCTCGCGGGCGGTGCGCGAGGCGCCCGCCGTCAGCGTGGCCAGTTCGCGCTCCAGGAGCGAGAGGTTGCGGTGCGCCTCGCGCAGGCGAACCTCGCGCTGCGCTCCGCGCTCCGCCAGTTCGGCGCGCTGCTCTTTGGCGAAGCTGATCAGCCGGGTGAGCGTCTCGGCGTTCAGCACGCCGCTCTTGAGTTCCGCCTGCGCCGTCGGCGCGACGAACTGCTCCAGCCGCTCAAGGTTGGCCCGGTGCGATTCGTCCACGGCCCGTTCGGCCTCGATCCCCGCCACTGCGTCGCGGGCGCACTGGATCTTCTCTTCCAGTTCGCTCACCTGCTGGCGTGCGTCCTTCGCCACGGGGCGGGCGCGGTAACTCACCGACCGCACGTCTACCCCGCCCACGCCCTCGGCGAACATCGAGCCGGGCACGATCCCGTCGGGCAGGCCCGTGATCACCACCTCGCGCAGGCCCCGCCCCGCGGGCAGGTCTACCCGGCGCGTCACCAGCGCCTGCCCGCGGTACACCGTCACGTCGCTGACCGCGCCCGTGAGCGCGACGCCCATCAGCGGCGCCTCCGCCGCGGCTCGCGCGGCCTCCGGCTGCGCCAGCGCGGCGCCGGCGGCGAGTGAAAGAACCAGAGCGGCGGACAGCGTGCGGACGAGGATCATGGGATCGTCTCCGTGGGCGGGGTTCAGGATGCACTCAGGCGCCCGGGTCATGGCCGGGCAAACAGTGAGACGCACACGGCGGGCGCGGGTTCCCGAGGTGTGGTGCGGGGGTGGGAGGGGGGCGATAGGCACAGGGCACCACGCACCACGCACCACGCACCACGCACTCAGCACTCAGCACTCAGCACTCAGCACTCAGCACTCAGCACCCCCCCTCCGCCCTCTCCTACCCTCACCCCCTATGACCACGCCCAGCCCGTCCAGTCCCGGCCTCTCGCTCGAGGCTCAGCGTCGTGCCAACCGCGAGGCGGTGCGGGCGCTGGGGCTGGAGCCGTACGGGCACAGCACGCGCGACCTGCTTCTGCTCGCCGACGCTCGGGCCCGCTACAGCCCCGAGGCCGACGCGGAGCACCAGGCCTCGACGCAGGCCGCCAAGGCCGCGCCGGGCACGCCCGTGGTTGATCGCCGGCCGGTGGTGCAGGTGGCGGGGCGCGTGATGCTCTCGCGCGACAACGGCAAACTGATCTGGATGACGCTGCGCGACTCGACGGGCGATCTGCAGGTCGCGCTTTCGCAGCGCGATTGCGACGCCACGTCCTTCCAGTTCGCCAAGCTCACCGACCTGGGCGACGTGGTCATCGTGCGCGGGCCGCTGATGAAGACCAAGACCGGCGAGGTCACGGTGTGGGCGTCGTCGGCCTCGCCCGCGTCCAAGTGCCTCGTCACGCCCCCCGAGAAGCACGCGGGTCTGGCCGATGTCGAACTGCGCTACCGCCAGCGCTACATGGACCTGTGGGCCAACCCCGAGACGCTGGGGGTCTTCCGCCTGCGCAGCGCGCTGGTGGCGAGGATGCGCGCTTTCCTGCACGGGCGCGGCTACAGCGAGGTGGAGACGCCCATGCTCCAGTCGCTCGCCGGCGGCGCGGCGGCCCGCCCCTTCATCACCAAGATGAACGCGCTGGACATCAACCTCTTCCTGCGCATCGCCCCCGAGCTTTACCTCAAGCGCCTGCTCGTGGGCGGCATGCCCCGCGTCTTCGAGATCAACCGCAACTTCCGCAACGAGGGGCTCGACAAGCAGCACAACCCCGAGTTCACCATGCTCGAGGCCTACGAGGCCTTCGGCGACATGACCACCGTCATGGAACTCACCGAGAGCCTCATCCGCGACGCGGCGCGCATGGTCCACGAAATGACCGGCGGGACCGGCGACGCTGTGCTCCCCTTCGGCGACTTGAGCATCAACTACTCCAGACCCTTCGTCCGCGTGTCGTACGCCGAGCTCTTCGAGCGCGCGTACGGCTTCCCGATGACCGACACGGCCAAGGCGCGGCAGGAACTCGCCCGCCGCCACCCGGGGCTGGTCCGCGAGAACCCCCGCGCCATCGAGCAGATGGACGACGCACTGCTGATCAACGAACTCTTCGAGGACAAGCAGCACGGCGGCGAAGCGCAGCTCGACCCCGCCGTGCCCACGTTCATCACCCACTACCCCTCGGCCATCAGCCCGCTGGTGCGCCCCAGCCGCGACAACCCGGCCATCGCCGACCGCGCCGACCTGTTCATCGGGGGCATGGAGATCGCGCCGCACTACACCGAGCTCAACGACCCGGACGTGCAGGAGCAGAAGTTCCGCCAGCAGCTCGTGGGCATCGACGCGGACAAGAACGCCGAGGAGGCGACCTACCGCACCATGGATCACGACTTCCTGCGCGCGCTGCAGGTGGGGATGCCCCCCGCCGGCGGCATGGGCCTGGGCGTGGATCGTCTGACGATGCTGCTGGCCAACCAGCGCACCATCCGCGACGTGGTGCTCTTCCCGCTCATGCGCCCCGAGTAATCGCCCGGGCGATCACTTGGGCGACTTGAGTTCCGCGGGCGTCAGCACGCGCCCGGCCGGGCGGCTCGGCGGGGGCGGGGTCGGCGCGTCGGGGATCACGCGATTCTCCGCCGCGGGCAGGGGCGGCGCGGCCCGCTCCAGCAGCCCCTTGATCTCTTCGGGCGGGAGCAGCGAGAGCGCCTTGGCCACCGCGTCGGGCGTGGGGCTGCCGCCGGCAAAGGCCTTCATGGCCTCGGCAAAGGCGGCCTTGTCGGTCGGGTTCAGCGTCGCGCCCGCGGTGATCTCGCCCCAGCGCGAGCCGGCCGTGCGCAGCAGGTTGTCGGTCTCGCGGATGACCTCGGGGGTCATTCGGCGCAGGTTCACGTTGACGGTGCGCTGCATCTGGGCCGACATCGGCGCGGTCTCCAGTTCGGCGCGCAGTTCCTTGGCCAGTTCGGCGCTGTACGCCTTGATCGCCCGGTCCGCCGCGTCGTACTCCTGCTCGCTGATCACACCCGCCGCCTGCAGTTGGCGGTGCAGCGGGGGCGACAGCATGAGTTCGCGCCCGACCGCCAGGAAGTCCATCGAGCGGTCGAAGTTCGGATCGGCCCACACCTTCGCGAAGCCCTCGCGCCCGCGCAGCACCTTCTCGCCAAGCGAGGCCAGGCGACGCTGGAAGAGCACGCTCCGCTCCGCGCGCACCGCGTCAAAGAGCGCCTTCTTCTCCGGCGCGATCGCCAGCTTCGCCACCGCCACCTCTTCCACGGGCTCGGTGAACATCACCACCTTCCCGTCCGCGCCGCGCTGGATGATCTCCGGCGCGGGCATCGGCGGGGGGGGCGGGGGCGCGACCTCCACCTTCGGCGGCTCGGGCGGGGGCGGCGGTTCCCACGCGGGCGTGGGCGCGGGCTTGGACGGAGCCGGCGGGATCACCTGCGCCAGCGCGCCGCCGCTCACCGAGGCCGACAACAGACCGATCAGCACAGCCCGCATTCGCATCGTCGCACCCTCCAAAACCGCCCGCTCAGCGCGGGGGCCTGATGGTACGGCGACTACCGGGCTTCCCGCATGTGCTCCATCACCTTCCGCCGCTGCTCGCTGCTCAGCAGCTTCCACACTTCGCCGAACACCCTGGCGCGCTGCTCGGGCGTGCTCTTGCCGTAGTTGGCGGTGAAGTCATCGCTCACGATCTTGCGGACCGCGCCCTCCTGCTCGGGGGTGAGACCCAGTGTGGCCAGCAGTTTGTCGAAGTCCTGCGCCCTTTGCTGCACCACGCGCTCGTACGCCCGGCGCATCTCCGCCCCCACCAGGCGGATCATCTCCGCCCGGCGCGCCGCGCGGGCGTCGAACGTCTCACCCCGGGCCTCGGCGGCCTGCTTCTCTTCCGCCGTCACCGCCTCGGTGTATTCCTCCACCATGCGGCGCACCTCGCCGGCCGGGGCCTCGGGCAGCACGCGGGCCAGCTCGGCCCCCAGCATGCCGCGCTCACGCAGCGGCGCGGCGATCGGGGCCAGTTCGCGCATCTTGCGGCCCGCCTCCTCGCGGTTGCCGGCCTGCGCCGCCCCGGCGATCTCGATCACCTCGCGCAGGTTTTCGGCGACCAGTTTGTCCATCATCGCGGCGCGCTCCGCGAGGATCTTGTCCACCTGGGCCTGCGCCTCGCTTCCCAAGTTGACCAGCCTCACCGCCGCTTCCGCGGGGGCCATGTCCAGGCGCTTGATCTTCCCGTCGGCGTCGCGCTCCACCAGCGTGCGCTTCTGCGCCGAGTGCGCCACGCTCGGTCCCGCCAGCGGGTCGCTGGTCTTGGCGCCCGAGGCCGGCTCCGTCTTGGCCGGCGCGGGCTCGGCCTTGCCGGGAGCCATCGGGTCGGGCTCGGCGTGAGCCGCGGGCATCACGACGAACGGGACAACGGCCAGCAGCGAAATGAGGCGACGGCTCGGCATGTGGGCTCCCCTTCTGCGCCGCGGGCGTCACCGCCGACGGCCAAGGCTTGATCGTCGTACGCTCAACAGGTCATTCGGATAACGCCCCATCCGCCTTTCGGATTGCACCCATGCCCACCACCACCGCCGCCCTGAACCCCTCCGACCACGCCGGCATCGCCAAGGCTCTGGCCGATGTGTGCGTGCTTCGCGGAACGTTCGTTCTCCGGTCGGGTCGCACGAGCAACGTGTACCTCGACAAGTACCTCTTCTCCACCCGCCCCGAGATTCTCAAGGTCCTGGGCGAGATGTTCGCCCGCACCATCGAGCGCATCGGCCGCCCCACCCGCCTGGCCGGGGCCGAGCTGGGCGGCATCCCCCTCGTCGCCGCCGCCGGAATGGCCACCGGGCTGCCCAGCCTGTTCATCCGCAACAGCAAGAAGGACTACGGCACGGCCAAGCGGCTGGAAGGCGTCCTGAACAAGGGCGACGAGGTGATCATCGTCGAGGACATCGCCACCACCGGCGGTCAGGCGCTGGAGGCGGCGAAGGTGTTGCAGGACGAGGGTGCGCGGGTGAAGGCGATCATCGCCACCATCGACCGGCTGGAGGGCGCGCGCGAGGCCATCGAGGCCGCGGGCATCCGGTTTGAATCGCTGTTCACGAAGGCGGACCTGGGGCTGTAAAGCCCGATCGTCTCACGCCCCTTCCACATACGCCCGCGCCACCTCCACCGCCGCGCCCACGTCGCCCGCCATCGCCAGCAGGCCCTCGCGCTCTTCCCAGCCGGCGCGGCGCAGCAACTGCTGCGGCTGCTCCTGCACGCCTGCGAGGATCACCATCACGCCGCGCTTGGAGAGCCGCGACACCGCCGAGTCCAGGTTCACCAGCCCGGTCGCGTCGATGGTGAGCACGCCCTCCAGGTCCAGGATCACGGCTTTGGTGCTGTCATCGAGCAGTTCAAGCGTGCTCAGGGCTTTCGCGGCGGCGCCGAAGAACAGCGGACCGCTGATCTCCATGAGCGTGACGCCCGTGGGCATGGGCGCGGCGAAGGCCGGGTGGTCCTCCGCGATCAGTCGCACGCGCGACACCTCCGCCATGCGGCGCATGAACAGGATCGCCGCGAGCACGAACCCGAAGCTGACCGCGACGACCATGTCGAACACGACGGTGAGCCCGAAGCAGGTGAGCATCACCGCCACGTCGCTCCGCGGCGCAAAGCGGAGCAGGAAGGCGACGTGCTTCACGTCGGCCATGTTGCGGGCGACCACGAGGATCATCGCCGCCATCGAGGCCATGGGCAGGTGCGCCAGCAGCGGGGCCAGGCCCATCATCGCCGCCAGCAGGAACAGCGCGTGGATCATCGCCGCGATGGGCGAGCGGGCCCCGGCGCGGATGTTGGTGCTCGTCCGCGCGATGGCCCCGGTCGCCGCGAAGCCCCCGAAGAACGGCGCCGCCACGTTGCCGATGCCCTGAGCGATCAGTTCCGAATCCGGGTGGTGCTTCTTGCCCGTCATCCCGTCGGCCACCACCGCCGACAGCAGAGACTCGATCGCCCCCAGCATCGCGATCGCGAACGCCGCCGACAGCAGCGCCCGCACCGTCGCCGTGTCCAGCGTCAGCGCGCCCGCGACGCCGTCGGGGCCCACCGGCCCCGGCTCGTTCCACGGCCAGATGAACATCGGCGGCGTGGTGGGGATCGACCCGAACCGCGACATGATCGTGTGCGGCGAGAACTCCGGCCACGCCCGCGAGAGCAGCAGCGCACCCACCGCCACCACCGGCAGCACCACCAGCGCGGGCGGGACCTTCTTCGTGATCCGCGGCCACGCCAGCAGGCCCACCAGTGTCACCACGCCCACCGCCACGTCGCTGTAGACCCCCGGGCCCGGCTCGGCGAACTTCGCCAGCCCCGCGTGCCACATGGCGATGAGCTTCTCGACGAAGCCATCGGGCATGTGCGCCACCGGCAGGCCCAGGAAGTCCTTGAGCTGCAGCGTCGCGATGACGACCGCGATCCCCGCGGTGAAGCCCGTAGTCACCGGGTAGGGCACGAACTCGATCAGCCGCCCGAGGCGCAGCAGGCCCATCAGGATCAGCAGCACGCCCGCCAGCGCGGAGGCGATGGCCAGCCCCGCCAGCCCGTACTGCCCGGCCACCGGCGCGAGGATCACCACAAATGCCGCCGTGGGCCCGGACACCTGGAACTTGCTCCCGCCCAGGAGCGCGATCAGGAACCCCGCGATGATCGCGGTGTACAGCCCGTTTTCGGGGCGCACGCCCGACGCGATCGCCAGGGCCATGTTCAGGGGCAGCGCGGCCACGCCCACCACCAGGCCCGCGAGGATGTCCGCGCGCAGGTCGCGGGCGCCGTACCCGCGCGACAGCGCGCGCCGCAGAGCCATCCCCAGCCGCGGGGGCGCGGGCGGGGGCACGAGCGAGACCGGGCTGTAGCGCTGTCGAGAGGCGTTCACGAGCGGGTCTGCGCGAGCATAGCCGCGCGCAGGCCCACCTCATTCAATGCCGCCCGGACTGGGGGTTACGGACGATCCGCCGGGCGCCCGCGGGGCGGCTGACCCAGCGGGTTGTCGACCTGGATCTCCATGCGCCCGTTGTTGCGCAGGATGAACTGCTGCCGCCCGGCCTTGGACTCCACCACGGTGCCCCAGTCGCCCGTGCGCACCAGCCGCTGCCGGCGCACCACCGGGATCGCCTTGGGATAGATGGTCGGAGTGATCTCGTCAAACTCCTTGGGCTTCACGCTCACCGTGCGGCTCAGTTCGTCGCTCATCAGGATGGTGCCCAGCGGAGCCACGCGGAGCTTCACCTTCCGCTGCGCCGACTCGGCCGTCACGTCAAAGACCTGCGCGGTCTCGATCGTCAGTTCCTCCACCGTGAACCGGTCAAACTGCGGGTCGAACGTCGTGATCGCCTTGCGCACCGGCTCGGGCAGCGAGGCCAGGGCCTTGTCGCTGGCCTCCTTTTCCTCGGCCGACAGCGGCGCCAGCGGCTCGTCGGAGGGCACCGCTTCGTCCGGGCCAAGGGGCTGGTAGGCCGCCCCCAGCGAACTGTTGATGTAGCACCGCCGGATCTCCGCGTCCTTCTCGTCGGACACCTTCAGCCACGTAGTCGGCTCAATGAAGATCACCGTGATCCGGCGCGTGTTCAGAATCTGCGCGTCCTTGCCATACCGCTCCTCGATGTCCTTCAGCAGTTCCGGCGGGGCGTCTCCCGACTGCTCCTCGAACGTCCGGGCCGACATCACGATCCCGCTGGCCAAGATCCGCATCTCCACCTGGATGCCCCGGGCGCGTCCCGTCACCATGTACCACATCGCCCCACCCAGCCGCTTGTGATCGGTGACCTCGAACACCTCCAGGCGCTGGTCAAACCCGCGCGCCGCCCGCTGCACCGCCTCGGGCGTTTCCTCAAACTTCGGCAGCGGCGGCTTGTCGGGCGCGGGCGCGGGGGCCGGGGCAGGAGCCGGGGCCGGCGCCGGTTCGGGCTGCGCGATCAGCGGGGAGGCGAAGGCCAGCGCCAGCAGCGCGGCCGCGGTCAGTCGGGTCGTCGTGTTCATGGCTTGTTCTCGTTCTTCTCAAGCATCCGCTTGTAGGTGTTCATCTGCCAATCCGGAAGTTCCTCGATTTCCATCCCGCTCACGCTGGACAGGCTCAGGCGGTAGCCCTTGCCGTCCTTCTCCATGATCGCGTTGTAGATGTACATCACCGAGTCGTAATCCTGGTAGCCCAGCAGCTTCGCGTCGGGCATCGCCTCCGCGAAGTGGTCCTTCACCTGCTGGGGCACCACCGCGCTCAGCCCGGAGTGGTTGCGCTTCCAGTTCAGTAGAACGCCCTTGTTCGTCACATAGGCCCCGATCGCCGTCGGGCCGTTGTCAGCATCGACCACGTAGATCTTCGCCGGGCCGGTCTCAAAGACCTTGGCCTGGCCATCCGTCAGCCACGCCGTCTGCGACTTGAGGTAGCTCTTCACCGGGCCGGGCATGTCCGCGAACGCGATGTCCGCCGGCTTGGGCGTGCTCTTGATGGGCTGCGTCATGGCCACCGCGCCGGCGATCAGCCCGCCGCACAAGGCCCCCGCCGCCAAACCCGCCGCAAATCCGGTGCTCCACGCCACGTGCCGACCTCCCGCATTAGACGCCCAGTTCATCCGCCACCGCTTCCAGGGTTTCGCCGCCGTCCTGCTGGTCGATTCGCGGCGCGCCCTCAACCGGCTTGCCGTCCGGACCCGTCAGGGCCTTCCCGGACGTGGTCTTGATCACCGGCACCGGGTGCTGCTTCTCCCAGTTTGCCAGCGCCACCATCAGTTCCTTCTGCTGCGCCTCGGGCAGACCCTTGAAGTTGCCACGCCCCCGGCACTTGGGGAACTTCGAGCACCCCAGCCACGGGCCGTACTTCCCGGGCCGCAGGTACATCGCCGCCTGGCACTTGGGGCAGGGCAGCGCGGGCTCGGGCGAATACGGCGGGATCGCCGGCGCCACCACCCGCCCGGTCTTGTCCAGCTTGAGGATCCCGTCGCAGGGGGCGGCCTTGTCGCCGTACTTGGAGCAGCCCAGGAACGGCCCGAACCGCCCGGTGCGGTAGATCATCGCCGCGCCGCACTTGGTGCAGGCGACGTCGGTGGTCTCGACGGGCTGGGGCTTGCCCTCGCGGTCAACCGGGGCGGCGTAGGTGCACTTGGGATAGGTGTCGCACGACAGGAAGCGCCCGCTCTTGCCGAGGCGATAGACCATGCCCGCCGGGGGCAGGCCCTTCTTGGCCCGCTCCGCGGCGCACTTGGGGCAGGTGTACTCCGCGGGCGCGGGCGTGGTGACGGCCTTGGCGTGCGTGAGCGTGTGCTCAACCTTGCCCAGCCGGTCCTTGAACGGCCCGTAGAACTCGTGGAGCATCTGGACCCAGTCGAGGTGGTCCTCCTCGACCTTGTCCAGCTTGGCCTCCATCTCGCGGGTGTAGCCCACGTCCATCAGGTCGGGGAAGGCCTCGATGAGCTTGTCGGTCACCGCCTCGCCCAGCGCGGTGGCCCAGAAGCGACGCTCCACCTGCTCGACGTACTTGCGGTCCTGGATCACCCCGATGATCGACGCGTACGTCGACGGGCGGCCGATGCCCTCCGACTCCAGCGTCTTGATCAGGCTCGCCTCGGTGTACCGCGGCGGGGGCTGCGTGAACTTCTGCATCGGGTCCAGAGCCACCGGCGCGACCTTCTGCTTCTCCGCCAGCGCGGGCAGGGTCTGCTCTTCCGCGGCGTGCGGCACGCCCGTGACCTTGTAGAACCCGTCGAACGCCAGCACTCGTCCGGATGCGCGGAAGGTGATCGGGAGCGCGGCCCCCGCGGCCGCCCGCCCCCCATCAATCACCACCGATGTCGAGTCCCACTGCGCCGGGGTCATCTGGCACGCCACGAACCGCTGCCAGATCAGCTCGTACAGCCGGAACTGGTCGGGCTTCAGCGCCGCCCGCAGCTTCGCGTCGGGCGCGATGCTCACGTTGGTCGGGCGGATCGCCTCGTGGGCTTCCTGCGCGTCCTTGTTGCTGGACGCGAAGAAGTTGGGCTTCTCCGGCAGGTACTTGGCCCCGTACCGCTGCGGGATGTAGTCGCGCACCATCGCCAGCGCGTCGCCCGACAGGTGCGTGCTGTCGGTTCGCATGTACGTGATCAGCGCGGTGGGCCCCTCCCCCGGCAGGTCCACGCCCTGGTAAAGCTGCTGCGCCGCGGTCATCGTCCGCCGGGCGCTGAAGCCCAGCCGGTTGGCCGCCGCCTGCTGCAGCGTGCTGGTGATGAACGGCGGCGCGGGCCGCGTGCTCACGCGCTTGGTGTTGATCTCGCGGATGGCGTAGGGCGTGGTGGGGTCCACGCGCCCGGTCAGGCTCCGCACGAACCGCGCCGGGCCCTTGCCCGACGGGTCCTGGGTCACCTTCATCTGAACATCCAGCAGCCCCGCCGCCGCCGCGACCGCTCGGGCGCGCTCGGCCATCTTCTCGCCGGCCTGGGCGTCGCCCCCGCGCATCTCGAACTTCTCGCCCCCGACCTCCACCAGTTCCGCGGTGAAGCAGCCGTTCTTGCCCAGCCACTCCGCGATGTCCTTGAGCGTGGCGCCGGTGCGCGGGCGCTTGCCGGGCTTGCGATCCTCCTTCGCCGCCAGCTCGCGCTGCTCCTGGTTCCACGCGGGCCAGGCCGAGGCCAGCCGCTCCGCCCCCGCCGCGTCGGCGGTGAAGATCGCCTTGAGTTCCCAGTACTCGTCGGGGACAAACGCGCGGATCTCCCGCTCGCGCTCCACGATCAGCCGCACCGCCACGCTCTGCACGCGCCCCGCGCTCAGCCCGCGGGCCACTTTCTTCCACAGCAGGGGCGACACCTGGTAGCCCACGATCCGGTCCAGCACCCGCCGCGCCTGCTGCGCGTTCACCCGGTCCATGTTGATCGGGTGGGGGTTCGTGAACGCCCGCTGGATCTCCACCTTGGTGATCGCGTTGAACATCACCCGCTTGGCGCGGTCGGGCTTGATCCCCAGTTCCTCCGCGATGTGCCACGCGATCGCCTCGCCCTCGCGGTCCGGGTCGGTCGCGAACCACACCTCGCTGGCCACCTTCGCCGACCGCTTCAGGTCGGTGATCACCTTCCCCTTGCCGTCGATCACCTGGTACGTGGGCTCAAAGTCGTGCTCGAGGTCCACCCCCGGCACCGGCGCCTTCACGCCCTTGGGGTTCTTGGTGGGCAGGTCGCGCACGTGCCCCACGCTCGCGAGCACGTGGTACCCCGTGCCGAGGTACTTGTTGATGGTCTTGGCCTTCGCCGGCGACTCCACGATCACCAGTTGCCGCCCGCGACCCCCGCCACCGCCGCCCGCCGGCTCCCCCGCGTCCGCCTCAAAGGGCGCATCGCCCTCGGCGGGCTTGGCCTTGCCCTTAGGGGCCTTGCTCTTGGCGGGGGTCTTGGTCGAACTGGTTCGGGCTTTGGCCATAGTGAAGGAAGCCGCCGGCGGAAAGACTCAGATCGGCCGGTGGGCGGCTTGGATACGGAAGGAAGGCGCGAGCAGTTGAGCGCGGCAAGCGTTTATAGGATTTTGTTAGTGCTAATCCGGGACCGGCGAGCGTGAGTCCAGTAAAAATACGTACCGCCGCCACGGGATCGCGGTCGTAAGACAAAACACCTACGCGATTGAGGCCCGCCCGCCCGTCTCACCCGCCGTACATGAACTCTTCCTGCACGATCTTCCCGTCCAGGACGGAGTAGACCCCGATCTCGTCCATGAGCTTGCGCTGGCCGGTGGCCTTCACCTCAACGTCCACTGTGAACCGCACCGCGAAGCCGGTCGAGCCGACGAACGGGCCCTCGGCCCGCGCGCCGTGGACGGTGTGGGCGGCTTCCCACTGGTGGGCCTTGCCCTCCACGGCCTTGCGACCGCGGAACATCATGTTCACGCCGTGACCCTCGATGCTCGCGAAGTCCTTGGCGAACAGCGCGTCCCAGATCTTGGTGTCGGGCGTGCGGGCGTTGAACATCTGCACCAGTTTGGACCCCAGTTCCGCCGGCGACGGGCCCGACCCGCTGTTGATGGGCGACACCGGCCCGCCCGCGGGGATCGAGGCGGGGCCGGCGCTCTTGGACGAGCGCGCCTTGCCCTTAGCCTTGGGCGCGGGCTTGGCGTTCTTGGCGGGCTTCTTCTTGGCGGCGGCTTTCTTCTTGGCCATGGCGTGCTTTCGGTATGGAGTTGGATGAGAGAGAGGACCCGCTCACTGCGGCAGATTGACCGGCATCACCACGTACAGGAAGTCGTCACCCGCGCGGATCGTCGCGGGCTTGTTGGAGGCCTTGAGTTCGATCTTCAGTTCGCCCTCGTCCACCGCCTTGAGCGCCTCGGTCAGGAACTGCGGGTTGAAGCTGATCTCCAGATCGTCGCCCACCATGTCGGTCAGCGGCATCTCGATCTCCGACTCGCCGACCTCCGGCGCCCGGCTGCTGATCTTCAGCCGCTTGGACTTGGCGCTGAACGCGAAGCGCACCCCGCGCGATTCTTCGTTGGTGAGCACCGACGCCTGGCGAACGGCCCGCGCCAGTTCGTCGGTCGAGGCGGTCACCTTCTTGTCCTGGTCCTTGGGGATCACGTCTTCGAACGGGGGGAAGGTGCCCTCCACCAGCGCGCTCGACAGCACGGCCCGCGGCGCAGCGGTCGTCGCCGCGCCCTTCTTGCCCCCCTCGCCCTCGGCGGCGTCCATGATCGCGAAGAAGACGCGGTTGTCGGTGATCGCCACGCGCACCGCGCCCTCGGGGTCGCCCGCCAGGCGGAGCAGCAGTTGCAGCGCCTTGGTGGGGATGATGCACGAACTGGCCCCGCTGCCCGCGTCGGTGGGGCTGGTGCGGGCCTGGGCCCGGCACAGCGCCAGGCGCCGACCGTCGGTTGCCACCATCTCCAGCCGCTTGCCGTCGCGCTTCAGCAGCACGCCGTTGATCGCGTAGCGCGAGGTCTCGCGCGCCACCGCGAAGACCGTGCGGGCGATCAGCCGCATGAGCCCGCCGGCGGTGTGGGTGAAGACCGCCCGCACGCCCGGGGCCTTGGAGGCCGCGTCAAACTCGGGCATGGGCGGGAAGTCCGACGACGGGTACGCGTGCAGTTTGAACCGCGAGTTGGCCCCGCGGATCGAGCACAGTTCGCCGTCCAGTTCGATCGTCACCGTCGGGTCGGACTGGTCGATGTTCGCCAGGATCTGCTGGAGCTTGTGCGCGCTGACGATCGCCACGCCCGGGTCCGTCACGTCCACCTGCGTCAGGCTCATCGAGATCGAGTGCTCGGCGTCGGTGCCCGAGAGCGTCAGTTCGCTCACCCCGCCCCCGCCCCCGCCCGCGGCCCGCGCCGCCGAGAGCTTCACGCACGACAGCGCGGGGCTGGGGGTGCGCTGCGGAACGACGGCGGCGATGATGTTGACGGCCTCGAGGAGGGCCGAACGGTCGGCGATCACTTTCATGGTGCCCATCATATTGTGCTGTTTGCCCCAAGACGCCCGTCTGGTGGGATTGCGGCTCAGAACCACGCCGATCCGCCCAGAGGACAGTTCATGCACCGGTTGTCCCGAAGGCCTGCTTGGCGGCTTCCGCCAATCCGCCGGGATCGCGACACCCCGGGGGGGCTCCAGAATTCCACAGAAGGGTGGTTGATCCCAGAGCCCGGAAGGGCGATACTCCCCCATCGGCTTTCATGGGCAAACCCCGTGCCAGCCGATCTGCGCCCGGGTGGCGCCGGCGGGTTCAGCCTGCCGCGCGATCACCTTGGCGTTGCTGTTCGCCTCGCCCGCCCGCCTCCCGCTCTGAAAGGAACCGCCCATGTCCTTTGAAGCCGCCGTGCATGCCCAGGCCATCGAACTGGATCGTCTGTCCATCGAGATGACCGCGGCCGCCGGCTCGGGCCACCCGTCCACGGCCATGAGCCTCGGTCACCTGATTACGGTCCTGATGTTCAGCGCGATGCGCTGGAGCCCCGAATACCCCGACTACCCCACCAGCGACCGCCTGGTCCTCTCCGAGGGGCACGCCGTGCCCATCGTGTACGCCGCGTGCGCCAAGCTGGGCGTGATGTACGGCAAGGACCCCGAGAAGCGCCGCCCGCTGACGGTGGAGGACCTCAAGAAGCTCCGCGAGGCCGCCAGCGAGCTGGACGGTCACCCCAACCCGATGGAGGGCTTCCCCTTCTTCGACGCCGCCACCGGCTCGCTGGGCCAGGGCCTGAGCGTCGCGGCGGGTCTGGGCGAGGCCGCCAAGCTCGACGGTCTTGACCGCCGGATTTACTGCATCATCGGCGACGGCGAGAGCCGCGAGGGCCAGATCAGCGAGGCGCTCGACTACATCATGGATCGCAAGCTGACCAACGTCTGCACGATCCTGAACTGTAACGACTACGGCCAGACCGACCGCGTGAGCCCGCAGCAGGGCGTGGCGAAGCAGAAGGCCAAGCTCGAGGCGTACGGGTTCAAGGTCATCGAGATCGACGGGCACAGCCCCAACCAGATCAAGAAGGCGCTCGACGAGTTCGCCGCCAACGCCCAGAGCTTCGACCAGCCCATCGCCATCGTCGCCAAGACCGTCAAGGGCTGGGGCGCCAGCGTGATGCACGGCGCGGGCTGGCACGGCAAGCCGATCGCCGGCGACCAGATGAACAAGGCTCTGGCCGAGCTGGACGAGCGCCGCGTCGAACTCACCAGCAGCCTGGTGAGCAGCGACTCGTTCGAGATCCAGCCCCCCGCGGAGCTGAAGGTGAAGGAGCCCAAGCAGGGCGAGTTCGTCACGCTGGGCGAGGTGGCCAAGCGGATGGACATGGTGTCGGCGATCCAGGCCGGCAAGATGGCCACGAGGCGCGCCTACGGCATCGGCCTGCGGGCTCTGGGCCAGGCCAACGACAAGGTCGTGGCCCTCGACGCCGACGTCTCCAACAGCACCTACGCCGACATGTTCAAGAAGGACCCGGCGCTGGCGCAGCGGTTCTTTGAGTGCAAGATCGCGGAGCAGAACATGATCAGCGTCGCGGCGGGCCTGTCGGCCGCGGGCAAGATCCCGTTCGTCTCCACCTTCGCCAAGTTCGTCACCCGCGCGTACGACCAGATCGAAATGGCGATCAACTCGGGCGCGAACCTCAAGATCGTGGGCAGCCACGCGGGCGTCACGCTCGCCGCCGACGGGCCCAGCCAGATGAGCCTCCCCGACCTGGCGTGGTTCCGCTCCTTCAGCACCGTCCGCGACCACCGCGGCAACCCCGCCTGCTACGTGCTGCAGCCCGCCGACGCGTACGCCGCCTACGCCCTCACCTGGGCCATGGCCGAGTACGAGGGCGCGTGCTACATGCGGACCCTCCGCGCCGACACCGAGTTCATCTACAGCGATCAGACCGCCTTCAACCTCGGCGGGTTCGAGGTCCTCAGCGAGGGCCGTGACATCCTGCTGTGCGCCGCGGGCTACATGGTCCACGAGGCCAACAAGGCCCTGGACGCGCTCGACAAGGCCGGCGTCTCCGCCAGCCTCGTCGACCTCTACAGCCTCCCCTTCGACACCGACGCCCTGCTCGACATCGCCAACCAGAACAACGGCTACATCATGACCATCGAGGACAACTACGCCGGCGGCATCGGCAGCGCCGTCGCCGACGCGCTCACCAGCTCGGGCGACGCCTTCACCCTCCGCCAGCTCAACGTCCGCCGCATCCCCAAGAGCGCCAAGACGCCCGAGGAGGTGCTCAAGATGTGCGCCATCAGCGCCGACGACATCGTGAAGGAAGCGCTGAAGGTCCTTCAGGTCGCCTGAGCACGAGCCTTATCGCGAGCATTCTGGAGGGCGGGCCCGATCGGGTCCGCCCTCTCTCTTTTTGGTCTTCGTTTTTGGGCGCCGCCCGCGCGGTTCATCCCGAGCCGTGCTCGATGCCTCTCACCTCACGCGCACGGCCACGATCGTCACGTCGTCGGTGGCCAGGCGCAGGCCGCGGAACTGCCTCAGCGACCACATGAGGTGCTCCACGATCCGCGCCGCGGTGGCGGTGGGTTCGCTGGTGAGCAGGGCGGCGACGGTGTCGCGGACGCGGTCCTTGCCGAACTTGCGGTCGTCGAAGTTGGCGGCGTCGGTGAGCCCGTCGGTGAAGGCGAGCACGATGTCGCCGGGCCGCAGGTCAAAGGCGGCGACGTCGTAGGTCTGCTCGGGGTCGATGCCCAGGGCCATGCCGCCCGAGCCCATCTCCAGCACCTCCACGCGCCCGCCCTCGGGGCGGAAGAGCATCGCCGGGTCGTGGCCCGCCGACACCACCGAGGCGCGGAGGGTCACCGGGTCCACCACGCCGCACCACAGCGTCACGAACTCGCTCTCGAGCGTGTCGCGGACGACGGCGCGGTTGAGATCGGCGGCGACGCGGTCGAGCGCGGGCCCGCGCGATCCGGGCGCGGCGGAGGAATCAAAGAGCGCGCGGGCGGTGGCGCGCACGCTGGACATGATCAGCGCCGCGGGCACGCCCTTGCCCGCCACGTCGCCCACGATCAGGCCCAGTTGCCCGCCCGATTCGAACAGGTCGTAGAAGTCGCCGCCGATCTGGTACGTGGGCGCGTAGCGCGCCGCCAGTTCAAACTGGGGCACCTGCGGCAGTTGGCGCGGGAGCATCCGCTTCTGCACGTCCGCGGCGATCTTGAGCTGCCGCTGCAGTTCGCGGTCCTGCTGGCGCAGTTCGCGCAGGCGGGCCGTCGCCAGCACGCTCGCCGCGTGGTCCGCGATGGAGCGGAGCAGTTCCTTCTCCTGATCGCTGAAGGTGCGCGGCTTGCGGCTGTACAGGCGGATGAGCCCCGTCGCGCGCCCCTGGTAGATCAGCCCCGTCAGGATCAGGCTGGCCAGCCCCTCGCGCTGGGCCCGCTCGGGGTCGGCGATCCGCGCGTCGGACCGAAGGTCCTCAACCGTCACCACCTCGCCCCGCAGCGCGGCCGCCCGCAGCGTCCCGTCGATCGAGATCGGCGTCACCTGCGTGAGCCACTCCTCGCTCAGATGGCGCACCGCGCGGTGGCGCAGCACCGCCGAGGCGTGAACGCCGCCCTCGGGCGCGGGCTCGGAGGCGGGCCCTCCGCCGGCGGGCGCGGGCTCCTCAAAGACCGAGATCGTCCCCGCGTCCATGCGCAGGGTTTCCAGCGCCATGTCCAGCGCCAGGCCCAGGACGCGGTCGGGGTCGCCCGCCTGCGTCAGCGCCGACGACAGCCGGAACATCGCGTCCAGTTCGTTCACGCGGTGCTGGATGGCGATCTGCCCTTCGCACGCTTCCAGCGCCGAACGACCCAGCAGCGTCACCGCGCGCTCCAGGGCGCGGCGCTCCACCGGGTCGTCGTTGCCCCAGTCCGCCGGCATCACGATCGCGCCCAGTTCGCCCACGCTCGTCCGCAGCGGTGACACGAACAGGTCGGGCGTGCCCGTGTAGGACCGGCCCACCAGCGCGAACGCCCGCATCGCGCCGTGCTCGCCGTCGACCACGCGCCACGTCGGCCGGCCGGGGCCGCCGCCCTCGGCGGGGATGATGACCTGCCCGTCCAGGTCGCGCAGCCAGATGGGCACGCCGGTGAGGCGGGCCACCTCGTCGCACAGCCGGGCGAGCGAGCCGTCGGTAAGGAAGTCGCGGATGGAGACCGTGCCGGGCTCAAACCAGCGGGCCGGGAGCGGTCCGCGCGCCCCGCCTTGGGCGGCGTTGTCGCCGGGGGCGGGCGCACGTTTGGGCTCGATCATGCCGTGGTCCGGGGTGGTGGCGGCGGGAGAGATACCGATGGAATCCGCGTCGGGGTCCCAAATCAAGGAGCGACCGTCCCGGACCAGTTCGCCGGCGAGCGGTGTCCGGGTTGTCGGGTGCGTGTCCTGGGGGAGCATGAGGGTGATCGTCCGTGGGCCGGGCTGGGTCGATTCGTCCTAGATCGACCGTTTGGTCTGATAGTCTTGATATGCCTTCGTATTCGCGTCTGATCGGTTGCAGATCGGGGCATAATCACCACAGATCGCACCATGCGACCGCGCGTGCGCGTTCCGAAACATGCGAACATAGTACGAACAAACTGCCACAAGTCAACCCGGCGGCGAGCGCATACCCAAACGCCCGCGCGGCCTGATGGGGCGGCGGGGGAGGGGGCAGGGATGAGGTTGGTCGGCGAGAAGGCCCGCGCTGAAGGGGGCGAGTCGCGAAGTTACTCGTACCGCCCGACCACAAGCGAGCAGTTGTGGCCGCCGAAGCCGAAGGTGTTGTTCATCGCGTACTTGGTGCGACGTTCCTTGGCGTGGTTGGGGACCAGGTCGATGTCGAAGGGGGCGGGGTTCTCGTGGCTGGCGGCGGGCTTGAGGAGGTTGATGGTGGGGGCGATGATGCCCTCGCGCACCGCGTGGACGCAGGCGATCATCTCGACCGCGCCCGACGCGCCCAGGCAGTGCCCGTGCATGCTCTTGGTGCTGCTCATGAGCAGTTTGCCGCCCTTGCTGAGGCGGGCGTGATCGCCGAAGACCGCGAGCACCGCCTCGACCTCGGCCTGGTCGCCCAGGGGGGTGCTGGTGCCGTGGGCGTTGATGTAGTCGATCTGGTCGGGCCTGAGCCCGGCGTCGCGCAGGGCCCAGCGCATGGCGCGGGCGGCGCCGGAGCCGGCGGGGTCGGGGGCGGTGATGTGGTGGGCGTCGCCGGAGTTGGCGTAGCCGACCATCTCGGCCAGGATGGTGGCCCCGCGGGCCTTGGCGTGTTCCTCGGTTTCGAGCACCATCATGGCGGCGCCCTCGGCGAGGACGAACCCGTCGCGGTCGATGTCAAAGGGGCGCGAGGCGCGGGTGGGGTCGTCGTTGCGGGTGGAGAGCGCCCGCATGGCGGCGAAGGCGGCCACGCAGATCGGGATGATCGAGGCCTCGGCGCCGCCCACGATCATGACGTCGGCCTCGCCGCGGCGCATGCTGTGCATCGCGTCGCCGATGGCGTGCCCGCTGCTGGCGCAGGCGGTGGCGTGGGTGCTGGCGGGGCCCTTGAGCCCGAAGCGGATGGAGATGTTTCCGGCGGCGGCGTTGGCCATCAGGCGCGGGACGGTGAAGGGGCTCACGCGGTCGGGCCCGCGCTCGCGCAGGAGCCACACGCCCTCTTCGATGGTCTGGATGCCGCCGATGCCCGAGCCGACGATCACGCCGGCGCGTTCGCCGTCGATCTTGGCGAAATCCACGCCCGAACTGCGGGCGGCCTCGATGGCCGCGGCCAGCCCGAACTGGCAGAAGCGGTCGAGGCGGCGGGCCTCGCGCGGGTCGATGACCTTGCCGGCGTCCCAGCCCTTGACCTGCCCGGCGATCCGCACGTCCCAGTTGGCGGAATAGCGGCCGAAGGCCTCGGCCTCCAGCGGACCGATGCCCGAGCGGCCCTCGCGCATCTCGGCCCACGTGCTCGCGGCGTCGTGCCCGAGGTTGGTGACGGCGCCCAGGCCCGTAATGACGATGCGCGGACCGCGCTTGGCGTGATGGTGCATGACCCGGCCTCTATCGCCCGCTCGGCCCCGTGGTGGCCCCGCGCGGGATTACTTGGCGCCCTTGGCGGACGCGATGAAGTCGATCGCCTGCCCGACGGTGGTGATCTTCTCCGCCTGCTCGTCGGGGATGGTCGTCTTGAACTCGTCCTCGAACTCCATGACCAGCTCGACCACGTCGAGGCTGTCGGCGTTCAGGTCGCTCTGGAAGTTCGTGGCGCCCTGGATCGTCGCCTTGTCGACGTTCATCTGCTTGGCCACGATCTCGATCACCTTCGCTTCGATCTCGGAACGCGTCACGTGGTATCTCCCAGGCCTCTGATCGGGGCTCGCCGGCCGTTGCCCGCCGGTCGGGCCACCCTTTGACCCCCAACGAAAATCCCTACCCATCCGACCTCTTGTCCCCGGCGGACGTGCCGGGAGCGAGGGGCCGTGGGGCGAAGCATAGCCGTTTCCGGCTGTCAGGCCAACCCCATGGCCCGTGGAGTGGGAAGGTTGGTGTTTGGGTACGCTGCGCCTCACCCCCGCTCCATCACGTCCAGTGCGCGGCTGAGCATTACCAGCCCGGTCGCCACCAGGGGCAGCAGCCAGCCCAGCCCCGGCTCAACGTGGATGGGCTTGTACCCGGCGGGCAGGGCCCAGGCTACGAAGTGGTACCCGATGACGAGCAGGCTCATGCCCGCCGCGATGACCGTTTGGGTGCTGATCTGGTGGCGGTCGATGAAGCGGTCGATGGCGAAGCGGGGCTCGGGCGGCTCCTCGTTGTCGAGGCGGGCCTGCTCCACCTGCACGGGACGGCGCGAGCGGGCGGTGATCACCAGCCCGACCAGTACGAGCCCGGCCCCCACGGCCAGCATGAGCCAGTCGGCGGTGTTCACTCGAGCATCATCGCGGCGCTGGAGACCATGGTGTTGCCCTGCTCGTCCATCGCGGCGGAGTAGTTGAGCAGGCGGACGGTCTGGGGCTGGGTGATCATCACGGCCGCGACCAGGTTGCCCACGCTGCACCAGCGGGTGGGGTTCTGCATCCAGGCCATGGCCGCGACCAGTTCGCTGGGCTTGTTCTGCACCAGCAGTTCCAGCATCTCGCGGTCGTGCTGGAAGATCTTGGTGCGGGCCTCGATGGCCCGGGGTTCTTCGCCCGCCATGGCCGTCTGGTCGCCGAAGGCCGGGCCCGCGTGCGAAAGGTCGGCGGAACTGATGACCAGCGTGCGGCCGGGCATCTCGGCGATGGCCTCGCGCATCGCGTCGACGAACGCCTGCAGGCCCACGCCCTCGCCGTCGTACGACTCGCCGTTGTTCACGCTGGGGTCGTGGATGAGCGCGCCGAGAACCTTGGGGTACTCCCCGTTCTCGCCCGCGCCGAAGACGTGCTGGATCCAGGGGATCTGGAGTTCAATCGAGTGCTCGTGCTCGTGGTCGTACCGGTTGGCGAAGGCCTTGTCGCCCAGGCGGCGGCGGACAGCCGCGATCAGCCCCGTGTCGGCGTGGCAACTGCCCAGCGGCGTCGTCCACCCCTTGTCGCACACCACCACGCCCGTGCCCTCGCCGAAGTGGTTGGTGCCCAGGATGATCACCCGGTCCGGACGGTCGGCGACGCGCAGCCGACCGTACGCCGCGGCGTAGTTGATCCACCCGCGCGGATAGTCCAGGTGCGGGGCCACGATCGCCAGGGGCAGATCGGTGACGGCGGGGTCGGGCGCGTCCTTCAGGGCCGCGTCGATCCACTGGTCGAACCACTTCTTGTACTGCTCGCGGATGATCTCGCCCTTGCGCTCGTCGCTGGCGCCCTCCTCGGGGGCCTGCTGGTAGAGCTGATCGCCGAAGTCCGCCGTGCCCGCGGGGGGCAGCAGCGTCGAGGCGTCGAAGGTGTCCTGCATCTTCTTGAGCATCGAGCGGAAGTTGGGCCCGTCGATGAGACCGGCGTCGTCGAGCTGCGCGACCAGTTGCTCCATGATCGTCCGGCTCAGGCCCTTGCCCACCTTCTGAACGATCTGGTCGAGGTCGTGTGTGCCGTCCATGTGCGGCAGGATCTCGCCCGCGGCCGGGGCGAGCACGACGATCTTGGGGCTGATCTGCCGGGCGTCGGACAGCCCCAGCAGCACGACCTGCTTGCCGTCGGGCATGTTGGCCGGGTAGGGGAACCCGCGCACCGGGCGCAGCTTGGGACGCTGCTGGTGCGGAGCGTTGGGATCAAACGGGGGCGTGGCGGGTTGGGGGGGCTGGGCGGGTTCGCCGGGCTGAGTCATGGCGGAGGGTAGGGGGGG
This sequence comes from Phycisphaerales bacterium, assembly GCA_022843545.1. GTDB lineage: Bacteria > Planctomycetota > Phycisphaerae > Phycisphaerales > UBA1924 > JALHNL01. The sequence goes on along the minus strand of JALHNL010000007.1, from coordinate 19,482 downwards.
GAAGTGAGAAGTGATCAGTGAGGGGTGATCAGTGATCAGTGATGGGGGAGTGGGCGCTTGGAGTGAGGCATCGGGCTCTGGGCATCAGGCATTGGAGGAGTCGGCGTCGATCCCCCGGTGCCCAGCCCCTCCTTCCCACCCGATCACTGCTCACTGCTCACTGATCACTTCTTCTCGCCTTCACCGCCTTCGCCGGCGTGCCGACGCACACGCTCCAGGGGGGCAGGTCGGTGAAGACGCTGGACCGCGCGCCCACCACCGTGCCCTCGCGGATGGTCACGCCCGGCCCCACGAACACGTCCGCCGCCACCCACACGTCCGCCTCCAGCGTGATGGGCATCGGCACCAGGGGCAGTTTGGGCGAGCGGTAGTCGTGCGTGGCGGCGCAGAGGTACGAGTACTGCGAGACCGCGGCGCGGTCGCCCAGCGTGACGGGCGCGACGCAGTACACGTCCACCAGGTCGCCGATAGTCGAGTCGCGCCCCATCCGCAGGTTCCACGGGGCCCAGATGCGCACCTTGGGGTACACGCGCGCCCCGCGCGCCAGCTTCGCGCCGAACAGCCGCAGCCAGAACCGCCTCCACGCGAAGAACGGCCGCGGAGAGTGCCGGCACAGCAGCCCCCACACCAGCCCCCACACCACCCGGCCCAGTCGATTGCCGAAGGAGTGCGGGCTGGCCATCTCCGGCGGTCGGCGTGCGGCGTCGGTCGCGGGCACGGGCGCGGCGGCGGGGGCATCAGGTTGGGCCGGAGGTTCGCCCATGGGAATCACTGGTCGGCTGGAAGCGATGGAAACCGTGCAAACTTCTCCAGAGTGACGCCTCTTGCGCGCGATTTTCGTACCCGTATCGGCTAAGGACTAGCCCCAAGCGAGGAGCGCGCTCATACTTGGCCCATGTCGGGCGGCGCCCAGATGCGCCGGCAACTTCCGACGCTGGAGATTACCGAGATGTTCACTGTCAAGACGTTTTTCGCGGCCATGCTATCGGTCTGCGCGTCCGCCGTCGTCGCGGTCGCTCAGCCGACCAGCATCGACCACAACCCCTTCGGCGGGTTGCCCACAAGCAACCTGAACCCTTCGAACCCCTTCGGCGGGGCGAGCACGCAGCGCAGCCCCGCTACGCCGCGCGAGGACGAGGGCGTCACGATCTACTTCCGCGTGGGCTGCCAGTTCACGTATTCCAACGCCGCGGTGTACTACACCATCGACGGCTCGGACCCCACCGGCAGCTTTAGCACCGGCTTCGGGACCACGCAGGTGCTGGCCGCCACGTTCGTGGCCAATGAGTTCGGCGGCACCTGCACGCGCGACTGGTGGCGGGTGACGCTGCCCGCCAGCACGCGCAACTACGCCCAGAACATCAAGTACCGCGTCACCGCGTGGAGCAACTCGCCGGCGGCGCAGGCCACCGGTCTGATCCACGCCTACACCAACCTGCTCGCCTGGCCAGGGCAGGGCTCCAACTTCCCCGGCGCCGAGGGCATCGGCTACCCGCCCTTCCACGCGTGGAAGGAAGAGGGTGTCGTCGGGAACAACTACATCAACGCGATGCTGGACCGCAACGGCAACGTCTTTGACGTGTACTACCCCGGCGCCGGCGGCGTGCAGGGCATCGGCACCAAGAACGAGGGCTACGTCGACGGGCTGGACACCTTCCCCGCCGGCCTGCCTCTGGACAACCGCGGGCAGATGCACCTGAACCAGATCATCACCGGCATCCGCGCCGGCGACGTGACCAGCTGGCTGACCAACCAGAACGGGACCGACTTCGTCGATATCCAGCAGCAGTACGAGCCCCGCACCCAGACCATCCGCACCCAGAGCCGGCTGGTCCGCGGCGGGCGCAACATCAGCGTCACGCAGTTTGACTTCTCGCCCAAGGGCGTCTTCACGCCGCCCAACGGCAGCCCGGGCATGACCATCAAGCGCATGATCCTGCGCAACAACAACCCTGGCGCCGAGACCGTCAACGTCTATCTGTACATGGACCCGGCCCTCAACGGCGGCGACCAGTACGACTTCATGCTCAAGAGCACGGACATGCTGGGGGCGATGATCGCGGGCGACAACCAGTTCCGCATCGCCACCAACACCGGCTCCATCGGGCCCGGCCAGGAGTACAACATCACCACCTTCAGCGGCTACGAGAAGAACGTCTCGGTCTTCCTCGCCGCCGCCATGAAGACTGTCCCGGCCGTCAACGGCACCGGCGGCACCATGAGCTCCGACGCCTGGCGCGACACCTCGGGCGACAACGGGCAGGGCTGGATCGGGCAGCAGGTCGTGCTGCCCTCGGGTCAGGACGTGGAGGTGAACTTCATCATCGTGGGCGGGTTTGAGCGTCCCGCGGGCCGCGATGCCTTCGCCGGCATCAACGGGCCCGGCGTGTACAACACCCAGATGGCCAATGTCATCCAGTGGTTCCGCGACGGCAACACCTCCGTGTGGCAGTCGCAGACCGACGCGTACTGGCAGAACTTCCTGACCCAGGGCGTCACCATCGAGGTGCCCGACGCGCGCCTGCAGACCCTGTTCGACCGCGGCATCCTGGGCACGATGCTGCACTTTGACGAGCGCAATGGCGGGCTCATCGCCGGCTTCCGCAACGGCGCGTATCCGTACGTGTGGCCCCGCGACATGGCGTGGGCCGGCGTGACCCTCGCGCGCACCGGTCACACCGCGATCGTCGACCGCATGACCGACTTCCTCCGCGACACCACCTTCCGCGACTTTGAGACCTGGACCCCGGGCAACACCCCCGGGTTCGCCGCGGCGGGCGGTTCGCCCTTCTTCGGCACCCGCAAGGGCTTCTGGAAGCAGAAGTACACCACCGACGGGTACACGGTGTGGGGCGCGCCGCAGGTGGACGAGACGGCGGTGATCCCGTGGATGATCTACTACAACTACCTGGTCACGGGCGACCTGGCGTATCTGAACGACGCGCAGGCCGGCAACCCCGCCAACACCAACTACGCCATCGTGAAGGACGCGGCGATCGCGATGAGCCAGACGTCGGTGAACGACGGGACGCGCCTGAACCACCGCGCGTCGTACCCCGGCTCGTCGACCTTCATGATGTACTCGAACAACATCTGGGAGGACCAGTACGACACGTTCATCATGTCCAACGCCAACATCGTCCGCGGCCTGCGCGACGCGGCGAGCATCGCCACGATCCTGGGCCAGCCCGCCGACGCGGCCGACTTCACGAACCGCGCCAACGGCGTGCTCGCCGGCCTGCTCGACAAGATCAACTGGAACGGCGAGAACACCGACGCGTCGCTGCTGGGCGTGGTGTATCCGTTCTACGTGGTGGACCCCACGCACCCCGGCGCGGTGAAGATCATCGACCGCATCAACGGCGTGGCCACCGACCGCTTCGGCGCCACCAAGCCGCTGGTGCGCTTCGCCGGTCAGTTCAACAACGACGCTTCGGACTTCGTGGGGCTGATCGACCGGTACTACGGCGACTCGTACTGGGGCAACGCGGCGCTGGGCCCCACCCGCGCCGGCCCGTGGTTCCTCACCACGCTGTGGTACGGCGCGTACTACGCCCTGCGTCAGAACTTCACGCCGGGCACGGGCGACATTGACAACCACCTCTTCCGCATCAACCGAGCCGCGGACCACAACGGGCCCATCGGGTTCGGCGCTGAGCAGATGTCACCCATCAACTCGCTGCTCTACCCGGGCCAGCCCGACTTCACGCTCCAGACCGCCTGGCCCAACGCGTGGGAGTCGATGTCCTTCTACGTGGACGCGATGATGCTCCTGCTCGACTACACCCCCGACGCGCCGGGCAACACCCTGCGCATCAAGCCCAAGCTCCCCGGCGGCTGGGACACCATGAAGTTCAACAACGTCCGCGTGGGCGCGGGCACGTTCGACGTGCAGGTCGAGCGCCGCGCCTACAGCACCGCCCACATCATCACCAACGACGCGGGCAACGCCGCCAACTTCAGCACCGTGGTCCGCTACGGGCTGAACGCCGCGCCCTGCCGCGTGGTGGTGAACGGCGTGCCCGTCGCCCCGACGAGCGTGAACGCGTCGATCGGCGCGGTCACCGTCGACGGGGCTCTGGCCGTCGGCGCGGGCGTCACCACCACCATCGAGGTCTTCGGGCGGTCGCTCGCCGATGTCACCGACATCGGCGACACCGGCGCGGGCCCCGACGGGCAGCTCACGGTGGACGACATCATCGCGTTCGTCAACACCTTCTCCGACGGCATCAACTGCCCGGGCTCGGCCCCGTGCAACCTGGCCGACGTCACCGGCATCGGCGGGCTGCCCAGCGGGCCCGACGGTCAGCTCACCGTGGACGACATCATCGAGTTCGTCAACGCGTTCAGCGACGGCTGCCAGTAATCGCGTGACAGATGATCGGACGTGAATCTGCGCCCGCCCGGGATCGTTCTCGGGCGGGCGTTTTCTTTCGCTGCGCCGCAGGGCCCGCAGGGCTTACGCGCGATCCGCCTTCTCCAGGTTCCCTGCCCTTCCGCTCCGGGCGGTCTGATCCGATCTCTTCCCGCAGGGATGGGTCTGACCTCGCACTCTCTTTGTTCGGAGCCGAACATGCCGAATCGCGCCCTGATGCACCGGAATCTCGCCCTGGCCCTGCTTGCCGGGGGTTGCCTGGCCGCTCCCGCGGCGGGGCAGGTCGCGCTCTCGACCGTGGCGGTCACCGGACAGTCCAGCGGCGCGGGCTCGACCCGCCTGGCCGGCTTTGACAGCCCCGTGGTGAGCCCCGAGGGGCAGGTCGGCTTTGTCGCCCGGCTCTCGGGAAAGGGTGTGAACCCCGGCAACGACCAGGCCGTCATCGTCCGCAACGCCCGCGGGCGGCTGGCCGCCGCGGCGCGGTCGGGCTCGGCGGCCCCGGGCGTGCGCAACGCCCGCATGTTCGGCTTTGACTCGCTGGTGATGGGTCAGGACGCGAACCTGGCGTTCTCCACGCGGCTGGTGGGCACGGGCTTCAGCGGTGAGGCGGCGGTGATGCAGGGGCGCGTTGGCGGGCTGCGCACGGTGGCCCGGGCCGGCGAGAATGCCGCGGGCGCGGTGATCGATGATCTGGGCTCGCTGGTGATGGGCCACGGGGGCCACGTCGCGATGATCGCGGGGCTGGAGGGCGGCTCGCGTGCGCTGCTCTGGGCGGCGCCGGGCACGGGCCCGCAGGCCTTCCGTCAGGGTCAGCCTCAGGGCGGCCTGGGCGGGCGGTCGCTGGACACCATCGGCGAACCGTCGGTGAACCCGGCCGGGCAGGCGGCCTTCCAGGGCTTCCTGGCCGACGCCAACCCGCAGAGCGCCAGCGACGCGGGCGTGTTCATGCTCACCGGCGGCGTGCTGGGCGTGGGCGCGGGCGAGGGCATGACCCTCTCCAACGCGCCGGGCGCGGCGGTCTCGACGTTCACGATGCCGGGCCTGAACGGCGCGGGCACGCTCGCGTTCACCTCGATGCTGACCGGCGGCGGCGTGAACTGGGGCAACGACTTTGCGGTGGTGTCCGAAGGGCGCGCCGCCGTTCGCATGGGCGACGCGCTGCCGGGCGGGCTGAGCGTGGGCCTGCTCGGCGCTCCGCTGCTGGACGCGGACGGCAACGCGGCGTTCATGGGCTCGGTGATGGGCCCGGGCGTGAACGCCGGGAACGACATGGCGCTGTGGCTGACGACCGCGCAGGGCGATCGGTTCATGATCGCGCGCGAGGGCGAGGAGTTCGGCTCCGCTCGCGCCATGACCGTCCTGCAGCTGCGCGAGTGCGCCGCGGCCCGCGGCGGGCGCGTGGTGTTCATCGCCCGCGTGCAGGATGGCCAGCAGGCCCGCGAGGCCCTGCTGGCGTGGGACCCCTCGCGCGGTCCGGTCACCGTGCTGGCTACCGGCGACGAGGTCGCCCAGGCCCGCGGGCCCGCCAAGCGCGTGATGACCTTCGGGTTCGTCGCCGGCTCGGGCGGCGAGGACGGCCGGGCCACCGGCCTGAGCAGCGAGGGCGTGGTCGCGGTGAAGGTCGTGTACGACGACAAGAGCGAGGCGATCCTGCTGGGCACGCTGCCCAAGGCCGCCGCCGACGTGGCGACCGTCTCGGGCCAGATGCTCAGCGACGGACGGATCACCCGCGAGGATCTGACGACGTTTATGGCCGCGTTTGCAAGCGGCGACCTCGCGGCGGACATCTCGGGTCGGGTCGACGGCCTCCCCGGCGGCGACGGCGTGGTGGACCAGCGCGACCTGGACGCGTTTACCGCGAGTTATGAAGCCGCCCGCTAAGGGTGAAAAGCGACCTCATTTAGGGAAGTAATTTAACTCAAGGGTGAGCCTTGGTATTCCCTAGGTTCACTGAGATACCCCGTGGTATCTCCAGCGGGTTTGGCTGTTTCGCTCGAAATCGCTTGCATACTCCGATAACCCTAGTAGGTTGAACCTCGTCGGCGTCCGCGCCAACCCGCGGCCGATGAGTGTTTTGCCAATTTTGGAGGGGAATTGGAGATGAACATGCACGGCGAGGCGTTCTTCACTTTGACCGCGCGGTCGCGTGGTCGTCTGTCACTTCAGGTACTTTTGCTTGCCTCACTCGCCGGTTCGAGCGTGGCCAGCGGTCAGGTCGACAACCGTCCGTTCGTCGTCAGCGGCGCGGCGGTTCCGGGCGTGTCCGGACAGTCCTTCTCCGGCTTCGGCACGCCCAGCGTGAACGCCGACGGCTCGGTGGCGTTCAAGGGGTCGTTCGGGGGTCAGTCGGGCGTGTTCGCGGGCCGCTCGGCGACGCTGTCGCTCGTCGCGGGATCGGGGCAGACTCCGCCGGGCGTGGCGGGCACGGGCTATGCCGACTTTGATGATCCGCTGATCGCGGGCACAGGCGCGGTGGCGTTCACGGCGACGCTGGGCGCGGGCTCGACGTTCCAGAACAACCGCGTGGCGGTGTTCTCGACGGGCGGGGCATCGGCCCTGCTGGGGCGGACGGGCGACGCTCCGCCGGGCACGTTCAACGAAGAGGTGTTCGGCAGCTTCGACACGCTGCGGCTGGGGGCCAACGGGCACGCGGCGCTGTACGCGACGCTGAACGGGCCGTTCGTGGACAGCAGCAACAACGTGGGCATCTGGAGCGGGCTGGGCGCGCTGTCGGCGGCGGCGCGGACTGGCGACCTGACCCTGTTCATCCCCGGCACGCTGTACACCTCGCTGGGCCTGCCGACGATCAACGCTTCGGGCCAGCTCGCGTTCACGGCGGTGATCGCGGGCAGCGGGGTGAGCACGACCAACGACCAACTGGTGGCCCGCGGGCTTCCCAACGCCATCTCCACGGGCGCCCGCGAGGGGCAGCAGGCCCCGAACCAGCCGGCGGGGATCCGCTACGGCCCGCTGGGGGCGCCGGCGATCAACGCGGCGGGCAACCTGGCGTTTTCGGGCAACATGCGCGGGACGGGCATCACCGCGTTCAACGACGCGGCGGCGTGGAGCAACGCGGGCGGGCCGTTTGCGCAGATCGTTCGCTCGGGCGAGGCGGCTCCCGGTCTGCTCAACACCTCCCTGTCGATCCCCGGGTTCCCTCGCATCAACGCGTACGGGCGGGTGGTGCTGCTTTCGGCGCTGACGGGCGGGAGCGTGAACAGCACCAACGACCTGGCGCTGTGGACCAACGTGCCCGGCGCGATCACGCTGGTGGCCGTGAAGGGCGCGGCGGGCGTGGGCGCGGGCGGCGCGACCATCGCGGGCTTCGGCGGCGCGGTGATCAACAGCCAGGGCACCATTCTGTACCGCGCGACGCTGACGGGCGCGGGCGTGGACTCGAGCAACAACACCGCGCTGTACGCGTGGGACAAGCTCGGCACCCGGCTGGTGGTGAGGACCGGCGCGACCCTGAACGTCGGCGGCGCAAACAAAGTGGTCTCGAGCATCCGCACCACCCTGGACACCGGCAACCAGGACGGCAAGCCCAGTTCCATGAGCGAGCGCGGGCAGGTGGTGTACCAAGCCACGTTCACCGACGGTTCGTCGGCGATCCTGTCCGCGAGCGTCACGCGCTGCCCGGCGGACTTGACGAATGTCGGCGGCGCCGGCGCGCCCGACGGCGTGTACACGGTCGATGACACGATCGCGTTCTTCAACGCGTTCGGCGACGGGAACCTCTTCGCGGACATCGCCGAGGTCGGCGGCGTGGTGGGCGGGGACGGGCAACTCACCGTCGATGACGTGATCGGGTTCGTGAACGCGTTCAGCGACGGCTGCGCGCTCTAACGCTGCTGCCTGGCCAGAGGCCTACCGGCGCGACTCGCGGTACCACGCGATTGTCCGGGAGAGGCCGTCTTCAAGGCTTGTGCGCGGGGACCAGCGCAGGAGCGTTTGCGCGCGGGTGATGTCCAGGCAGCGGCGCGACACGCCGTCGCCCTTGCCGGCGTCCCACACGATGCGCCCGCGATAGCCCGCGAGGCGGGCGATGGTCTCCGCGAGCGACTTGATGCTGGTCTCAGCGCCGGAGGCGATGTTGATCGGCGTGAAGTCGTCGACCACCTCGCCGGCGCGGACCACGCCCTCGGCGGCGTCGTCCACGAAGATGAAGTCGCGCGTGGGCGCGCCGGTGCCCCAGCACACGACCTCGGGCGCGGCGGCGTCGGCGGCCTCGACGAAGCGGCGCATCAGCGCGCCGGCGACGTGGCTGTTCTTCTCGTCGGCGATGTTGTCGCCGGGGCCGAAGAGGTTGACGGGGATGACGTACGCGCCGCGCAGCGCGTGCTGCTTCGCGAACGCGAGCAGCCCTTGCAGGATCGCGAGTTTGGCGACCCCGTAGGAGGCGATGTCGGCGTCGGGCAGGCCCTTGAAGAGGTCGTCCTCGCGGTAGGGGAGCGGGGCGTCTGCGCCGTAGGCGCACATGGTGGAGACCTGCGTGAAGTGCAGGGAACCCGGCCCGCGGTCGAGCAGACCTTCGCGGCGGGCCGCGTCGAGCAGGTTGATCGCCATGAGCAGGTTGTCGGCGAAGAAGCGCGCGGGAAAGGCGCGGTTGGCGCCCAGCCCACCCACGAAGCCGGCGGCGTGGATGACACGGGTGGGCGGGCCGCCCAGCGCGTCGGCGGCGGCGCGGAACATCCGCACGGCGAGCGCGGGGTGGGTGAGGTCAAAGTCGCGGGAGCGGGGGATGAAGACGTGCGCGTCGGGCACGCCGCGTTCGCTGAGAGCGCGGACGATGGACCGGCCCAGGAAGCCGGCGCCGCCGGTGACGATGATGCGCTGTGAGGGCCACTCGAGCATGAGTGACGGTAGGATGCGGTGTTGGCATGCTGAGGGATTTGGACCTCCTAGAGCGTGTCAGGTTTCCCTACGATGGAGCATGACTTGGGTCCTGCGGCAACTGGCAAGCGGGGAGCTGCAACGCTTGGACTTCGCTCTGTCTCCGTGCAACGGCGACTTTGGCGCAACCCTCGAAATCGCCTGCCGAGAGAAGGACCGGATTCGGTCGCGTTCGTTCGTTCTTCGTCCGATTGCCGATCTGAGAGTACGGGTGTCTGATGCTGCGGCGCTCAACGGAGCTCGGGTAGTGATCGACGAGGTGAGCGAACACCCGAGTAGAGAGATCAGATTCCATGTGTACGACGAAGGTCGTGAGATGATCGAGTTCTTCGCCTGTTCTTGCACTCAGTGGGCCGGGTGATCCTTCGCCATTGGGCTGGCCCCTAGATCTGTCCCGTCGCCTTCAGCCACTCAAACTGCCTGGCGAGTCCGGCCAGAAGCGAGGTCTTGGGCGTGTAGCCGATCTCGGCACTGGAGCGAGAGAGGTCGGCCCAGGTGCGCTGCACGTCGCCCACGCGGGCGGGGAGGGCCTTGACGCGGACCGGTTTGCCGACGGTTTTGCCCACCGCGTCGATGAGGTCGGCGAGGGCGACGGGGCTGTTGTTGCCGAGATTCCAGACGCGGTAGCCGCGCTCGTGGACGCGGTCGTAGGACGCGAGCACGCCGGCGACGATGTCGTCGATGAAGGTGTAGTCGCGGCTGGAGCGCGGATCGCCGAAGGCCTCGATCTCTTCGCCGCGCGCGGCCTTGCGGAGGAAGAGGCTGATGGCCAGGTCGGGGCGCTGGCGCGGGCCGTAGACGGTGAAGAAGCGGAGCATGCCGGTGGGCATCTTCGTCACGTGCCAATGGGTGTAGCCGATGAGTTCGCAGGCGCGCTTGGTGGCGGCGTAGGGCGAGATGGGCTCGCTGACGTCGAACTCCTCGCTGAAGGGCGCCTTGGGGCAGTTGCCGTAGACCGAACTGGACGACGCGGCGACCAGGCGCGTGCAGCCGGCCTTGTGGGCGGCTTCGAGTATGACGGCGGTGCCGGTGACGTTGGCGTGGGCGTAGGCGACGGGGTTGTCGAGGCTGGGGCGGACGCCGGCCTTGGCGGCGAGGTGGATGACGCCCGCGGGCTTGTGCTGGGCGAAGAGGCGGGCCATGGCGGCGGGGTCGGTGATGTCGGCCTCGGCGAAGGCGAAGTCGGCGTGGCGCGGGTGGGCGCGGAGCTCGGCGAGGTTGCGTTCTTTGGCCGCGCGGGGGTAGTAGGGGTCGAAGTTATCGACGCCCACGACGCGCTGCCCGCGTGAGAGCAGCGCCGCGACGACATGCGACCCGATGAACCCGGCGGCCCCGGTGACGAGAACGGTGTCGGCCATGGGGAGAGGTTACGCCGGGGCGGGGGTGCGCCGGCGGCGGGTGAGCATGAGCCCGGCCAGCGCCAGGGGCATCGCCGCGGACGGGCCGGGGATGAGGTTGACGGTGAAGGAGAATGCCAGGCCGGCGGCGTCACTCCTGTTCGCCTGATTGCTGTAGTCGAGTTCGAGCCTGATCTCGCCCTGAATGATGTACTCGCCCGGGATGAGAATGCCCGTGTTGTCGGTGGGGTCACTGTTGTCGTCGAAGGCGAAGTCGTAGCCTTCGGAAGGTCCGCGGGTTCCGACCGGGAAGAGTTGGATCGATCGCAAGGGGACTTCGCCGAAGGTAGAGAAGTCGCTGAACGACCACTCGCCCACGAAGCCCTGCGGGATGAAAAACGAAGTCGAGAGTTTGGCGATGGCCTGTGCGGTTCCGGGGCCCGCCGTGACCGGACCGTCGCCGAAGTTGCCTCGGATGGACTCGGCGTCGAGGTCGAGGTCGTAGGTGACGGTGGTGCTCGTCGAGGACAGCACGATGAACGAATTGGCCTCCATGGCGGCGCCGGAGGCGCTGAGCGTGACCAACGCGCCGAGCGCATCGTTGTGGCTCGGCGAGACATTCTGGAAGGGGAAAGGGTCGGAGTCCGAGAGATTCTCTTCGTCGTCGCGCAGATCGGCGTAAGCCAGACCGAAGGCGCTGAACCTGGAGGCGGGGTCATCGAAAACGCCGGCGCTGAGGGCGGGGGTGAAGCCCAGGGGAGCCAGCATGGCGAAGGTGACGCAAAGCCGCGAGCGGGGCGAGCGATTGGGGTTCACGAGAGGACCTCGGAGTGCAGGTGAACACGCGAGCCGCGTGCGGGCACTCTCCCCAAACTCGGTAGAAGTTTACGCCGGGGCTCGCCCGTGGCCAACGAGGGCTTAGGTGGGGTGAGAAAACCACCGGTTCAGGTGATGCGTGGCCTTACTGCCCGAACAGGTTTTTGTCCGCAAACATGCCCTTCTGTTCGAAATAGGCGAGGGCCTCGGGGACGCTCTTGAAGACCTTGGTGGCGGTTTCGGTGATGAAGGGCGAGGGGTGCTTCTTGGGTTTCCAGACGACGTAGACCTCTTTGGTGTGCTCCCAGGCGTGCTGGAGTTCGCGCTCCACGCCGCTGGAGAGGCCGGGGATGTCCTTGCCGTCGCGGCCGGGGAGTTCGGGGACGAGGGAGACGATCATGTCGGACTGGTCGATGAGTTTGAAGTCGCGCATGTAGATCTGCCCGTCGATGTCGCCGGCGATGTCGAGGACCTCGCGGACGCGGACCTTGATGGGCTTGGCGCCGGCGGCCTTGGACCCGCCGAAGGAGTGGGGGGCGACCTCGAGGTAGTCCTTGCTTTCCTTGCTGGCGGCGATGGCGCGCTCGAGGAGGAGTTTTTCGTCGACGTCGCCGGGGTCGAAGCAGATGAAGTGCTTGGCGAGCTCGGCGCGGAAGTCGTCGATCTCCTTGAGCACGTCGGGCATGTCGACGACGTGGCTCATGGGGAAGGAGGGGTAGACGCGGCGCATGCCGGGTCGGCAGACGAGTCGGAAGAGGGTCTGGCGGGTGTCGATGTGGCGACCGCGGGAGAGGATGTAGAACTGGCTGCCGGGCACGGCCTGGCTGAGCAGTTCGGTGGCGAGGATCTCTTCCTCGCGCCAGACCATGCAGTCCTTGAGGGTGGCGTCGATTTCGTGGTCCTGGTGGAGGCGGTGGTGGACGACCTCGATGTTGTCGACGAGGCAGATGAAGACCTCGGGCTTGAGCGCGGCGATCTGGTCGTAGTCGAACGCGCTGAAGAGCCCGTGGCGCCAGCGGAAGGTGGCGTGGGTGTTGACGATGATGTTCTTCTGGTCGCGCGAGTCGGCGATGACGTCCTTGAACGCGGCGCGGCGGAGGGAGTTGAGGCGCGACAGCGGGAGGTCCAGGATCTTGCCCGGGCGGACGTCGCGGCCTTCCTTGTACATCAGGTCGCCCACGTGGTAGACGCTGATGCCCTCGCCCTGCTGCCCGGCGAACTCGGCGGCTCCGTTGATGTAGGGCTTCTTGTCCAGGCCGATCTGACCGGTGATGATGGCGCGCATAGGAGCCAAGTGTAAGGCGGGTGTTTGCGTGGGCCCGGAGCGGCGCGCAGGGGTTTGGTCGGGTGGGGCGGTTCGGTGCGCAGGCGGCTGGCGTCTACCTTTAGGCGGTCATTCGGAGACTTACATGGTCGCTTGCGCCTGGGCGTTTGCTTCGTTGATCTCGCTGATGCAGCCTCCCGCCAACGGTGGCGAGCCGGCCCCCGCGCCAGCCGCTCCCGCTCCCCCGCCCCCCGCCGCTGAGCGTGTGCTGCCCGTCGACATGACGCCGCTGATCCCGGACCCCTCGCGGTTCCCGATCGTGGACCGGTTGAAGGCCGAGGCGGAGGCGCTCAGGCCGCTGTTCGCGGGCTCACCGCAGATGCTGGCGTTTTTGGACGCGACCAAGGCGCTGCCCGACCCGGGCCCGCGCGGGCTGTGGCTGGCGCAGGACCGCAGCCAGGCGCTGATCCCGCGCGAGTACGAGGCTCTGCCCGCCTCGGAGAAGTCGTTTTACCGCTTCCGGGTCTTCCAGCCCGAGTTCTATTACATGACGGGCTACGGCTCGCCGCTGATCTACGCGCGTGCGCTTCAGATCGCGGCGGATCACGGGGTGGACCTGCCCACGGCGAAGATCTTCGACTTCGGCTACGGGCACATCGGGCACTTGCGGCTGCTGGCATCGCTGGGCGCGCGGGTGCATGGGGTGGAGGTCGAGCCGGTGTTCCGCGCGCTCTACAGCGCGCCCAATGACACCGGGAACATACCGCTCGCCGACCCGTCCACGGGCGAGGCCAAGTTCGGCACGCTCACCCTGCACCACGGGCGCTGGCCCGCCGAGAAGTTCCTGGTGGAAGGGGTGGGCGGGGACTTTGATCTCATCATCTCCAAGAACGTGCTGAAGCGCGGCTATGTGCGCCCGGAGCGAGAAGCCGACCCGCGGATGCTCGTGGACCTGGGCGTCGAAGACGATGTCTTCATCAAAGCCCTGCACGACGCGCTCAAGCCCGGCGGGCTGGTGCTGATCTACAACATCGCGCCGCCGCAGAACGCCGAGGGTCAGCCCTACATCCCGCACGCCGACGCGCGGTGCCCGTGGGACCGCGAACGGCTGGAGAAGGCGGGCTTCCGCGTGTGGGCGTTTGACGAGGACGACAGCGCGCCGATCCGCCGAGTGTGGAGCGCGCTGGGCCTGTTCAGCGATGAAGAGGCGAAGAACCCCGAACGGTACATCTTCGCGAAGTACACACTGCTTGAGCGGAAAGACAACTGACCGCCCTCACGAGGGCGACTTCTTCAGCACCCCGCGCTGCACGCTCCCCACGCGCCACGACTTGACCGGCAGGCCCTCGGGCCCGGTGGCGACGGGCTCGCCCCGCCATGACCAGATGGCCACCTCGATCGCGTCCTCGCGCAGGCGATACTCGGCGAGCAGGGTCGTGCCCTGCACCTGGAAGGGCGAGGCGAGCGTGTCGCCCAGGAGGGTGGCGTCGAGGACGATGCCGTTCTTCTCGTCGATCTGGAACGCGCCCTTGGCGGCGTCTTTGGCGATGAGTTCGTAGGGGCGCTCGGAGCGGCCGGGCGGGCCGTCGTAGATGATCGTCCAGGTCCAGCGCTCGCCGGGGGTGATCTCCTTCACGCGCAGTTCCATGGTGAACCGCGCCGCGGGCCCAGAGGTTCCCGAGGGCGTGGCGGTGGTCATCTCGCCCTTCCACTCGCCCAGCCACCCCGGCGGCAGGGGCGAGGGGGCGGCGGCGGGCGAAGCCGCGGCCGGCGCGGGGGCTTCGGGCTTGGCCTGCGCGGGCTGCGCGAGGGTGAGGGCCAGGGCAAGACTGATGGAGAGCATGGGGCCTCCTGGGGCGAGGGGCGCGGGGGTGAGAGCCGGAATGGTTGACGGGTTACCGCCGCGGGCGCATCTGGTGGCGGCCGGTGGAGAAGCAGGGAGCCCTCATGCGTTCACACATTCTGCGTGCCGCGCTGCTGGCGGCGGCGGCGTTCACCCCGGCCCTGGTGCATGCCGAATCGGCCCCCTCGGGCGCGGCCGCGCCGGGCGGTTTGGCGCGGCGGGCGTTTCTGGGTGCGTCATTCCAGCCCACGGGCGTGGTGATCGACGTTCGGCCTGAAGGCACGGGCGAGGCCGCGGGGCTGAAGGCTGGCGACAAGGTCGTGAAGATCGGAAACACGGCCATCAAGGCGTCGGCCGAGATCGCGCCGGCGCTGCGAGCGGTGCGGGCGGGGCAGGATCTCAAGATCACCGTCGAGCGCGAGGGCAAGACCGTCGAGCTCGCCGCGCCGGCCAAGCCCCAGCCCGCCGAGACCGTTCCTGGCGGCGCGGCGGAGTACGGCGCGGTGACGGCGCCGGGCGGGTACATGCTGCGGACGATCACGACGGTGCCCACGGGGGCGAGCGCGCAGTCGCCCAGGCCGGCGGTGCTGTTCATCCAGGGGCTGATGTGCCAGAGCGTGGACAACCCGCTGCTGCCCACGCCGTCGCCCGACGTGCAGATCCTGCACCAACTGACGGAGGCGGGGCTGGTGACGATGCGGGTGGACAAGCCGGGCATGGGCGACTCGCTGGGCCCGCCCTGCGGGGACATCGACTTTGAGACCGAACTGGCGGGGTACAAGGTGGGGCTGGACGCGCTGATGTCGCGCCCCGACGTGGACAAGTCGCGCGTGTATGTGCTGGGGCACTCGATGGGCGGGGTGATGGCGCCGGTGATGGCGGCGGGCCGGAGCGACATCCGCGGCCTGGTCGTCTATGGCACCGTCAACGTCACCTGGATGGAGTACGTGCTGGACAACGCGCGCCGGCAGGCCCGGCTTCAGGGCATGAATGACGCCGACATCACGCGCTATCTGCAGCGGCTGGCCCGCGTGCAGGCCCAGATGCTGCTGGAGAAGAAGACCTTCGAGCAGATCTTCACCGCCAACCCCGAACTGCGGTTCCAGGAACCCATGATGGACGGCGTGCGCCAGTACGGACGGCACGTGACGTTCTTCCACCAGTTGCAGGACGTGAACCTGGACGAGGCGTGGTCAAAGGTCAACACGCGCACGCTGGCGGTGCACGGCGAGTATGACTGGGTGGTGCCCGACGACGCCCACACCGCGATCGCGCGGATCGTGAGCAACGGCCGGCCCGGCCGCGGCGAGTCGCTGACTATCCCGGCGATGGATCACGCGTTCACAACCCACGAGTCGCTGATCGACTCGCTCTCGGCGGTGGGGCAGGGGCAGCGGTCGCGGGCCATGACCGACGCGATCCTGGCGTGGATGAAGGCCGACGGCCGGTCGTGAGCGCGGACGGCCGCTGATCAACGAGACCAAACCAAGAGCCCCGGCGCGCGGTGCGCCGGGGCTCTGATGTTTCAGGACCTGGACGATCGCGGGCGGGCGCGGCGGGTCATGCGCGACGCCGACGCGCCGCCAGCACGCCGAGCACGGCCAGCATCGAGACGGCGCCCGGTGCGGGGATGGTGATCGAGAGGCCGAAGTCGACGAACCCGCCCCCGCTGAGGTTGATGACCTGCAGGTAGAAGGTGGGCTCCCAGATGAAGGGGATGTTGGTCCCGAAGTTGATGGACTGGCTGATGCCGCCGAGGTTGGAGAGATCAAAGAGCTTGACGTTCTCGCCCACGCCTTCGGTGCGGGCGATGAGGCGGTCGGCGGCGGGGTTGGCGGGGTCAAAGCCGCGCTGGTTGCTGAGGCTCACGTCGTCCATGTACAGGCGCATCTCAAGCTGGGGCAGCGCGTCATAGGCCCCGGCGATGACGGTGCGGTGCCAGGTGAGCGCGGCGCGGAGGAAGGAGAAGCCCGGGCCCATGGTGCCGATGAACTGCCCGGTCTCGGCGATCTGGGAGATGCTCAGCTGCGCGCCCAGCAAGTAGTTGACGGTGCCTTCGAGCGAAGAGCCAGAGGGCGGGCCGGCCTGCGCACCCGCCACGCGCTCAAGGTCCCACATCTGGGCGCGGCGTCCGCCGCCCTGCGCCGCGGGGACGGAGATGTTCACATGCTGCTGATTGTTGTTGTCGGCGAGGCGGACTTCGCCGGCGGCGTAGTTGCGCATGGCGGCGCGGGTGTCGAGCAGGCCCGAGCCGACCTCGCGGTCCAGCGATTCGCGGATGACGACGCCGGATTGCGAGCCGACGTTTTCGCCCACCTGCCCCCATCCCCCGATGCCGTCGCGCCGGGCGGTGTTCATCATGACGGCCTTGATGACGCGTGAGTCGTCGCTGTTCACATCCCAGTCGCCCGCGGTGACCTTGTTGTCGCGGTACTCCATCATGAGGGCGGCGGCGCCCGAGACGTGGGGCGTGGCGAAGGAGGTGCCGGAGGTGCCGCCGATGTTGACCTCCGAGTCGTGGTAGCGTGCGCCCACGCCCGTGAAGCGCTGGTCGAAGTCGTTGACGTTGCCGTCGCTGTTGACATCGATCGAGACTGGGGCGGTGATGTAGTCGCCGGGGGCGACGATGTCGGGCTTGCGGAGGCCAGCGGCGCCGTTGTTGAAGGCGGAGAAGGTGGCGCGGGCGTTCGCCTGCTGGTTGAGGGCGCCGACGACGATGCCGTTGTAGGTCATGCCGGGGTTGGAGATGGTGTTGCCGCCCCCGACGGGCGCGCCGGCGTTGCCCGCGCTCTTGACGAACAGGAACCGCGGGTCGGTGTTCAGGTGCGCGTCAACGTGCTGCGTGGTGAGGGTGCCGAAGCGGGCGCTCATGTTCATGATCCGCGCGCCCGAGCCGGCCAGGGCGTCGAACATGTCCGTTGACGACGCATAGGCCGCCAGCGGCGCGGAGATGATGTCCGCGCCGGGCGCCACGCCGCGCTGAGAGGAATCGCCCGCCGCACCGGCGGCGATGCCGGCGACGGCGGTGGTGTGCTCGGTGCGTCCGTCGGCGCGACGCTCGGTCCCACCGCCGGGCAGCGGCACGTCCCCCGCGGGCTGATCGAGCCGCTGGCGGAGCTGCGTCACCTTGCCCCCGGCGAAGGCGTCGTGCGTGTCGATGACGCGCCCGATCTCCATGACCGCGATGGAGACGCCCGAACCGTCGACGCCGAAGTCGGCCCGGGCCTGCGGCGCGGTGACGCGTGCGCGGCTGTTGGGCAGGGCGGCCGAGGGGGCGTAGCCCAGGGCGGTCATCACGCCGCTGGTCAGGTCGCTGGCGTTCTGGAAGTACGCGCCCGCCGTTACGCCGGAACCGTTGTCGGATTGACGCGCGAACCCCGCGTCCGCCTCGCCGCTGAAGGTGTAGGTCACGTCCAGGCGATAGCGACCAGCGGCCGCGCCGTCGAAGCGGAGCATGCGGTACTGATCGGTGTCGCCACCCGCGGGGTTGACCTGCGCGTCGCGGTTGTAGTCGAGGCTCGCGCGGATCGGCCCGCCCGCGCCCGCGGCGCGCGAGACGTAGTTGGTGCCGTCCCAGATCTTGAACTCGATCTCGGCGCGCATGGAGCCGACGGCGAAGTTGGCGTTGGGCGCGGCGGGGTTCTGGAAGAAGTTGATGCGTCCGTTGAGCCAGAGCGGAGCCCACAGATTGCCGCCGCCGGCGCGCACCTCGAACTCCTGCGTGCCGCCCATCGTGAAGTTGAAGCGATCGCGAACGGCGTTGCCGTCTTCGGTAACGGTGGCACGCCCCCAGAGCACCAGCACCTTGTTGGCCGTGTCGCGCGATTGGCGGACTACCTGCGCATTGGTCACGTTGCCCTGGTTGATGCGGTCGGCGGGGTTCGTGTTGGCCGGTGCGTACGGATTCTGCCACGCGAAAGGAGCGTCGCCGTTGGTCAGCACGTCCTGGCCCGCCGCGGTTCCGGCGAGCACGAACAGGACCAGCGCGGCGGAGCCGGCGCGGACGGAGGCCGTGGCGAAGCGCATCTCTCTCTCCTCGGGTTAGGGCCGCGGTCGCGGCGGGTGGGCGGAGTCAGCCTACCTCGGGATACGGGTACGAACAAGTGCCTAGGCCGAGAATCACGTGCCGTTCACCTCGATTTCACGTTTGGCGTCTGGTTGTGAGGCCTGCCCGCCGGGGGCACAACCGGCCCACGCCGCCCCCGCTACCCTCCCCGCCTATGGCCATTCTCGTTGACTCCTCGACCAAAGTTCTCTGCCAGGGCATCACCGGCGCGTACGGCGCTCAGCACACCAGGGGCTGCCTGCACTACGGCACCAAACTGGTGGGAGGGGTGACCCCGGGCAAGGGCGGCACCAAGGACGAGAACGGCCTGCCGATCTTCGACACGGTGCACGCCGCCGTGAAGGCCACCGGCGCGACCGCGACCATGATCTTCGTGCCCCCGCCCTTTGCGGGCGATGCGGTCCTGGAGGCGGCGGACGCGGGGATCAAGGTGATCTGCGCGATCACCGAGGGCGTGCCGGTGCAGGACATGGTGAAGGTCCGGGCTGCGCTGGACGCGCTAAACGCGGCGGGCGCCGGCATCACCCTCATCGGGCCCAACTGCCCGGGCGTGATCACCCCCGGCCCCAAGACCGGCGGCGGCACGGGTCCGGGCGACGTGTACACCAGCGCGGGCTGCAAGATCGGCATCATGCCCGGCTACATCCACACGCACGTCAGCCAGTCCAAACTGGGCAAGGCCGTGGGCATCGTCTCGCGCTCCGGCACGCTGACGTACGAGGCGGTGTGGCAGACCAGCAACCTGGGCCTGGCCCAGAGCAGTTGCGTGGGCATCGGCGGCGACCCCGTCCGCGGGCTCTCGCACCTGGACACGCTCAAGCTCTTCGCCCAGGACAAGGACACCCACGCCGTGCTGCTCATCGGCGAGATCGGCGGCAGCGACGAAGA
>JALHNL010000006.1 GCA_022843545.1 Phycisphaerales bacterium | reverse complement strand
ACGCGCTGACTATCGAAGCCAAGCCCGCAGTGTCAGTGACGGTGCGAGTGATGCTCGATGGTACTCCGGCTCCTCGCATGCTTATCGGCGATGCGATGAGTTCCGCAACTACTGGATCAACACGTCCGACGAACGCGCAGGGCGTGGCGGTGGTTGGAGGAGTGCCACGCGGCGAGTCGATTATTCTCGGCGCCAGCAACAGGCAGAACTTCGGCGTGTTCGCGCTGCCTCCTTACGCGAGCGATTCCGACGCGGGTACCATTACACTAACCAGCATATATGGCTCCGGCCTTGTCGATATCCGTGCAGCGGAGGCCGGGATCGCATTTGCAGACGGAGACCGGGCCCGCTTTCTGAGCGTTATTTCCACTGATGGCATAAACGCCGGCTACCTGGCCTTGAATGCGTCGCTTGTCGCGGCGAGGCTAGACAAGTCTCAGGCCAAACTGAAGCCCGGAAACTACTATGTTGTCCCTACCTTGATGAATGCCACTGTTCTACGCTTCATGCGTCTCCTCCAAACCGGTGCCGACGCGACCAACTCCGGCATCCCACGCCTGATCGTCCCCGCTGAAGGCGCGGCCCAACCACTCGTCATCAACGACGTTCAGGCTGTCCGTACAGCCTTGGAGAACTTCGTGGCCAGCCAGCCACCACCGCCGCCACCGCCACCTCCCGCAGCGCCCGCTCCGTGATGAACGGGCATCCGCTCTGCTCGATTCGGCAGCCGCTACCGCTGGTAGATCCTCGTGCTGCCGCACAGGTGGCCTTCGCACGCACCGCAGTTCGTCAGCAATTCAGTGCTTGATCGCAGCCTGGATGCCGCGGTTGGCCTTGCCTCCCTTTTGCATCTTGCTGCTCTGTGTTTCCCGTCGAGCGTGCCACCGTTCGGCTCGGCATCACTGCACGCTCGATCCGTTTGACACCCCTGATATCCAGTCATCAACCTCCTACTCCCGCAATGCCCCCCAGTGCATCCTGGTCACTTGATTCAGGACCTCGATGGTCCTGGCCCGCGGCCAACTCTCCCAGGGTGGCCGCGCAGACCGGGTGGGCGTGTGGGTTCTGATTCGGAATCGGCCACGGACCAGCCGAAGGAAGCTGGGCCATGGACGCCGGTGGATCGATAGCGGCCCTGCCGCGCGTGATTGCGAGCGTCTGGACGCCACCAAAACGGCTCGGAACACCTTGTCAGGGGGTAGGGGTGGGGTGCCTAGGCGCCGAAACGAGACGGTTACGAACAGCCGAACAGCGTGAACAGGGCTGTTCGGCTGGCGAGCAGTCTGCGCCTCCAAGGAGCGGACCGTGTTCGAGGTGCCAACAAAGCGAGCGCTCAGCATGGGACCTGATCAGAAATTACTTGCGCCAATGCCTCGTTCGGGGTTTATTGGTTCGTATGCGTACCAATACCAACCCTGAAATTGAAATCCTCAAGCTGGCGGATCGCCTGGCCCCCGTGCCCAGAGCTCGCCGCCGTGAGATAAACAGACTGAGCAAACTGCTGGGTGCCATCAAGGCACAGCCAAAGAACCCCCGATTTTTCGTAGACCGAGTGAACTCGACTCTGCGCTACCTCGGCCTTCGATTGGTGCTCGAAACCGGCGACACCGGCCTCCTGGCAATTCCACCTACCCGCCCACGGCGAGGTGGGCTCTACGTGCGGTTTGGTACCAAGCACCGGGGCACACAAGGGAGACTCGGTAGCACTCGAATCGTCGGAGTCATTCCATTGGATAAGCGGCCGCCGAGACGCAAACCCAAGACCGCCGGCAATGGCTCGCTGCCGAATCTCTGATCGGGTATGGCACGTATCTATTGATGGCGGAGCATGAACGCGGGGTTCTTGCAGCACAGTACTTGCAGATGTCGCTCTTGTTAGCAGGACAGCGACTCGTTCATCAGTCGCGCGCAGCGTGCTGCATTCGTGCAGATCGCGTGCGGACTTCTGATACGACACGTGTCCACTTCGGTGTGGAAGCGACTACGCGCACTGCACGGAACGAGCAGTGAGGCTGACTCGAATCGCCCTGCTGAACACCTCGATGCGGCATCGAGTGAGTCTTGGCAAATCGTGACCCTGATTGACTTCAAGCGGCGCGGCACGCGCCGCTGAACGCCCTCTTGTACAGGCGATCCGAGCACTGGGAGAACGCATGCGCACGATCTTCTCTTGCACCGGCGTGCAGCTGACCGAGATGATGGTTCGTGGCGCCGCCTGGAGTCCGAAGACCGCGGAAGGCCAAGCACTAAGGGCGATTACCAACGCTCGAGCCTGCCGCATTGTCGAGCGCTTGATCGAGCACGCGGCACGCCAGACTCTGGCGCGCATGGCCGTCTACATCCCGGTCGAGGAGTTGTACATCGCAACCGTAGCCGACCGCGACCTCCGCGTGCGGCTGAGCTCGATAGACGCCGAGCGCAATGACGGCTTGATCGCGATGAGGCTCATCGCGCAGACGCAGGTGGAGAGGGCGTTGAGAGCGGACATCGGCTGGCCCCCGATTCGGACTCGCCAGGATGATCTCAGTGATGCCGAGTTGCTGATCGATAGCTTTATCAGCGCATTGCCGCTCGGTGCCGTCGCTGCAAACCGCCTGATCGCACGGCACCTGGCCGAGGCTGCACTCAACTTTGTGGCCGACCGAGCTCACGGGCTCACCTCACGCTCGCTGGCGAACCAGGTCATCTACCGCATCCGCATCTTCCTTTTTGGGAGCAAGTGCGCATGAACGCCAATTACTTTTCCACCAGTGACTTTTACGGCGCATCCACAAGCACGAGGGGCGCGCAAGCGGCCCTTGACGTGTTGCTTACTGCGATGACGCCGCTCATCAACGGGATCGCTCGCCGGCACGCGGTCGAGTCCGGCGTCTTGTTCGAGTGGCTTCTTCGCCGTGTCGCAGCGGGCGTGATCGACGGACGACCGACCCTGCTCCGACGTCGCTACACCCGGCAAGGACTAGTTCGAGACATCATCGATCTGTACGCGATGTTCAAGGACGCAGAGCACCCCGCCAATGCCCTCGTCGCCTATCTCTACGAAGCTATCGAGTCGGTCGCCCAGCGCGAGAGCAAGACGCATAGTGATCGGCGTCGTCGCATCTTCGAGGCGGCGCGCAGCATTCAGCCGAATTGTGCCCCGCCCGTGGCTGAGGAGGACTTCGTCGCAAAGGTTCTCGCTCGTCTGACGGACACGGAACAAATGGTGCTGCGATGGTGGCTCTGCGAGGAACTCACCGAAAGACAGATTGCGCTCGCGACGGGCCTGACCAAGGATGTGATTCAGGGGATCAAGGCGCGCCTTCGATCTCGGCTGGACGCGTTCGGGGATTCACTTGAAGCAGAAGAAAGGCCATGACTGTTCCTGTCCCGGCCGGTGCCGCCGGAGATCGCTCACGGCGATTGCCCATCTGCCTTGAGACATCAAGCCTGGGACGAAGGCCACCGCGAGCTGGACGGCAAGCAGACAAGCCTCGGGTTTGTGAAAGAAGATCGCAATCCCATTCTCACGCGCGACACACGGGGCTGCGGACCGCGGACTTCCGTTCAACATCTGCTTCAGTCAGAGTGCGTCCTTGATCGGCACCCATATCACGCCGCTCGCCGCGCGACCGATGAGTCGAACTTGGTGCCACCAAGCAGCCCCCGCAAGACTCCCGCCAATCGCGCCCGTTCTCTACGGGGGCGTAGTGAGTCCCGGGCAACTCTGCACGCACGGATGCGGCATGGCGAAGCGTTCCGCCCCCTAACGTATCCCGGTCCTGCGGGCCGTCAAGGAGCACACCGCTCCTTTCTCGGCACTCAGATTGAGCAAATGTTGTGGGTAGCCCGTCCAAGGGATACGTCGCCCCGGGGCATCTGGTACGGTCACGGCTACGCGATCCGAATTCACCGGAGGCCATGTGCATGCCCGATACGCGATTTGCTATGTCTAGATTCGTAGCTTTGAGCAGCATTCATATTTTAACCAATGGAAAATCTTCTGAAAGTACGCAACCCAACACCTTTGTTCAGCGACCAACTGGTTACCCGGACCCCGAAGTCAAGCTCCCTTCGCCACACGTCCCGCGCAGACCCCGTTCTGGTTCTTCAACTCCGAGGCCTGACGGCTGGATTTCAACAAACGACATTCGGCAGTGGATGTCCCGACACGATGACATCGGTAGTGCCGTGCAGTTTGACACGGTTCGAAACTTGCTTCATCAGATGAGCAACAGTTGTAGTGAGGTGATCGAGGAGCAGGCGGGCAATCCGAATTGTTATCGCCTGCCGTCCGGCCAGGCACAGCGTCAAGCCAGTCTGAACGAACTCCAGAGATTAGTGGACCGTGCCCATAGCGAGCTCGTGTGCATAAAATCTGTATTGCAGGAGCTATCTGTCTGCGGAGTTCGACCCAATCATTTATGACTTGACAAATCACGGAGAGTGACTGTGAATGTCTCAATGAAATTCAACAACAGAGAGAGCAAGCGTGCTGTGGCCATTGTCATCGACGGCCGCCTTGATGAGAGCCTGATCGAGTTTCTCGCAAGAGTGCTCCCCGAGGATGCGAGACCTAGCTGGCGGGCCGATCTCTCATCTCGGCTGGGTGCTCTTGTGCAAGAGAGCGCTACTGTGCAGCGACTCGAGTGCTGCGTGCTTGATGCGCTGCGAGAGACCATGAGACATGAAGTCCGCAGGGAAATCGCCGACGAGATAACCGACGGCGCTTTCTCGGATGCGATGAATCGCATCCGAGGCGTGCGGTAGGCTCAGCAGCGAGCCGCAAAGCGGGTCATTTTGTCGGCAAATGAGCCTTCATCGCTCGGCTTAGAGTTGCGCTGCTGACGACGCTGGCGTGCTCGGCGCAAGGCTCGCTGGTTGAACCGCAGGCGATACGCGGCGAATGTCTCATTGCACTTCCAACACACCATGCGATGAAGGCAGATCGCCTCCATTTCGTCTTCGGAGAGCAGCCCGCTCATGATGGCGTTGAACACTTCCAGAGGGCGGTCGATGCAGCCGGTGGCGTTAAAGCGGAACGCAGATCCTTCGACCAGCGGACGCTCGATTGGACGCGAGTAGATCGCCGGTACGTACTGTTGCAGGCGCCTTCCGAGAATCTTGAGCAGATGATCATGTGTTGCGCTGGCACGGTCCATGGGTACGCCTCCCTTAAGTGCCCGCATCGGGACCTTGCGACATGCAAGGCGGGATACGGGTGACGGAAATGCCTAGTGCACCCTTCGGCGCTCTAGGCAGTCGATGCAGTGCGTTGAATCGCGAGGTGTCGTCCTCGGCGTCGGGCGTGAGAACCCCCGCTGCCAGTGCTTCGCATGCACAGAGCGTGCATAGCTGCACGATAACTGTGAGAGTCCAAGCAACATCATACGAGTGACTTTGCGAGTACGCACTCCCGTGCGAGGCATGCTTGCAGCCGCTTTGCACCGCGGGCACGGGGGCCGGACGATCCCCGTGCCCGCGGTGCGAGCCATGCTCCGGAGGGAAGGCATCACGCCGCTCGGCGGGGCTTCTGCTGCCGAGTGGGCATGAAGAACAGGTCGAGCATCGCGCTCTCGAATGATCCAGGGAAGAAGCCGCCGGCGAACTGGCTAAAGCCGACAAACTTCGCCTTGGTGAAGTCCTGCGAAGGCTTGAAGTGCCCGACGAAGCAGCTGTCGAACATCTGGGTCTCTCCGCGGAAGCAGCGGAAGTACACGACAGCGAACTGACGGGCATGGTCGAAGAAGAATCGGTCAGTGTCGATGAAGAACTTGAACCCCGTCCTCCGCTGCAGAGCCAGCAGTTGCCTCTTGAAGAACGAGAGGTTGGAGATGGTGTTGGGGAAGTCAGTGACGAACGGGGCGGTCTTGCGGAACATGGTCAGGCTCCTGTGTGTGGTTCATCGGACTACATGTCCGAGGTAGAGAGAGAAGGCATCAATGCGCACCGCTCGCGCCTGGTTTCGCATTATTTGTGCTTCGACTATGCACGGGAGTTGGAGCAGGGAGATGGGCAGTTGGCTGTTGTCCGCTTCGGCAAGCGGGCAACGCCTTGAAGCGTGACTCTTCCGAGCGTGTCTCTCTCACTCCCACGCCTGATCGAATTGATCTTGCTGTCATAGGTCGGACTGTCGGCTGCCTTCACATGGCATCTGGCGTCAGTCTGATTCAAGTAGCCGGTACATCCGGCGACAAGCACCGGCCGCGTTCCTGGCTTCGCCCCGCGGACGGCGGCGGGATGTGCAGTTCGCCCAGCAGACGACTGGCCCATTGGTCAGAATCGTCTCGCGTCGGGACCGCCGCCGGCTCAGTCGCTGTGGCCTTCTCTGGTGTCTTATCTAGCGGGCGCGATGCATCGCCCCACTGCAGGTCCAACGCCGCCATCCGCTGGCTGGTGGCCTGCACCGCCTCGAAGAGGGCCTGCTTGTCGGTGGTGACGATGAACGGCGAGCGTCGGCCGCGGCTGACCGAGACGTAGATCTGCTCGCGGTTGGCGGCCGAGAAGCTCTCTTCGGTCTCCGGGATGAAGACCCGGTCAACGGTCTTGGACTGGGCTGAGTAGCTCGTGGTCACGTAGCCCGCGGTGAAGTGCGCGTAGTCGCGATCCAAGACCGCTCCGCCCTTGAGGCGGATGTCACCCTTGGTCGTGAAGCCTTGCACGGTGTGAAGCGTGCCGTTGTGGAGGCTGCGACCGTGCAGGTCCTTGCCGTTGCGCGTGATGCGGATGCGGTCGCCCTCGGCGACCGGGAGAATGGCCGGGTCGTACACGGCGATGTGGCCGGAGAGCTTGGCCACGTCCAGGTGGTGCGTCGTGCCGCTTCGGTCGGTGGCCATCACGTCCCGCCCACTCACCTCACTCACCCGAAGCCGATCACCTTTCCTGAGCTCGTCGGTGTTCTTCGTGACTTCGATCACCCAGCCGGGCCGGTAGGTGTTGGGCAGTGTCATCTCTGCGGCGAGCAGGTCGATGCGGTGGAGCGTCGAGACCAACCGCTCATTCTTGAGCACACCGCGCTGCCTGAGTTCCTGGCGGATGAGGTCGGTGACCTTGCGGCCCTCCGAGTGTGTCGGGGAGACGATCAGGGCGGTGCGTTTGTCATCGACCGCCCGTAGATACTGGGCTGCGAGCACTTTGTGGGCTTCGTCTTCGGGGGCTTCCACCAGCCAGCCGATCTGGTCGAGGGCGTGGAAAGCGTCGTACAGACGCCCTTCGGCTTGTTGCCGCATGAACACCGACCGCTCGACCAGCACGCTGCCGCCGAAGAGGTCTTGGCTCACCGCCGAGGGCTCAAGCGTGCTCACGTCGAAGAGGGCGTGCGTCGCGTCGATCCAGTCATGCTCGATCATCGCCCGCACCTGCTTGGCGTCTCGCGGCTGGCCGCTCAGTTCAGCCCACAGTTTTGCCTGACGCTCGACCGGCACGGCACAGAACGCCTCCGCCACCGCCAGCGTGACGCGGTTCTCCCGCAGGGCCTTTTTCACCGGCGGGCACAACCCCGCCAACTTCATCCGCTGCCGCACGTAGGTCTCGCTGACGCCGAAGGAGCGGGCGATCTCGCCCGCTTCCTGACCCTGCTCGCGGGCCAGTGTGGCGAAGCACACCGCCTCGTCCAGCGGGTGCATGGCCTCACGGACGAAGTTCTCCGCGAGGCTCAGCGAGAGCACCTCATCCGGGTCATCCACCGACCGCACGATGCACGGCACCTTGGCGTCCTCGCCGCGATGCACCTCCCGCAGGGCCGCCAGCCGCCGGTGACCCGCGATCACCGTGTACGACTCCTCGCCGGTCTTCTGCACCACCAGCGGCTCGATGAGCCCGTGCGACTTGATCGACGCCACCAACCGCTGATGGGCCTCCCGCCCGGCCTTGACCTTGCGTGGGTTGCTCTTCGAGCCCGACAACTGTGAAAGAAGGATGTTCACGCTTCGCTCCCGTGACTTAGGGCGGGCTTCACTCCGGTCAGGCCCCACACGGACTCGGCAGGCTTTCGGAGTGGCCGCCGTCGCAGGAACCGGCGGCTACTCCGACAGCTCCCACCCCACCCGGCGGCTGGCCGGGCGGTGCCAGCGGTTAAGCGAGAGAAGTGACAGGCCGTAGCGGCGACCTCTTCGCGCGCGGTGTTGCAGCGGGGGCCCACGCCCGCTCGCGGACATCCATCGGCCAAACCCTCAAGGCGGGCGGTCATCAATGGCCAGTGCGTGCACTGCACACGCATCATCCCGCACGCATCGGTTCCTTCACCGCGCTTGGCACGACGGCAGCGCCGCACCGCCAGCCGCGCGGCCCGCCGACGGGTCAGCCCGCCCCGGGCTTCGCGGGGCAGAGCCGATGAGACTGCGTTAAGAACTCTTCGCGCACGAGGCGGGTAATCGCCACCTTCATCCACCGGCTATCCACCGAAGGATGCGTGCGGTCACGCCTCATGCGTCTGCAGCCGCTCGACATAGGGGCAATGTCAGTGCGTCATCGCGGCCCGCCAGCGGGACTCGATCTCGGCGCGATTGGCGAGTCCCGAACGAGCGGCCTGAACCGCGGGGGTTTCCAGCCCGAGTTCTTGCAGCGCGGACGGGGCAGTGGTGGCTGTCGCGGCAGCAGGTTCTGGAGACAGGGCATCAGGAGCGACATCCGGCTGTGGAACAGAACCCGGGATCGCTTGGCGCAGAGCGATCCACTGCGCCTGGGACAGTTGCAGCACCTTGTACTCCGTGGGGACTTCCCAGTGCCGGTTGGCCTTGAGGTGCTGCAGAGCCGCCTGCTGGTCGGGGCTCAACAGCCCGGACACCGACGCGTACACGCTCTCCAGAATGGAGTCCCTTGCGACCTGAGCTCCCACCGCCGTTGTACCCGTGCGCTTCGCGGCGGCGACCTCCGTGTCGTACCGAAGTACATCGCGGCGCACTTCCAGCGGCATTTGAGCTCGGGCCAGAACGAGAATGGCGTCGGCCTGCTGTGGGCTGACGCCCGCGGCGGCCAGCGTCTCGGGCGTGATGCCCACGCGGCGCAGCATCGCGACGACTTCGGCGACGGCGTTGGTCTCACGAGCGGGTCGCGCGGAGGAACCGTTCGCGGAGGCGATGCTCGCCCCGGTATTCACCCCGGAGACGATGAGAATCCCCATTCCGATCACGGTGAGTGGGGCCAAGACAAGCATGCGGTTCATGACGAATCTCCACGGCGAGTTGCGCGAAAGATACCGACTTCTACGCCGCGATGCAACAGCCTGTTGCACAGTTGCGAACGGATTGCACCGACCTTGCTCGCCTAGCCGTACCTAGGACACAATTCTACACATTTTGTCAACTACCCCTTGCAACACCAGTCGCGGGACGGTAAGTTCACGCCCTCTGCAGGAGAACCACGATGTTCCGTAACTGCGCGTATCCGCTGGTGGCCGCTGCGGCGGTGTCGGGTTTAGCGATGCGGGCCGGGGGTAGTACTGGGCCGATCCTGCAGACTTCTGGCGAGCTGCTAACCACAGCGCCCTGCTCTTCATTTGCGGGGCAGGGAATCAAGCCGACGTACACCGATCGCGCGGTCAATCTCGATGGAACACTGAGGCACGCGGTCCCCTTTGGGATGTTTGTTGCAGGCAATCCTTTCGAGCCGGGAACCTGCGATCTGTCGATTGTGCTCAACTCGGTCAATCTGATCTCGGGGCAGTACTCGGCCACCGTAGTCGACATGGCCCCGCCGACCCTCGGGCCGAGCTTCCAGATCGTTCGGACGTACAACCCGACCGAAGATGCGAACGGGTACCAGGGCAAAGGGTGGTTCCAAGGGTCTACCCCGGTGCTCCACGAAGGAACCGGTGCGTGCGGGATCAAGGAAGGAAGCAACGATCGCGATGTTCTGCGGCTCATGCTGGGTGCAGATCGGTACCTGGAGTTTGTTCAGACTGGAACAGGAGCCTCGCTCTACAAGGGTCGCAACGGAGCTGCGGGCGTAGTGCGGAAGTGGACGGATACGGCTCCTAACCCAGACCTCGACTTCTTTGAGTACACCGATCAACGCGGCAACAAGATGACGTTCTTGCGTGAGGTCGGCGGCAACCTCTACTTCTGGAAGGTTGAAGACACCGCCGGCCAGATCGCGTATTTCGGCAGCACCACCGCGACGGATGTCATCAGCACGGGGTACAAATCTGACGGCTCCCCCAACGTAGCCTTCGACGCTTCGGGGCGCAAGTACACGTACACCTACTCGGCCAGCACGATCGGCGGCGTGAAGCGGTTGATCAAGGTTGAGGCTCAGCAACTGGTGTCGAGTACGTGGACGCTCGTCGAGCAGGTTGAGTATGAGTACTACGGCTCGGGCTCCTCGAACGGCAACGAGGGTGACTTGAAGCTGGTGACGGTGACCAGTCCCTTGAGCCCATCAGGTACCGATCTCATCCGCAAGACCTACTACCGCTACATCACCGCGAGCGGAACGAACAAGGCCGTGCGGCTGGTCGTGGGGAACGAGGGCGTTCGCCGCTGGGAGTCCGAGCAGACCACAGCCATCGACAGCGCCTCGGACAACGATCTCAAGCCCTACACAGAGTCGTACTTTGAATACAGCAACAGTCTGATTGTCACCGCGAACTTCTCCGGCCGCTGCGGCTGCAGCGGCGGAGGCACCACCGGAACGCACACCTTCGCTTACGCCAAGCCGAACACCACAGTCCAGAGCAACACCATCTATAACGCTGGCTGGCCAAACGCGGGGTACCGCACCACGATCACGCAGCCCGACGGTCTCATCCACATGGTCACCTTTGACGAGGTGGGCCAGGTCATCGGCCACGTCCGCAAGACCTCGGGAACCTCGCCCACGGTGTGGGCGGAGACCCTGGAGCGCAACGCTGACGGGCAGATCTTGAAGCGGTATTCTCCCCTCGCGGTCAACTACAACGCCACCAACGACACGTGGGCACCGGCGACCACGGGCATGATCACGGAACTCGTTCGCGTAGCCTCGGGCGACGCCGCGGGCCTGCCCTCGTCGATCTCGTACAAGGACGGGACCAGCGGAACCGCCACCCTGGTCAGCGACACCACCTACACGCTCCGCAACCTGCTTCCGGTGGGCGGCGCGAGCACCCACATCGCCTCGCCCTTCGTGGCGACCTCGTCGGTCTATCCCGACGGCACCGCCATCACCACCGACTACGAGTACACCTGGCACAGCGCCACCGACACCTCACCGGGCTTCGTGACGCACAAGAGTGTCACCGTGAAGCAGCCCGCGGTCAGCGCCGCCAACAACGGCGACGGTGACAGGCCGACCACGACACGCTATCTGCGCACCGACGGCAGCACGGCCTTCGTGAAGGACCCGGTCGGGACCATTTCCTACCAGCGTCAGGACGCCTTCGGCCGCGTTGATCGCCGCATCCAGGACGTGGACACGTCTTCCGGAGACATCGCATCCGGCGATGCCGCCAGCATCTGGTCGCTGTCGAGCAGCGGCACGCCGCTACACATCAAGACCGACATCACCTACGACCGCCAGAGCCGCGTGGTCACGGTCACCGCGCCGGCCCCGGGCGGCACGCGCACCAGCCGGATGACGTACACGCGGCTCAGCGACGGCCGCCCCGTCACGCTGAGCATCCCGAGCGAGGCGGCCACGCCGACGCTGGTGTACAAAGGCCCCACCGCCTACCGCGTGAGCAACCTCGCCGGCGGGACGGAGTTCTCTGGCACCCTCGCGTTGCCGAGCTCGGGCACCACGACCGACCCGACCACCTGGATCAGCACCGCCAGCGCCGACCCGATCTCGGCGATCTCCTCGTCGATCCTGGGCTCAGGCGGCGTCAACCTCCACGGCGGCGTCCGGACGATCTACGACAAGCCCGGGGCGCTTGTGACCGCCAGCCGGGTGATGGTCGCGCACGTCGGCTCGCTCTCGGGCGCCACCACTTCGCAGTATGACGAGGCGACCTACGCCTACGACGGGATGGGCCGGCTCACTGACACCACCAGCCCCGCCGGCACCATCACCCGCACCGACTACGACAGCCGCGGCTGGCCCTCGGCGACCAAGATCGGCGTCAACACCAGCGCCCTGGCACAGACCAGTTCTACCACTTACGACCTCAACGGCCGGGCGACCAGCCGGTCGCTCGACCCGGGGGGCACGCCCCGCACGACCACGTTCTCGTACGACTACCGCGGCCGGCTGATCGCGCAGCAGAACCCCCAGGCCCCGCACTCGGTCTACGCCTACGACAACCTCGACCGCCCGACCGCCGTCGCGCAGTACAGCTCGGCCTCGGGCTTCGGTCCCTCCAGCGTGCCCACCACGGCCACGGCCCGTGTGGCGCTGAGCGAGACCGCCTATGACGAGCGCGGCCAGGTCTACCAGACCTCGCGCTCCGAGATCAACCAGAGCAACGGCTCGCCGATCTCCACACTCACCAGCGAGTACTGGTACGACGCCGCCGGCCGCCGCATCAAGACCGACGGCGAGGAGATCACCAAGACCTTCTACGACCGCATCGGTCGCCCCACGCGCTCTTTCGTGCTCGCCAAGCACAACGACTCGACCTACGCCGACGCCTCAAGCCTCAGCGGCGACACCGTCGTCGAGGAGTCGCGCACGGTGTACGACAACATCCACGACAGCGGCCTGCCGATGATGTCGGTCTCGATCCGCCGCCACCACAACTCCACGGGTACCGGGGAACTGGAGACCTCGATCAGCGAGTACGCCGCGACGCAGCCCAGCACGGGCCGCACGCAGATCACCGCCATGTGGTATGACGAGCTGGGCCGCCAGACGCACGTCGCCCAGATCGGCACCAACTCGGGCTCGACGTACAGCCGGGCGACCGGGACCACCTACGCCTCCGTGCCCACCACCGGGGCGCTGGTGAGCGAGTCGCAATACGACGACGCGGGGAACGTGAAATCCGTGCTGGACCCCAAGGGCACCAAGACCACCACCCAGTTCGACGCCGCTCGCCGCCGCACCGCCGTCATCCGCAACGACACCGGCTCTGTCGGCGCTGCCAACCGCGACAACAAGGTCTACACCCGCTACGAGTACGACAAGCAGCGCCTCAAGAAGATGTGGGTCGATGTCAACGGCGACGGCTCCGTCAATATCGCCGGCAGCGGATCGATGAACGACGACGACCAGGTCACCGAGTACACCTACGGCGTCGCCACCGGGGCCGGCTCGGGGCTCAACTCCAACGACCTGCTCGCTTCGGTCATCTACCCCCATCAGTCCACCAGCCAGGCCGCGGCCGACCGCACCGTCACCTACACCTACACCCTCCTGGGCGAGCTCAAGACCACCACCGACCAGAACGGCACGGTGCACACCTACACCTACGACACCGCCGGCCGCCGCACCCGCGACACGGCCACTCCCGGCACCGGCATCAATGGTGCCGTCGAGTACGTGGATCTCGCGTATACCGACCGTGGACAGGTGAGCACAGTCACTCAGTATGGCACAGTCGGTCTTTCAACTGTGGTCCTCGACCAGCTCCAATACGAGTACGACGGCTGGGGCAACGTCTCCGCCATCGTCCAGGACCGCAACTCCGCCATCAACGCCAGCGGCTCCGACGACGAAGTCCGCGTCGCGTACACCTACGCCGTCGCCAATACCGCCGGCCAGCGCGCCGCCGTCCGCCGCACCGTCCAGACCATCACCTACAACACCGCGTCGTCCCCCGTGCAGACCCTCAACTACGGCTACGGCACCTCCGGCGGCGTGAACAGCTCGCTCTCGCGCGTCTTCGAAGTCACCGACCCCGTGGCCTCGCAGACCCTCGCCCAGTACGAGTACCTGGGCCTGGCCACCAAGGTCGGCACCATCCTGCCCGAGGCCAACATGGTCTCGCGCCTGCACACCAACGCCTCCACCCCCGTCTACGACGCGCTGGACGAGTACGACCGCGTCAAGATCAGCCGCTGGAACGTCCACTCGGGCGGCAGCATCGGCACGCCGTACTATTCCACCACCGTGGCCTACGACGCCGCCAGCAACATCCTCTCCACCGACGACGCGGTCCTCCGCGCCCGCGACGTCAAGTACACCATCGACGGGCTCGACCGTGTCGCCGGGGCCCAGGAGGGCACGCTCACGGGCTCCACCATCAGCGGCCAATCCCGCAAGGAAGAGTGGACCAGCCTCTCCCAGACCGGCAACTGGCTGCGCTTCAAGCGCTGGATGGACGACGGCGCCGCCGGCACCGTCCTGGACGCCGAGGGGCAGTTCTCCGCCGCCAACGAGCTCAACGAACGCGACCTCACCCCCGGCGTCAACCCCACCACCCCCGAGGCCACGCTCGCCTACGACAAGGCCGGGAACCAGACCGACGACGGGCAGCACTTCACGTACACCTACGACGCCTGGGGCCGCCTGGTCGAGGTCAAGAAGAAGTCCGGGGGCGCGCTGGTCGCCAAGTACCGCTACAACGGCCTGGGCTTCCGCATCGGCTGGCTGCACGACGCGGACCAGAACGGCACGACCACCGAGACCGGCTCGGGCCACGACAACTGGCTCTGGTTCATCTACAACGACCGCTGGCAGCAGCTCGCGTCCTTCCGCGTGCTGGCCACGGCCGTGAACGGCTGGGCGTATGATCCGGGGAGCGACACCACGCCCAAGGAACTCTTCGTGAACCACGCGGCGGGTCTTGACGGTCTGGGCGGGTCGAGTTACATCGACGAGGTCGTGCTGCGCGACGCGGACGAGACGACCGACACGCCGAGCCCTGGCACGCCGAACTGGGCAGGGGCCTCGGACAACGCTTTCGATGGTCGCCTCTTCTACCTGCAGAACTGGCGTGCGGATGTGGTGGTGACGGTGAAGGAAGCCGTCGAAGACTCGCCGCCGGCGGTGGTGGATCATGTGCGGTATTCGTCGTACGGCGTGCCCTGGGGCACGTCGATGGCAGATGTCACCGGCCTCGGCGGCGCGACCTACGCGCCCGACGGGCAGATCACAGCCGACGACACGATCGCCTTCGTCAATGCCTACGGCACCCCCGACTTGCTCGCCGACGTCACGGGCATCGGCGGCGGGCAAGACCAACTCACGCCGCCCGACGGGCAGGTGACGGTCGATGACCTCATCGCCTTCCTCGCCGCAGCGGGCGACGACGCGAGCAACACCGGCCGCGGCCTCTTGTCGCGCACCCACTCCCGCCGCGGCTACGCGGGCTACGAGTACGACCCGGGCCTGGAGTTCGCGTCGCGCGGCCTCACCGCCAACGCCGCCCCCGACCCGATCGTGATCATCCCCTCCCGCGCCATGTGGCACGTCCGCAACCGCGTCCTCGACTCCGAAACCGGCCGCTGGACCCGGCGCGATCCGCTGGGGTATGTCGATGGGATGGGGTTGTATGAGTATGTGAAGTCACTTCCGATTACACACATCGATTTCGACGCAATGAGCGCGATCTCAACGGTGGTCCCGCTCTCTCAGCTCTTTCCATTCCGCATCCCCTCTTTGACACCCGGTCCGCCCACCACGCCAAGCCGACCGGGCATCACTCCGCCAAGCCGCAGAGACCGAGACTTTCCCACTCCAATTTGGGTAGACAATTGTACACGGGAAGCAAAGACCTTTGCCGAGTGCGCCTTTTGCTGCTTCAGGGGCTATAATAGACAGTTTTCGGCTTGCCTGGATCAATATCAACGAGACATCGATGCCGCCGACGCGAGCTGGTGGAAAGACAGGGCTAAACGCCTCGTGAAGGAAGCGGCGGAGCGTTTCGCACGATGCAAGAGGCAGGCCGACTGGAACTATAGCGATTGCGTCGCATTTTGTCGAGAGCAGTTCCCACAAAAACCTACGGACAAGCCGTACCAGGTTCCGCCCATCCATCCAGACTATATTTGCACTCCTTGATAGTCGGCGCCTGAGTTGTCTTGATCCATCGAGGCTGTCAAATGAGGCCCAATCATCCATCACTTTCATTGCATACGCGACGAGCATGCCAGTGTCAGGTGTGTGGGTATGACGTGACGGATTCTGGCGACCGGTGCAGCGAGTGCGGAGCCCATCTTGAAGTGCTTGTTGTAGCTGCAGGTACTCTTGATGCAGTGCCGCTTCGGATCGCCGCCCTTGTCGTGGCAATAGCGGCAGTAGTTTGCATCAGCCTTCTGGAACTACGAAACGATCAATGGCTAGCGGAACTTCGAGACCGCTCGTCAGATTTATTGGCGAGAGACGCGGCTTGGCGTGAGCTGTATTTGAATGCATCCGTGATTACTGTCGAACGACGCACTGAGCTCGAGGCTAGGATTCGAGCGCCCTTGCCACTACGGTTCAATTCTTCACATATCCCCGCATGGACACTGGTAGTTGTCGCTGGACTGACTGTTCCAGTGGCTGTTCTTTACTTTACATTTGCCTTC
Source organism: Phycisphaerales bacterium (assembly GCA_022843545.1). Classification (GTDB taxonomy): domain Bacteria; phylum Planctomycetota; class Phycisphaerae; order Phycisphaerales; family UBA1924; genus JALHNL01. Next base: position 50,753 of record JALHNL010000006.1, on the reverse strand, counting down.
CGCCACGCGGTAGTTGGAACAGAACGACTACAAAGTATTAATCGATGGTTCTGGGTGAGCATTGGTATGTCAATTGCATACCTGGTAGCTAGGAGTCTTATTGGCTGATCTGTAGGCCGGCGAGGCTCGCGGGCCTGAGGTCCCCGTCACGAGTTGCCATGCCATCTTAATGAAGACTTGCGAGTGCGGGAATGTAAGGGCGGTCCCATTCGTCTATCTGAGCTCGGGCTTGGTCGCCCTGCCCATGTGGGTTGCGTCCGAGGCGTGCAGTCCGGCAGCCCGTTCGAAGTCCGAGCGTTGAGCCCAGGTGGCGATTGAGCCCGCCGGCTCGCCTTCCGTGCTGGCCCTCCGCCGGTGCCCGCCGCGTGCGACTGTCCGCGCCCGTCCCCGTACGCTGGTGTGGGGGTGAGGGGGTGAGGGGGGTGAGGGCAGGTCCGCCAGACGTTGGCTCGACGACGATGTGCCCGACCCCTCCCAGAGTTCCGGGTCGGGCGGCGCAACATCCGCGTCGGGGTCTGGCTCGGGGATTGGTTCCGGCTTCCGATCGGGATCGGGGTCGATGTCCGGATCGAGCAGTGGGCCGTCCAGCACCGCATCATCGTCCGGGAGCAAGTCCACCGGGTCGTCGTCGTTCTCGACCTCGGGGTCGATGTCCGGGGCGTCCTCCCCGTCCGGCAGCAACTCGGACAGCATGAGCGGGTCGAGTTCCAGCGGTGGCGGAACGGGAACGTTCTCGATCTGATCCCGAGGCCTGTGATTGCTTACACTGTCCACCCGGTTTGGAGCACCCGTGAACTGATGCCTGCCGCCCGTCACATCGAGGAGCCGCTCAGGGCGCTGAACGCGATCTGCCCCTACTACACGATGTTTCCTTTGGAGTTTCCGCTCCGAGTGCTTCGCGGCCGTGCCGAAAAAGGTGAGTGGGTGGTCGATCCGTTCTGCGGACGCGGCACGACAAACTTCGCGGCGCGGCTGCTTGGTTTGCCTTCCGTCGGAGTGGACAGCAGTCCTGTCGCCGTAGCCCTAACGCAGGCGAAGCTCGCCGACGCGCGAGTGAGCGATGTTGTTCGAGTAGCCGTGGGCATCTTGGACGCCATGCCATCCCGGGTGAGCGTTCCCCAGGGTGAGTTCTGGGAACGAGCGTTCGAGAGCTCCGTGCTTCGTCAAGTGTGTTGGCTCCGGAAGGAACTTCTACGCGATTGTTCGAGCGACTCACGGCTGCTTCTGCGTGCAATTCTACTCGGTGCGCTTCACGGTCCATGTACCAAGTCGGCGGCATCCCACCTGTCCAATCAGTGCCCGAGGACCTTCGCGCCCAAGCCGGACTATGCGGTTCGATTTTGGCGAGAGCGTCGGCTCGAGCCGCCCGTTGTCGATGTGGTCGAGGTTGTGAAGATCCGCGCTCGGCGGTATCTGTCCGAGCGGCCGAAGCAAACAGCGACCCACGTTGTTCTCGGCGACAGTCGCGCCGAGGGGGTGTTCGGTAAGCGGAAATTCCGCTGGGCCATCACCTCGCCACCGTACTATGGCATGCGAACGTACATCCCGGACCAGTGGCTGCGGAACTGGTTCCTGGGTGGGCCAGCCACGGTGGCCTACAGGCCTCCTGAACAAGAGTTGGACCACGGCTCGGCTGAGGCCTTCGCTGACGATCTTCGAAAGGTGTGGAAGGGCGTTGCAGCGAATGCTGCTGAGGATGCCAGGCTCGTAATCCGGTTCGGGGGCATCGCCGACCGCGACGTGGACCCGGTGGAACTGCTGAAGAACTCGCTCAAGGCGTCTGGGTGGCGTCTCACGACGGCGGTGTCAGCTGGCGATGCCAACGCTGGCCGTCGCCAGGCAACGCAGTTCGTGCACGGCGGGCCCGCTCCGAAGGAGGAGCACGACTTCTATGCGGTCCTGGATTAGCCGCCCTTGCCCCTCTTAATAAATGGCTTCTGCTCTCCCTTCTTGGTCATGCGCTTCTCGGTATGCCACTCGCCCTTGCCGAATAGCCAGTCCAGAAACTCTGGAACCAACTGGTTCGCCAGCTCATCACGGTCCTCGATGGTGTCGGGAAGCGCATCCTTGAGTTTGTACCAAACCACGCCCCAAGTCGCGTTTCCTGATTCAAGTGACTTCACCAAGTCGGCGTCCGCTCGCACTTTCGAGAGCGCAACTTGGCGAGACAGAGTCAGGAAGTCCGGGGCCTGGGTGCTTCGATCAGTTTCGCTGTCACCGCCGGATGAGTCAGCGGTCGCGACGTTGCCGCTTGCTGCGACCGCCTGCTGAACCTCGCCAAGCAGCTTTGCGCGTAGCCGACTGGCGAATGTGTCCACCGCCGATGCTGAGTATGTCGGGTCGACGGTCTTGTAGAGGCCCTCGAAGAGCATCGCCCGGAACGGAATCGGGAACGGGCGGCCCCCCACGCTGCTCCAAAACACGCCGTGCCCAGGAATGGGCTCGTTCAACAGCGAACTCAGAAGGTCGTCGCTGTAGTGGGCATTGGCACCCTTCACGCAGCGGAGATCGGCGGCCGACAGCAAGTGGAAGATGAACCAGTTGTCGCCCTGGCTCAGAATCTCGCCTGGGATGCTGCCGGGCTGCTGTGTGATCAGCATCGCACCCAGGTCGTACTTGCGGCCTTCCTTGACCCATTCGATGTACGGCTGAGCGGCGGAGGCCTTGTCGTTGAGCACAGACTGTGCCTCCTCGACGACAGCGATGGTCGGGATGCTCTGCGGTGACTCTTTCGTGAACTCCTCCTGATTGCGGTCGAAAATCCGTCGAAGAATCAGCCCACTCAGAACGAGCGAAGGTCCGCCGCGAAGCTGGGAGACGTCAACGACGCAGAGCTTGCCCTCCTTGAGTGCGGCCAGCAGGGCATCCATGAGGCGGCTCGCCGGATCGTGGAGCATGTTCACGATGCGCGTTAGGTTGGCTCGGGCGGCGAATACCTCCATATCGCTCATGTCGCGAGCATTGAGCAGCCGCTTCACCTCGTCGACGCTCGCCGAGTTGCCATCCTGGAAGATCAGGTCGACGAGATCGGACCAGTTCTGCCCGCGGACGGACCGCAGCTTGGCCACGTTCTGCTGGTCCTGCTTTTCCGGAGAGAGTGCGAGCGAGATCACGTCGCTGGCGCTGAGCGTTCGGATGTCCAGCTTGACGCCGGCAGCCACGAACGACATGTAGTACTTGCTCTCGATCTTCCGAGACGTGAAGATGACGAGCCGGTCCTTCAGGTGCGGGACGTCGGCGAATCCGGGCCGATCCTTGTCGTCGGGCCAGAAGTACTCACCGTCGGGATCGAAAATGATCGTGCCGACGGGCACCTGCTTGCCGCCCCGCTTGGTCACCTTCGGATCAGCGCGGTACAGCTCCGAGAAAAGCAGCTTGTTGAGGTTCGACTTGCCAAATCCGGCCCGGGCGAACACGAAAGTGCGGCGAGAAACGAGACTGCTTGCCAGGAAGCGGACGTTCAGCTCTGGGCTCAGGTGCTGCACCCACTCGTCCGGGGCAACGGCGGTCCGTCCACCCGTGAACACGTACTCGCCCATCGCGTAGTGCCCAATGGTCGCGCCGTCGGTGTTGTGTCCGAGCAACTCCTTCAGGATCACATCGTCGACGAATGCAACGGGGCTACCGACATGCGGCAGACGGCGGTGCGACGCCACGAACGTGAGCTTCTTGTCTCCGTTCACTCGAAGCACACCGAGCACCCGAATATCGACGCGGTACTTCAGGTAGTCCTCGCGCAGCTGCTCAGGTACGTTGCGTGACTCTCGCATTGCGCGAATGTTGAAATCCTCACCAGCAGCACCGGTCAGGCGACCGTCGGAGGACAGCGACGTGATCCGGCCGAGCACCGCCTCATTGGGCGTCTCTAGCTGCACAAGAACCAACTGCCCGTGCATCGGGATGTTCTGAAAGTTGCTCTGGTACGGCAGCGCCAGGTCAGCGTGAAACTCCAGCCCGCCTTCGGTGAAGCCACGGAAGATGCCGATCGTCTTGTCTTTGGGGAACAGTTGCAAGGGTGGCCTCCGGGGTCTTAGCGATAGCGGGCAGCAGCCGGGTCGCTCGGCTGCAGGGACATCTCATCCAGGCGACCCGCGTGCTCGGCGAGGATCCCCCTGACCGAACGGACGACCTCGTCCTGCAAGATGGTCATGTCGAAATCAACGAGCGCCGCGTTCTCGTGAGCACGCTGCAGGCACTGGGGATAGAACGGTACCGGGAAGCCGTCGATCGCATCCGCGAGCATGTAGCCCAACACCGTCGGCGCGTCCTTGGCCTGCGGGATAAAGATGTCGATCGGCCAGATCGGGTCGTGCGGCCGTGAGCCGAACTTCACGAAGAACATCTTCCCGCCGACGAACTTGTTCGCCTCGCCCCCGAGCTTCCCGGCCTCCTCGTCCCCGCGGGCGTACTCGCCCCACACGTAGGACTTCTCCTCCAGTTCTCGCGGCACTTCGACATAGGCGGGATAGTCCGTCCGAAGGACGCCTTCGATACCCATTGCCAGGCGATAGCGCTGGAGCACCTTGCTGCCCTTGGAAACGCCCGCGAGATAGATGTTCCGCTTGTTCTTCTTCTGCGCTTCAATCGCGTCGTTGAGAAGCTGCCTGTACTTGATGAAGAGCTCGCCCTGGAACACCTTGCTGCGGAGGTTGCCGTCCGCGATGATCACCGTGTCCGATCCGTACTGAAGCTCGCTGACGAGCTTCAACAACACTGCCCACTCGGTCAGCTCCCGATAGACCTGTACCCAGCTCGGCGAGATCGGTTCAATCTTCGCGCCCGGCTGTGGCGGCTTAGGGATCATCGACGTGACGTTCCAAATCGACCGCTCGCCTGCGGGCAGCAGCTTGGTGAGCATCTGGCCGAGCGCCGTCTTGGGCGCGCCGGCAGCGTCGAAGTGTCGGGCGTTCACCGCCATCCGATCAGTCGTCGGCGTCACCACTTCCAGGCAGTACTCGTTGTTGCTCGAGTCCACGACCCGCACCAGCTGCACCATGAACGGGTCGAACTCGATCTTGTTGTTGCCGCCGTCGGTCCCGACGAGGGAGATTGCTGTGGTGCTCCGGGGCTGAATCTTCCGCGTCTGCCCTTTCAGCGGACGCACATCCTCCCGAAGCTCGTCAAGGACCCGCCGATCGCCTTGGATGCTGGTGGCGAGTTCAGAACGCAGGGCAGAGATGCTCTCGGGGTCGATCAAGTGGGCCGCTCCGGAACCAATCGCGAGGGGCGGCCGCGATTGGACTGTTGCAGATTGTACTGTGCTCGCACGAGTCCGACCCGCGACAGATGGGGGTCGCCCAGAGCGAGCGCTCAGCGGGTTGCGGATGCCGCGACACGCCCCACCTATCGTAAAGCGTTCGGGTACACTTTCAGTGCGGAGTTGGCTCCCGACCACCCCCAAAGGCAACGCGCCGACCACCGGTGGCCGGACGGGCGCAGAAACGTGGTTCGGAGTCACCTGTGGCAAAGAAGTCCGGCAAGACGAGCAGCAAGGGGAAATCGCCCGCGGCGGGCAGCGATGGCCTGCCGATGGGCGACATTCGGCACCCCAGCGCCAAGCGCCGCAACATCCCACCTGCCAAGATCGCCGCCGAGGGTGTCGTCCCGGTCATCCCCAAGGCCCAGTACGCTTACAACCCACACCTGCCGCCGGTGCTGCGGTTTGACCAGCATGGCAAGCCCGACGCACTGCCCGAACTGCTGGCCAAGGCCCGGCGCGGACCGATCACCGACGATGAGGCCCGAATCCTCGCCGAGGCCCTCCGCATCCAGGAGCCGTGGCTGGAATGGACCGGAAAGCGCGAGAAGCCCGGTTTCGCCGTAGACCCCGTCGCGCTTCACATCCACGAGCGGATCAGCGCCCAGGCCATTCTGAAGGTAGCGGCGCGTCAGGATGCATCCAAGTTCCTCTTCGCCGACCCCGAGCAGGAATATCACGAAGCCGTCCAGTTCTACCGACACGATGTGGACTGGGCCAACCGCCTCATCCTGGGCGACTCGCTCCAGGTCATGTCGTCGCTGGCCCGGCGCGAGGACCTCGCGGGCAAGGTCCAGATGATCTACATGGACCCGCCCTACGGCATCAAGTTCGCCAGCAACTTCCAGCCCGAGGTCGGCAAGCGCGATGTGAAGGACAAGCAGGAGGACCTCACCCGCGAGCCGGAGATGGTGCGGGCTTATCGCGACACCTGGCATCTGGGCATCCACTCGTACCTGTCGTACCTGCGGGATCGTCTCGTCGTGGCGAAGGAACTGCTGGCTGACACTGGCAGCATCTTCGTGCAGATCAGCGATGAGAACCTGCACCGAGTGCGGACGGTGATGGACGAGATCTTTGGTGCGCCAAACTTCTGTGGCATGGTCGCGTTTCGCACTACGACGACCCAATCTGGCGATTTTCTTCCTCCAACCAACGACTATCTTCTCTGGTTCGTACGCGACATCACAAAAACGCGATTTCGACCCTTGTTCCAGCGCCGCGAGGGTTACGGCTGGGTCAATTACGACTTCGTTCGCGTGCCGACTGGCGAGCATCGAAAGATGCTCGAAAACGAGGAAGACGCTCCGGAAGGACTACCGACCGGCACGTTGATCTATCGGCGTTCGCCGCTGACCTCTACATCGTCGAGTGAGTCGACCTTGATGCCTGTCGATCATGCCGGAATCGCCTTCAAGCCCGGTCGCGGTGGCTGGAAAACGAACGCAGCCGGATTTGCTCGATTGGCTAGCGCTGACCGACTTGAACACTACGGCGTTACGCTAAGCTATCGCCGGTACACGGAGGACTTTCCGTACTTCCCGCTTTCAGACAATTGGCTGGACACTGCATCGGGAGGGTACGGCGACCCGAAGGTCTACGTAGTTCAGACGAATGCAAAGGTCATTACGCGTTGCATGCTCATGACCACCGACCCTGGCGACCTTGTGCTGGACCCGACCTGCGGCTCGGGGACGACGGCCTACGTCGCCGAGCAATGGGGTCGGCGGTGGATCACGACCGACACCAGCCGCGTAGCCGTGGCGATCGCCCGCCAGCGGCTGCTGACGGCGAAGTTCGAGCAGTACAAGACCAAGGCGACGCGGAAGGACTCGCGCGGGCAGGACGTGCCCGATCCGTCGAGCGGGTTCCACTACAAGACCGTGCCGCATATCACCTTGAAGAGCATCGCGCAGAACGTCGCGCTCGACCCGATCTTTGCCAAGCATGAGCCGCTGCTGGACGCGGCCCTCAAGAAGGCGAACGCGGAGCTCGCGGCGGTGCTCAAGAAGGATCCCTCTCTGCGGACGAGGCTGGCCGCGAAGCTCACGAAGAAGGAACGCGACGAAGGCAAACGCTCCGTCACGGATGCCGACCGCCGGCGGTGGGTGCTGCCGCCGGACAACCGGGAGAAGGGCGTCAAGTACACCGTCGATGCGAAGTTCGACGGCTGGTACCACTGGGAGATGCCGTTCGACACCGACACGGACTGGCCCAAGGGGCTGGCCGAGGCGGTGACGGCGTACCGGGCCGCGTGGCGGGCGAAGATGGACGAGGTGAACGCGTGCATCGCCGCCAGCGCCGAGCAGGAGGAACTGGTGGACCAGCCCGAGGTGGTCCGCGGCGTGACGCGGGTGAGCGGACCGTTCAGCGTCGAGGCCGTGCAGCCACCGGAAATGACGTTGGGCGAAGCGATGGACGTCGGCCCCGATTTCGGCGGCGCTCCCGAGGACATCAACGACACGTTCGAGGTGCGGATGGTCGAGGCGACCGGGTCGCTGGAGGTCGCCAACGTGGGAGCGTACCTGGACCAGATGATCCGTTTCCTTCGCGCGGACGGCGTGCGATTCCTGAACAACAAGCAGATGAAGTGGACACGTCTGGAGCCCCTCTACGAGAGCGGGAAGTCCAGCGGTTTCCATGCCGAGGGTCGCTGGGTCGCCGTTGGCGATGAGGACCGTGATCCAGACGGATCGAACAATGTCGGCGTCGTCTTCGGTCCGCAGTATGGCCCGGTGACCGCGAAGATGGTCGAGGAACTGATCAAGCCCGCTGGACGGCTGTATGACCACCTCGTGGTCGCCGCCTTCAACTTCACCGCCGAGGCGCAGGCGATCCTGAATGAGGGTGGAGGAGCACCGCACCCCAAGCTCAAGATCCACTTCGCGCACATCCGACCCGATATCAACCCGGGCATGAACGGGCTTCTCAAGGAGTCGGTCTCACCCGGCGGCGGGCAGTTGTTCACGGTCTTCGGCCAGCCCCGCGTCCGCGTCGATTCGCGCAAGGATGGCGACGGCAGGCCCGAGTACACGGTCACGATGGAGGGCGTGGACGTCTACAACCCCGTGGACAACAGCATCAACTCGACGGGCGCGAGCAAGGTCGCCGCATGGTTCCTCGATGGCGACTACGACGGCCGGACGTTCTGCGTCACGCAGGCCTTCTTCCCGGACAAGTCCGCATGGGAGAAGTTGCAGAAGGCCCTCAACGGCAAGGACGGGCCGATCGACGCTGAGCGGTTCGAGGCCTTCAGCAGCACGACCAGCCTGCCGTTCCCTGCCGGCAAGCACAAGTGCGCAGCCGTGAAGGTAATCGATCCGCGGGGCAACGAGGTCATGAGCGTTCACAGACTCGCATGAACGGAGTTGATCGCCCATGCCCCGCAGAGCGACACCATCATCCAAGACGATTCCCGCAGACCTGCTTCGAACCATCGTCGAGCGGGAGCTCGTGCCCCTGTTGCCGGGCGCAGAACTGCAGTCCGGCGTGAAAGGCGCTACCTCTGGGCGCGGAACGGTCGTCAAGCTCGCCCCCAATGCGCTCGGGCTGAGATCTACCACGACAGTGCCTGACCTGCTCGAAGTCACACGAGTTCAGCCGTTCTCCAAGTCCGAGGTCGACCTTGCACGCCAGTTCCTTGCGGAACTCGCCGGCATTTCCCCACATCATGCCGCGTTCTTCTTCCCAGAAGCCACCGCTGCGGCGGTGCGACGCACCGTCGTGCGCACCCTCGGGTATCCCAATGAAGCGCTCCTGCTCCGTGTGCTCGGCGAACTTGAGAGCTTGGCCGCGCAAACATACGAGGGACATCGGATCGCGGTCGTTTTCGGTCTGGACTCAAGGGCCCGTGGGAAAGGGGTGACTCTCGACACGATCTGGGGAGAGGACTTCGGCAAGGTCCTCACAGGCAGCATTGAGACGATGATCGCCGTTTCGTCGGACGGGTTCATTTCCGAGTTCCTCGATCTCTATCCGAACGCGTCCTGTTCGTTTGCCCCGCAGTATTCTCGCACGCTGTCGGAATGGTGTACCGGCGAACGCGTCGTCGTCTCCCTGAATCGAAACGGCGAGATTCTCCTGTACCGCGAGAAGTGCCTCGTGTTTGCCTGGCGTCGTGGACGGTGGCGGCACTTCGTTCACGAGCCCATCCTTGGGCAGATGCACAACGTGTCGAACAAGGAACTGCGGCGCTGCATCTACGAGACGTGCCTGGACGTGTCCTTTGGTCGAAGTGGCGGCTGCATTGGCGTGATGATGGAAAAGCACGCCAGCTTGTTGCCATCGCTGGTAAAGGACCCTGACCGGCTCCCCAGAGGCGATTCTGCCAAGGCTCGAGTTCTGACGGAACTACTCTCCGACAAGCAAAGGCAGTTTAGGAATCTGCCACGGCGCTTGCGGCAGGCGATGGCGGCGATCGACGGAGCGCTCGTTCTTGATCACCGCGGTAGAGTCCTCGCTGTTGGGGCGATCGTCACGGTGGATTCGGGAAGCGACGCCGGTGCCCGCAAGGCGGCGGCAAAAGCGGTGGCCAAGTTGGGATTCGGCGTGAAGATCTCAGCCGACGGCGAGGTCACAGGGTTTTGTGGTGATGGTAAACCTGAGTCGGTGAAGCAGGTCTTCAAGTTCGGGTAAAGGACGCGCATGGCGGCGAAAACAGACACTCCGATTCAGCCGGTCGAGAAGCCCATTCTGTGCTCGCCGTACGAAGCGCCGTCGGTGCATTGGCAATACGACCGGACGACGGGCGAGGCTTCGAAGATCGCGGGGCGTCGGCCGTCGCGGTACTGGTACAAGACGAAGGACAGCGCGGGCGACGCGGCGGGACAGCTCACGCTGGAACTGAGCGAGGGCCAGGACGACCTGCACATGGTCAACCAGATCCGCGAGGATGTGGCCCGGTGGCGAGCGAGCAACTTCGAGGGGGTGACGCCAGTCACGCGAGAGTTGCTCAATTTCTGGGCTTCCCACGACCGTCCGAGGCGACTGTTCTTTTGCCAGCTCGAAGCGGTGCAGACCGTCATCTATCTGGCCGAGATTCTCCGCAGTGGGAAGAAGCCACGCTTCAATCCGCAGTTCCCAGCGGCAGACATTGGGCGGCTCGTCGATGCACCGCCGAATCCCGACTTGCTCCCCTTGACACGGTTCGGGTGCAAGATGGCCACGGGGTCGGGGAAGACCGTCGTGATGGCCATGCTGATCGCGTGGGCGTTCTGCAACCGAGGCCGGAACCCCGGCGATGAACGATTTCCGAATGCTGTTCTGGTGTGCTGCCCGAACCTGACCGTTAAGGAGCGGCTCGCTGTTCTGCGCCCGGAGCGGCCGGACAACTACTACGCGGCGTTCGACATCGTGCCGGTGCGCATGCGGCCACTCATGCAGAACGGCAAGGTGCTCGTCGAGAACTGGCACCGCTTCGCGCCCGAGAGCGAACACGCGGAGGGTGGCAAAAGCTACGCCGTGGTGAACAAGGGAGCGGAGACACCGGAGGCTTTCGCAAAGCGTGTGCTGGGCGATCTGTACGAGCGCATGCCGATCATGGTGCTTAACGATGAGGCGCACCACTGCTACCGACCCGCCCCGCTGAGCGATGAGTTGAAGAAGTCGCTTTCTCCGGAGGCTCTGAAGGAGGCGCAGGCTGAGAACGAAGAGGCAACCGTCTGGATTGAAGGCCTGGACAAGCTCAACAACGCGGGCGGTGGGAAGGCAGCCGGGCAGACGCAGCCGGGAATCGCCCAGTGCGTCGATCTGTCCGCAACGCCGTTCTATATCGGCGGTAGCGGCTATGTCGAAAACAGCCCGTTCCCGTGGCTCGTGAGCGACTTCGGGCTCGTCGATGCGATCGAGAGCGGTATCGTGAAGATCCCGCGCCTGCCGGTTAGTGACACCACGGGCCGACCCGAAGCGAAGTACTTCAAGCTCTGGGACAACATCCGCGACAACCTGGAACCAGCGGAGTTCCTGCCGGGCAAGGGCCGGAAGCCGAAGCCCGATGTGGTCTACCGCGACGCTGAGCCAGCGCTCAAGCAGCTTGCCGGCCAGTGGGTCGAGCGATTCAAGTACATCCTGGAGGCCAAACCCGGCCAGGTGCAGGTGCCGCCGGTGTTGATCATCGTGTGTGACAACGTGGACATTGCCGAGGTCTTCTACCGCAAGATCAGCGGTGAAGAGCCAGTCGAATCTGTCACCGAAGCAGACATCGCTGAAGCCGCAGAGGCGGAAGACAATGATAGTGAAGCGGAGGCCGAGGAATCTGCTCCTCGCTCGCGGAGCAAGGCGAAGCAGCGAACATCCTACGGGCACGGCGTGATCTTTCCGGACTACTTCCAGAACACTGCGAAGAGCAAGCGGACCATCCGCATTGACACAGATCTGCTCTCGAAGGCTGAGAGTGAGGAGCCCGGGGTCTCGAAGAAGGATGCCGCGGAGGCGCTGAGGAAGGTGGTCTCCACCGTCGGCAAACGCGGCGAGCCCGGGGAACACGTCCGCTGCGTAGTTTCGGTGGCCATGCTGACAGAAGGGTGGGATGCCAACAACGTCACGCACATCCTGGGCCTCCGAGCGTTCCGAAGTCAGCTCCTTTGCGAGCAAGTCGTCGGCCGTGGTTTGCGTCGAATGGACTACACACCCGACCCCACGACGGGCCTGCTGACCGAGGAGTATGTGGATGTCTACGGGATTCCGTTCACGGTGATCCCGTTCAAGGGCCGTCCCGTCAACCAGAAGCAGCCGGAGGACAAGCCAAAGAACCATGTGAGGGCGATGCCCGAGCGAGCGGCGTTGGAGCTTCGCTTCCCCGTTGTCGAGGGCTATGCATTCGCGCTCAAGAAGAACCTCATCAAGTGCGACGTGGGCGCGATGGACCCGCTCGTCATCGAGCCCAACCTGGAACCCACGGCCACATTCCTCTTGCCCACGGTGGGATACCAGGAGGGGACCGCGTCTCAGACTGCACCGTTCGGGTTCACTGAACAGAATCGGGAGCAGTATTACCAGCACACGCACCTACAAGCGATCAAGTTTCAGATCGCCAGACTGGTCGTGGCCCATCTGGTGGGCGAAGCCGGGGGCCGCTCGGACGCGAAGGCCCGCGTGATGCGCCTCCAGTCGCGTCACCAACTGTTCCCGCAGGTTCTCCGCTTCGTGGATGAGTACGTGCGCAGGAAGGTCGACTTCAAAAACGTGGACCAGCGAGAGCTCGGGCTGGAGAAGTACGTCAGTCGCATGGTTGGCTATATGTGCGATGCCATCGTCCCGGACGATGCGGAGGGAGAGCCTCCGCTCCTGCCCGTTCTGAACCGGTACAAGCCGATCGGCACATCCGCCGAGGTGGATTTCACTACGACTCGGCCGTGCCACGGCACGCAGAAGAGCCACGTCAACCAGGTAGTGCTCGATACAAAGACCTGGGAATCAAGCGTCGCCTTCCGGATCGAGGCCTCCGACATGGTCGAGCGATACGTTCGCAACGACCACCTGGGCCTACTTATTCCCTACGAGTTCCAAGGGGTGGACCACACCTACGAGCCGGATTTCATCGTGCGCCTCGCCACAGGCTTGAACATCCTGCTTGAGGTCAAGGGCTTTGAAGATGCTCAAACCACGGCGAAGCACCATGCTGCGCGACGCTGGGTGGGAGCCGTGAACAACGCCAGGGAGCACGGCGAGTGGTTGTTCCATGTTTGCCGTGACCCACAGGTCCTCGAGAAGGAGCTGGCCTTCCTCGCCACCCGCGCTAACCAGCAACCGGCTCCGCACCCTAACGGACGCACAGCGGCAGTGAGTTGAACCGAGAATGATGGCCTGTTGACCAGAGAACGATGACCCGAAACCCCTCTGGCGGCCCGGATTCGACGGTTTGAACCCGTTCCGATCGGGGAGTTCAAGGCCCTCGTCAAAGGTGACGGGGGCCTTGTCGTTCACACCCGCGAGTCTCGGCGCGCTTTGGCACCCCGCCAGAGTCCTTCAAAAGACCGCGGTAGGCGATCAACGGGTGAGCCGAACGGGCGCTCTCGGTTTCGATTTCGGCAACACCGAGCCATTGTCGAACCGCCGTCTGGGGACGGCACCGGGCCTCAAACGCTGAGCTCTGGTCCGAGATCGGCCGCTCTCGTTTACAGCCCCGTTGGCCTAACTGGGTGTGGCGACAAGGACTGCAACCCAGAAGGCAATTCGGGCCGATTCGCAGTGCGATACCGCGGATCACCGCGCGGCGGAACGTGTGGCAGACCATGCATCCCGAATGGGACTTGGTGGCGCTCACGCTCGACACCAAGCCGCCGATCATGAACTACGACCAGTGGCAGCAGACCTTCGTGCTCAGCGAGCCCGCAGCCTCGGCGGCACGGCTGAACCTGCTTCGCTACGAAGTGCTGGCCCGCGAGGGCGGCGTCTTTGTCGATCCGGACCGCCTGCCGCTGCGCCCGCTCGATGAACTCGTCGCCGGGGTCGGCGGTTCTGCTCGACCATCGCCAGCCACGGCGCGAGCAGGCCGCACATGCTCTCGCCGTCGGTGCTCGGCGCGACGCGGAACCACACGATGCCGTGGCACGTCATCCGCGACCTGCCGCACTCGGTGCTCGTCTACCGCGGCGTGCGGGCGTGCTCACGTCACCACCTCCGTGTGCTTGACCTGCACGAATGCGAACGCGCCGCCAGGGCACTTCGCCTTGAGTTCGAGGCGATGCCGCGTGAATTCGCGGGGCAGGGTGGCCGGCTGTGTGGTGCGGATCTGTCGGTGCGGTGCTCGAATTTGTGTACTCCGCCGACGGCGAACTGTTGCCGGGTGGGCTGGAGCAGAGTCGTGTATGCGTGGCTCGCACTGGCGAGGTGGTCCGCGCGGAAGAGGGTGATCAACCATGGTGCTTGTCCGACGCTGCGTGCTGAAGAACTGACGTGGCTACGCGATGGAGCGATCGTGGCCATGACGATCGCATAGAACGAAGGCAAAGAGTGGATCGGGCAGTGGTGCAGTGTGTGTGACGCTTTAGCCTGTGACCTGCAAGGTGCGTGTCTGAACGTGTGGCTGAGACAGGATCTGCACAGTGCATGCAGGCACGAGTCGGCAATGAAAGGAGCGAGAGGCACCCTACACAGGTTCCCGCGAGTAGGTGGGGCGCTGCGCGAAGTCGATGCGAATCGTGGACCGGGAGTGGTTCGCAAAGCAAGCGGAGTGCGGGAGTTGCGGACATTGATCGTCGCCCGAAGAGGAGACAACGAAGTGCAAAAGCCAAGGCACGATGTGTTCAAGACAAATAAAAATGAAAAATGACGCTTGCGTGTGAACGACAGGTCCGTTAGCCTCGCACGCGTTCTTCGTAAATGACGATGCTTAGGTGTGTGTATGCGTGGCGCATGCCCGTTGTGCGTCGCTGACTGGATCTGAGTATCAGACTCCGCACTTTACTGTTGCTTGCGATTGGAGTAATCACCGTGCACGCACGCTTCTTGGCCGTATGGGCATCAGCGTTTTTTATCCTTGCCTGTGCGGTGTGGGCGGGTAGTGATCCGCCGGAGGAGCCAGACCGTCTACCGGAGTTGTATGACCCTGAGCGTTCTGCAGCACGGATGAGCAACTTCACGCCGCTGGTGCGGGTGAATCCCGGGATCGGGGAGAGTGTCGGGCGAGAAGCGAATGCGGTGTGGCGCGGGGTGGGGCGGGTCTTGCCGCCGGTGGCGGACGGAGTGGGGGATGAGCGTTTCTATCGATGGCGGGTGACGCGGAGCGACACGGACGACAGCCCTGCGCGGCCGTACGCGCTCCCGTTCTCCTCGTGGCAGGAGCCGCATCCGTCGCTGGCGACGCTGCCCGCGATCATGAGCGCGTGCTGGAGTTCCCTGGTGGTGCGCGTGGCCGAGCACCGAAGCCCAGACGCGGGCGCGGGCGGGATCGGCGCCGGGCTGGCCCGTCCTTGGGGTGTGCCCGCGGGATCTCGGCTGAACCTGAACCTGTTCGCCAGTCCGGCGCCGGGGGACTTTTTGCCGCCTTCGCCGACCATCGGCGGTGGGTCGGTGGCGCTGGTGTCACGATCAGCCGAGGGGGCCTCGGCCTGGTGGCAGGATGCCACGCGCGAAACGCTTGACGGCGTGGTGGATCTGGTGACCGGTGTGCCCCTGGTTCAGGTGTCTGACCTGGAGTTGCCGTACGGCAGTTCGACGTTTAGGCTGCGCCGAACGCGCTCGCACAACACGAGCGTCCATGCGGGGTTTGACTCGCCCTTGAACAGCGTGCGGATGCTGCCTGGGCCGGATCGCTGGTGGGACTGGACCGGCCAAGGGTGGATGATCAGCGAGAACCCGATCCTGCTGCTGGATGCGGCGATGGCGGATGTGACTGGGGATGGACCGCGGACGATCTGGCTCTGGCTTGACGCGCACCACAGCATCCCGTTTCAACAGGTGATTCATCCTGCGCCCCAGGTGGGCGGCGCGCCAACGGTGACGTACGAGGCGCCGCCCCGCTTCCGGGCCCGCATCGTGCCATTGGGCGGGCAGTTCGTGCTGCCCGGCACGGTGGACCTGGATGAACCCGACCCTCCGGCATCAGATCCCGCGCTGGCCGCGAGCGACCCTCAGAACGTGGCCCGCTGGAGCGTGCCGCCGACGCAGTACGAGGTCTACCTGTACGACAGCCAACTGAAGTACACGTTCGTGGCGATCAACGAGGACGTGCCTCCGGGCACCTTCAATCGGGGTGTGCTTCAGAGTTCCGGGACGAGTGGGCCCCATGCGCTCACGAGCTTCCACGACCGACCGTTCACGCGGACGCAGTATGTGGATGCCATCGGCGCGGACAGCGATGACCAGCGGCTCGCCCTGGCGCCTGTGCCCAGGGAAACGGGGTTCGGTGGGGTGCATCCCTGGATGAACGACCCGGCCACTCCCGGCATGGGCGTTCCGCGCTACGCCCTGTGCGTGCGTATGGAGACGAAAACGGGCGACGCGGCGGAGATGGCGTGCATGCCCGTGAGGCGGCACTTCGCGGACTACACGCCGCCGCCGGTGCGCCCTCACGAGAACCCGCTGGATGCGCCGCAGCGCGAGGCGCACGCAGAGTACGTGCAGGTGTTCGATGACGCGCCGGTAAAGGGAGCGATCCGGTCCATCCGCCTCAAGACACCCGATGGCGTGGCGTGGACGCTCGTGTACTCGTACCGGCGGTTCTTTCCCAAGGACGACACCGATCCGATGTCGGGTGATGCCAGCCTGACCCTGCGAAAGCAGGCGGATTGGCCGATGGAGGAAATGGGCACTTGGCTTGCGCAGTTTGACGTGAACGACCCCGCGCGGCGCTGGGTGCAGGGCTTCCTGGCGATCGACCGGATTTACGCCTATCGGCATGATGAGGCGCATCCGGAGGACCAACTCTCGGAGGCGGATCTGGCTCGCGCCGAGATGATCAACACCTACGTGGACGGCGCGGTGGCGGGGGGGCAGTTCCGCACCGACTGGCTGAACGCGGCCGACGCGCCGATCGAGAGGCTGGCCGCGAGCGACGCGAGCCCGGAGATGGGCGCGACGGTGGCCAAGCTGCGCAAGTGGCGGCACGAGATCCGGTATCACTACGTGACCAACGCGCTGATTCCCGACAACACCCAGATCTTCTTCGACACCCTGGACATCCCGAGCAACGACTTGGTTTCCAACTCGCTGATGCGGCACGCGGGCGGCCCGCCGATTCTGATCCGCACCGAGTCACGGACGAGGCCAGAATGGGAGCCGCAAGCCAGTCAGCCCCCGGGCGAACAGCCGCCGGCCGGCTCCGTCATCACCGACAACAAGGTGTTCGTGTATGACGAAGCGGCGTATCAGCGGGCCGGGCGGGGCGTGCCCAACACCATTCCCTGGCTGCGCATGGTGTTCCTGGATCAGGACATCGCCGACCTGACTTCGCGCGGGTGGGCGGGCATTCCTGGTGTGGCTCAGCCGGCGTCGCTCTCCGGACTGACCTTGGAGGCGTTGGCCTCGCAATGGGTGACGCACACGTCGGACGGTGAGACTCGGCCGATGGGGTTCTGGGACACAGATACGCACTTGGACGATCGGATCGCGCCGTTCGCTTCGCTGCTGTTTGAGTCTTCGGCCTGGCTTCCGCCGGTGAGCACAGAAGCGCTTGTGGACAGTCAGTATGGCTATCTGAAGCCAGACTCGGCGCAGGTGTGGGCTATGACGAGCGGGACGTGGTCGGTCGTTGGTGGCGTGGCCATCAGGCAAGCGAGTGGGGTGCAACGACTGTTTCGGATCTCGCGGATCACGGCCCCGCCTCCAGAAGCTCACTTCAGCCCGAACGGGTCCGGAATCCCGGCGGCTGCGACACCAGGAACGTATCAGTCCATGCTTAATCCGATGCGCAGTGTGTACGCGCATCCGTACTGGTGGCAGGCATCGATGGGCTGGCCCAATGGCGAAGTGACCATCCAGCGCAGCCTCGTCGCCGCGCCGGACATGCAGAAGTCCCGCTGGATCAGCGTGATTGATGAGATCAGACCCAAGGAGCAGCGGCCGGAGCGGCTGAACGATCTGCAGCCGGAACCCTTCGAGCATCCACTGCTGACGATGCCCACGCCCCAGAACTCCGGCGATCCGACGCTGCGCGAGGGGCAGATCTCGCGCCGGGTGGTGGAGATGAACCCCGCGGGGTATGTGCTCCGCGACCGTCGGTGGTCGGTGGAGCGCGGGCCCGACGGGCGCATGGTGGCCTCGGGCGGCGGTTCGGGCGGGCTGGGCGTGCAGCATGTCTACAAGACGGTCCGCA
This sequence comes from Phycisphaerales bacterium, assembly GCA_022843545.1. Taxonomy (GTDB): domain Bacteria; phylum Planctomycetota; class Phycisphaerae; order Phycisphaerales; family UBA1924; genus JALHNL01. Next base: position 32,742 of record JALHNL010000006.1, on the reverse strand, counting down.
ACGTCTTCGCCACCAAGTATGCCAGCCAAACCCCCACGCCCCCGGCGGTGCCGGACAGTCTGGTGCCGCCGCCGCGAGGTAGCGACAAAATCGCGGAGTCGTACCTCGATGAGCTTCTGCTGGTGGAGAGGCGGTCGGTGGGTTGGTCGGCGGCGGAGGCGATGAACCAGGGTGAGACGCGGGGCCTGATCGAGTTCTTCGAGTATGCCGAGCGTGAAGACGAACTGGCCACCGGCGGCAGCCGGGTGTACGTGTCGGCCCAGGGCATCCAGAAGGGAACGGGGGCGGGCGCGGCGCCGCCGGTGAAGCTCTATTCGGGTGTGTCGCTGCGTGTGGAGTCTCAGGCCGCGGGGGAAGGGCTGTTTGAGGCGCAGATCAACGCGGATTTTGTGACACCCCGGACCGATGGAACAAACCAGTTTCTGGTGGATGCGTTCCCGCAGCCGGAGAGCGTCAACGCCTCGAGTCTGGCGACGCTGGCGGCGGACTACCGCGTGAGCGTGACGCTTGTGCAGCGCCGCGCCGCGCCCGATGTGCCGCCGGACTCGCCGGACAAGCCCGATCCGCGGGCGCAGCCACCGGTCTGGAGCCAGACGATCGGTCCGCCCCGGAAGCTGCGACCCGGCGCGGGTGCGCCCTGGTACTTCCCGGTGCAGCGGCAGTGGTTTGACGATGAAGGGCGGGTGACCTGGTCGGCCCAGGGGCTGGTGCGCGATCCCATCACGCCCGGCTCGTCCGGCTCGGGCGGGCTCGACGCGCTCATCCTCACGTATACGCGGTTCCATGACGCGGGCGCCTCCGCGGGGCAGCCCTGGCATGTCATCGTGGACGCGCCGGGCAATCTGGAGGTCAAGACCCGGATGCCCGCCGAGTTCAATATTGACGCTCCCGCCGGCCCGCGTCCGTCGCAGCCCGCGGGCGGAGATGTGTGGGCGGAAGGTGGAGCGGAGTGGGTCATGGTGCCGGCGCACCCCGCCGGGTGGCCTCGCCTTGGTCCGGGCGAGGCCGGCAAGTGGGTGAGTTCATTCACCTACGACGATCGGGGCGTGATCGACGCATTCAAGCACGACGGCCGGCGCTACTCGCGGCGCACGTGGCTCGTGATGAGGGATGATTACAACAAGGAGGTACGTGCGGATCTGTGGGGCAGGAATTTGGCCAAGACCAACGAGCCCTATCTCGCGCGCGAGTGGATCTTCAACGACCTCGTGTCGACCAATCCGAGTGGCGGGCCGACCGGCGGCGTTCATGCCGCCCGCACCGTGGCGGTGTGCGAGATCCTGACCTATGGCAAGAAGAAGCCGGAGGGTCAGCCGCAGATTCGCGCACGTGTTGAGTGGAACAACCCGGTCATTGTCGGAACCGCGCAGAACGCGGCCGCCGACTCCGCCGCCTGGCAAGCCACGGTGACGGCCACCGGCACAGGCGAAGACCCGCCCTGCGAAGTCACCGCGAAGCCCTATGTCGACCTCACCGCCACCCGTCTGGGCATCGACTGGACCGGGCGACTGAAGCGGGCGGAACTGCTGGAATGGGTCCCCGGCTTTGGTTGGTCCGACCTCGGGTCCAAAGAGATCAACGACCTGGGCGAGGTGTACCGCGAACTGGAGCTCGACGGCAGCGTCACCCGGATCGTGAAGAACCCGCTGGGTCAGGAACTGCGTCGCTACGCGGGCACGCGCGACGTGGACTGGCCCGTCATCGCCGACCCCGGCGCGCCGCAACCGGCGGAGCCCGATTTCAACATGGTGCTCACCGATCGCACCGAGTACGGCTCGCTCCCAAACGACGCGTGGCTCCCGATCATCAGTCGCAAGTACACCTCGAGCCCATCGTGGGCACGCGACTTCTACAACCGCTTCCCGGGTACCACAGACCCGCTGCCCGCGCGACCGGATGCCGCCGACCTGCTCAGGCGAGATGCCGATGGCATCCCGCAGGTGACCACCTACGACTGGCGCATGCGGCCGGTGAGGGTTGATTCATACGTCCGGAACACCGCTTACTCGGGCACCGGCGAGCCGTTCATCCGGGTGGGCACCACGCTCACGTTCCTCGACCACCTGAGCCGCGAGCGGCTGGTGGTGACGCTGGGTGAGGGCGAGGGACTCGTCATCCCCGATGCGTTCAACCCCGCCATGCTCAGCGAGAGCGGCGGGCAGCCCGCCGATCAGGAGTGGGACTTCGTCGCCTTGGCGCGGGCGTATCTGAACGGCACGGCTTCGCCGGTGCGGCCGATCTCCGTCACGTCCACCGAGTATCAACCAGACGGCACGATCTGTGAGCGCCGCACTTATGACGTGGGCTGGCAGGGAACCTCCGGGACGCCACCGTACCACGCGGAGTACACCTATCAAGGCTGGAGCGGGCAGGAGGTTTACAGCCGGCGGCCGGGTCAGCCGGTGAGAGTCTCGGAGCTGGACGGCCTGGGTCGGGTCAAGGTCCTGCGAGAGGTTGTGCTGCGTGCTGGCGGCGGATCTGTCGATGAGGCATACGAACTAGGCCGCCACGAGACCGAGTATGACTGGTTGGGCAACGTCGTCGAGACTCGGCGCTGGGAACGCGTCAAGTCTGACGGCGTGGACGAACTGAGCCCCGCCAACGCGGTGTGCTGGCGGACGTGGAACTGGTATGACCTCAAGAACCGTCTGATCGCCACGGCTGACGCAGGGCGCGACAGCAATCTGCCGCGGCCCGACGCGCCGCAGACGGGCGAGCCTCCCGTCACAGCGGGGTCTGTCTTCTCGGCGAGCGCGGGCCCAGAGCGGGTCCCGCTGTGGATCTACGAGTTGAACAAGGCGGGTCAGCGCATCGCCGAAGTCAGCCCCGCTGAGGTCAGGACCACCAACGTGTACAGCGGCTCCGGCCGGCTGATCCGCAAGGTCGAGAACGACGGGCCCGGCGTCACCGAGGCGGCCAAGCGCGTCACCGAATACGGCTACGTCGTGGGCAAACTGGCGGGCATCAAGGTCCGCCTCAATGAAGGCTCCGGAACCGGCAGTTGGCAGACCACGCGGGTGGTGCACGAAGCGGAAGTCGTCGAGCCGTTCGAGGGCGGCTATCGCTTGGCCTCCAAGACCCGCAAGGCGGTGGGGACCATGCACATGGCCGCCGCGCCGTGGGCTGCGCCGCGCGACCTGTATGAGTCCGACATCCAGAGTATCGGCGCAAACCCGAATCTCAAACTGCGGTACACCTTTGACGGCCTGATCGCCGAGCGCATCGACGCGCGCGGCGTGGCGTTCCGGTACTTCTACGACGACCAGCGCCGCCTCTCGCGGATCCAGGTCGGTCATTACACCAGCATCCTCGAGACATCACCGGCTTCCTTCATTCCGGGCATGCCCGCGTTCACCCGGCTTCCCGGCCAGCCCGACGACACGATCAACACCATCGACTACACCTATGACGCCAGCGGTCGCCTGCAGCGCGTGCTGGCCACTTCGCCCGGCGCGGGCATCGATGACGTCGTCGCCGACACGCTGTTCGAGTACGACGCGCGTGGCAACCTGCTCAGCGACGCGCAGTCCATCGGCAAGCCCGCCGATCTCGGCGCGGTCTTTCCGATGAACACGCCCGTCGTCTCGTACGACTGGAGCGGCTTCGTACCGACTGACCCCAGCGGCGTTGACCTCGGTCACGAGCGCCTGGTGGCCATGCACTACCCCCCGGCCCACCCCAACGCCCCGCCGCGCACCGTACACATGCGCTACGGCGCGACCGCCGACGGACAACCGGCCGACCCGGCGTCGGGCTGGATGTCCCGCCTCTCGGGCATGACCACGAGCGTGGATGACGGCCTGACCACGCCCGTTCAGCACCCCGTTGCCACGTTCCTCTACGCCAGTTCCTCGCGCCGACTGGGTACCACGCTGGGCGCTGACATTGTCGGCTACCGCCTTGATGACCCCATCGCCAACTCCAGCGGCGGCGATCTCCTCCCCGGCGTCGATCGTCTGGGCCGCCTCGCCGAAATGACCTGGAAGGGCCACGACTGGTCCTATCCGCAGGGCGGCACGCCCGCGGTCATGTACGGCGCACGCTACGGCTACGACATCGCCGGCAACCGCACCTCCACCCGCCTCACGCTCCGCCCGCAGGCCGGCTCGCCCCACACCGCATCCCAACCCCGCTCCAGCACCTACGGCTACGACGCGCTGGACCGGCTGATCAACACCCAGACCGGCGCGATGCTCGAGACCGAGCCCGCCCTCGACGGCGCCCCGATCCGGACCGACGCGTGGTCGCTGGACATTCTGGGGAATTGGGTGGGAGGCGCGGGTCCCAACTCCCCTCCGGGTCGCCTCGTGACCGGTGATCATGACGCGCGGGAAGCAACTTCGCTGACTCATCAGGTTGACAACACCAACCTCATCCAGGAGTTCCGAAAGCAGCACGGCACGGTCGAGACTATCCAAGAGGCTGGCTACGACCTCGCTGGCAACCTCTCATTTGACGGCAAGTACGCCTATGTCTACGACGCCTGGTCGCGACTGGTGCAGATTAACCACTGCAATGTCGACCAGCAGTTGATCACGGTTCCTCCTTCGGGGGCACCGTACCTGTTCGCCCCCACACTGGTTGGTTCGCTCGTCAAGAGATACACCTACGACGGCTTGGGCCGGCTGGTCCGCACGTACTCCCCCTGGCCCAGCGCGGAGTTAGCGGTCGCCGGGCTGGTGCGCAGCGAGCGGTTCTACTACGACGGCTCGCGGCGGATTCAGGAAGTCGTGATCGACCCGATCGACGCGCAGGCGACGCTGCCGCCTTGGGACCCCGAGAGCGGTCTGCCCGAGCCGCCGCCGATGATGATCTCGGGTCCGTTCGCGCCGCTTGACCCGTCGAACCCGATCAGCGCCGCGTCGCTCTCGTGGCGCGAGCTGTGGATGATGACGTACCACGGCGTCTCGACCAAGCTCTCGCGCGAGTACGTGTGGGGGCCGGGGGACTCGGTTCATGCGGGTGTCGACGAACTGCTGGTGCAATACGACGCCTGGCGTGACCGGCCGCAGTGGGTCTTGCAGGACGGCTCGGGCGATGTGGTGGGGGTGGTGAAGCAGACGGCGGGTCCGGTGGATCACGACAACAACGCGGTGACGCCGGAGCGTGTGGCGGGGATTCTGGCGGGCCAGTACACGTACGACGCCTACGGCGCGGTGCTCTCGGCGGTGCTGTACAATGGCGGGCACGAGCCGGTCTTCGCCGGCCACAAGGGCTTGTTCTTTGACAACCTGGACGAGCACTTCGCGTTGCAGGGAGGCGAGGGGCTGGGCGCGACGCCGATCTGGCTGTCGCTATCGCATTTGCTCCTCGGCGAGCGCGAGCACCGGCTGGTGCCGTGGGCCGATCCTGTGTACCACGTCCGCAACCGCGCGATGATGCCGCGGCATGGGAGGTGGTTGCAGAGGGACCCGAACGCGAGCGGGCAGGTGGTGGCGGGCGAGACCGAGCCCGACATTGTTGACCCCGAGTTTGCTCACGCAGACTCCTTCTCGCTCCACGCCTATGTGGATGGTAATCCGTGGACAAGAAGAGACCCGCAGGGTCTGTTCTTCTCCGGCGGCCTGATCGGCACGACGATCGGGATGTGGAATTCGGCCACCGACATGGTGAACACCGGACACATGGGCAACATGATGTCCTTCGCGCTCGATGCGATGTTCCGCGCTCATCAGATGAACGCGCTGATCGATTTCGAACTGATCGCGGACTGGTCGGTTCCGGACGAAGCCCTGAGCTTCCACACTTCGAATGTCGAGGAGACGCAGCGGGCGATTCTGGGGATGTTCTGGGGGGACATGGCCCGGGCCGGTGACGAGTTGATGAGCGGTGTGCCGTCTTCGCCGTTTGAGGTGTTCGCCTCGACGGCCGGCGACGATGATATTCGGCAGCGAGAGAGGTACATCGCCGCGCTGTTCAAGGGCCGACCTCAGCACGGCTCGGCCGAGCACTGGAGAACCATGCGTCGCGAAGCGATGGCTCTGGCCAAAAAGTCGAACGTTGACCTCAACTCGATCAGAATTAATCGGCGGTTGCCGGGAGACAGACGAAGGCCGGACATCTCTTACGATACCGTTAACAAGAGGACAGGCGCGCGCATAACTATGGTTCTTGAGGTGTGCAATTCTGAGACGACTAGTCACGCCAAAGAGAAGTGGGAGAAGGCTCCGCCCGGGGTGAAGGCTCGCGATCCCGTCAGGGTTCCCAAAGCCGCGCCCGGCAAAGGTGCCCCAGGAAAACGGAGGAGGTAGCCCGTGCCCAAGCGGATCGAGGAAGACGTGCATGACATCACGTACGTGACTCTCTGGCTTCAACTGTGCGAAGACCCCGTTGGCGGCTACACGGCGATTGCGGATGTGGTTTCCACTGCTTACGCAGCGGTGGGACTCAGCGTTTGCTCTGTGCTGGTGTTCGACGTATCCGCTGATAAGTGTGTGAAGCTCGCTCGTGTTCCGGTGCCTTCGCTCTCCGTCATCAAGGAGTGCGAGCAGATACCTCATCCCACATCCGTCTTGTTCGAAGCGCGCCGAAGAGGGGCTGAGACGCCGATTCTCGACTATCTCGGGTGTTCTGAGTTCAGAGGGACCAACAGCAGCCACACCTACCGACACCGCGCTCCGCTGATCAGCATCAGTATCCGCGCGGCCCTTTTCGAGAAGTATGGCGAGAAGCTCAAGGCCTGCGTGTTTGCGACACTAGACGCGGCAGCGCAGCGCTTCAAGATCGCTTCGGGCGTGGTGGATGTCGCGTACGGGCAGGACGTCATATGGGGCCACTATTACACGGCGGGCTTCGAGATCGACATGAGCTTTGATCGGGCGCTGAACGACCGGATCTGGATGCACCCCAAGTGCGACCCGCTCGCGCGAGTGCGAAGGCTGGGGTGGATCACCATCGTCGGGCCACATCTGGCATCCAAACTCGACCCTTCGGGCTCGATCCTCAAGGAGTTCGCGGAGCAGTCATCGCAGGACTACAGCCTGGAGAACTTCGGAAAGCGACTCGTCGACGGCTCGCTCTGCTTCGGGCTCGCGTCTAATCCGTTCGAGTTTCTGGGCGAGGGCGTCGCGAGGCACAGACCGACCCACCACTCCGAACACCTCGACGCCGCCGCATGGCTCTACTGGCGGCTCCGAGAGGCCGACCTGATGGCGTGACACTCGCTACGAAAGATCATTGAAGGCGATCCGGCCGTTGTGGGTGCTGCAGGACGGCTCGGGCGACGTGGTCGCGGTAGTGAGGCAGACCGCGTCGCCGGTGGATCACGACGGCAACGCCGTCACGCCCGAGCGTGTGACGGGGATTCTCGCGGGACAGTACACGTACGACGCCTACGGAGCGGTGCTGACGGCGGTGCTGTACAATGGCGGGCACGAGCCGGTCTTCGCCGGTCACAAGGGCCTGTTCTTTGACAACCTGGACGAGCACTTCGCGTTGCAGGGAGGCGAGGGGCTGGGCGCGACGCCGATCTGGCTGTCGCTGTCGCATTTGCTCCTCGGCGAACGCGAGCACCGCCTGGTGCCGTGGGCCGACCCGGTGTACCACGTCCGCAACCGCGCGATGATGCCGCGGCATGGGCGGTAGTTGCAGAGGGATCCGAACGCGAGCGGGCAGGTGGTGCATGGGTCGCTCGCTTACCACGGCGGGCGCATCGGCGCGGGTGCTGACGGGTTCGACTTGTCGTCGCTGTACCGCGACGGCTTCAGCCTGCAGCAGTATGTGGGGAGCAACGGATGGCGGAATGGTGATCCGCTGGGGCTGTTCTGGGCCGACGCGGCGGCGAGCGCGGTGATGGTGGGCGTTCGCGGCGTGCGGGGCGGGCTCGAGGGGATGACCCGGGAGTATGCCGACAACCAAGAGTACGACCTCGACTGGGCGATGGACTGGAGTTCGCCCGACGACTGGCATTCACGGGGCGACAACGGTTGGGTGTCGGCGGCGTACGAAGACGGCTTCTGGGGCGGGATCGAAGAAGGGCTGTGGGACGCGGTTGATCCGTGGGGCGTACGAAACTGGGGCGGGGGCGGCGATGGGCCGGCGATGGCGGGGAAGTCGGGCGCGGGTAAACTCACGACGGCTTGGTATCGTTCGGCGCGAAGCTGGAACATGGCGGGCCGGGTAGGGCACCATGTCATCTCGTTCTACAAAAACACGGCAAGACAGTTTGCAGAACTCAAGAAATTCTATGGATTCGATTTTGACCTCTGGGATCTCAAGAACATGCTGCCACTGACGAAGGTGGCGCATGGAGCGGGGAGACATCGGAAGGTGTATCACGAGCGTGTATTCGCGTTCCTAAAGCAAGGCCTGGAAGCCGCCAAGGCCGCCGGAAAGCAGACACGCAAGGAGATGACGGACGCGTTCGAGATGACGCTCGAACGCCTCAAGGTGCAGATCCACTCCAACCCCGACGCGTGGTTCAAATGACGAGAATGAAGAGCGAGTTCTGGAACTTCTTCTACAGCAAAGGCCTGGGCAGCCAGAAGGCCGAAGAGGCCCGCTGGCTCGTGGATGTCGATGTCACGCTTGAGTTGAGCCGGTCAATCAACTGGGGTGAAGGCGAAATCGTCGTGCCGTCTAGGCTTGTGGCTGAGGCGGAGCGAGACACCGAGATCGAAGATGTCCCGTTTGTTCCTCAAGACGTGTACGTGCTCTCCGACCGCACGCGAGCGGTCTTTGAGGAGCACAGCCCGGGAGACTGCCAGTTCTTCCCGATCGACATCCGGTTCCAGGGCAAGTCGCTGGGCCTGAAGTACTGGGTGATGCACTGCTTGCACACGATCGATTGTGTTGATCCAGCACGGTCTTATCGACCATCACCGAACCGCGAGCCGCCGTACTACGTCAAGGCCGCTGTGAACCCCGACAAAGTCCCATCGCATATCAACACCTTCCGCATCAGGTACTCATCTCGACGGCCAGTCGTCCGCGACTTCCTGCGCAAGATCATCGTGAAGGCCAAGATCACGGGTTGCGACTTCTACCCGCCGGATTGAGCGAACGCAAGGCCGCGGGTGATACGCCACGGTGTCTCGACCAAGCTCTCGCGTGAGTACGTGTGTGGGCCGGGCGACTCGGTTCATGCGGGTGTCGACGAGTTGCTCGTGCAGTACGACGCGTGGCGCGACCGGCCGCGGTGGATTCTGCAGGACGGCTCGGGCCACGTGGTCGCGGTGGTGAAGCAGACGGCGGAGGCGGGTCTCCCCGAAAGTGGGACCCCTGCGCGTGGGGATGCATGCAAGCGATGAAGTTCTGAATTGCCTCTGGCATCCGAGTGATCAAGTCGTTAGGCTCGCCCTGTTGCTGGTGCGACGAAGGCAGTGCGGCTTATGGCCCAGAAGCACGAGTACATCTCAGGTGTGTCGGCCGGCGCGGGTGACCCGTCGCTCGGTGGTGGTGCTCAACGGAAGTGCAGCTGGTCACTTACAACTCTCAGGCATGGGGGAAGCCGGGTGGCGAGCGGCCGGAGGCTCGCGGCGCTGGCGTTGGCGGCGATGGCTCTGGTTGTGGCACCGGCGAAGGGGGTTGCGCAAGCGGTCGTACCGGTTGAGGACCAGGCCAAAGCGGCGCCCGCCGAGGAGCGCACGCGCCTGGCCACGCCGATCGAGATCGCGCGGCTGGCCGATCTGGCCGCGCAGCGTCTGCGGGTCCGCGTGGTGTACGACCCCGGGAAGCTGGTGGGGCAGGTGATCATCCGCGCGCCCGATGGTGTTGATGACGCGCAGTTGTGGCGACTGTTGAACACGGAACTGGCCGCGCGCAACCAGACCACGATCCACGCCGATGACGGCACATTCTCGGTGGTGAGCCTGGAGGAGGCCGCGCGCAAAGCCCCCCGCGAGGGGCCCGTGTCTGTGGATGTGGCGCTGGCACCGGTCAGCCCGCTCTCGCCGGGTTACCGCGCCGTGATTGTGCGTCTGTCCAGCGTGTCGGCGTCGCAGGCGGTGGAGCGGCTCCGCGCGGCGGGAGGTGACGCACGGTCCACGCCCGCGGGCGTGGTGGTGCAGCCCCAGGGGACCGACGCGGTGCTGGTGGGCGATCTCGCCCCGCGTCTGCAGGACTCGCTCCGTGCACTCGCGGCGTTTGACATCGCGGAGAACGCGATTGACTCCGAAGAGGTCAACCTCTCGAACGTGTCGGCCGCCGGGGCGATCGCGTTCGCTCGACAGGCCGAGGCCCTGCGCGAGCAGATCACGGGCGAGTCGACGCCCGGGGAACTGCTGGCATCGCCCACGGAGCGTGGAGTACTGATTTTCGCGCCGCGCCGGGCAATTGGGGCGTGGAAGGAACTCCTGGCGCGGGCCGACTATCGCGAGCCGCTGATCGACGCGGTGTACCAGCCGCCGGCCTTCGCGATCGCGCAAGCGACCGAACTGGTTCGGCAACTGGTCGAAGACGGTCGCGGCCAGGCCACCGGCGTCGCGACAAGCGGCGCGAAGGCCGGACCCGAGGAGAAGCGATCGCGCGTGCTTCTGGATCCTCTGTCGGGTGTGCTTCTGGTGCGGACTACCGCTGCGCGTCATAAGGACGTGCAATCGCTTATGGACCGTCTGGCCGAAGTGCCCGGCGAAGTGCGCCGCCCTGTGCGAACGATCGCCGTGCGCAACCGTCCGGTGGGTGAATTGGTGGAGACGCTGGAGCGGCTGATCTCCGCCGGTGTGCTCGGAGAGGGTGTGGTCAGCGGCGTGGGCGGGCGAGCTCCTCGGCCGGGAGTCGGGGCGGGCGTCAATTTCGCGGAGCTGCCCGAAGGCGCCACGGCGCTGAGAGTCGCTTCGGCTCCCGGTGACGCGGCGACCGCGCGTGTTCCCGAGCGAGCCGGGGCCGATCGAGCGACCGCGCGGGAGGCGTGGATCACCCTCACGGCCGACGAACCGACGAACACCATCGTGGCGGTGGGCTCGCAGCAGGTGCTCGACGAACTGTCGAGGCTCATCGAGCGGCTGGATGTCGCGCAGTCACAGGTGATGCTCGAGGCGATGCTGGTCAGCCTGACGGACTCCGACGTGCTCTCTCTGGGGGTGGAGTTGGAGCGGCTGCGCATCAGCGGCGACATCCGCGTCAGGCTGTCCTCGCTCTTTGGCCTTTCGTCGCCGGTCACGATCGATGGCGAGCCCTCGCGCTCGGTGGGGGACCCCTCGGGATTCAGCGGCGTGGTGCTCAGCCCGGGCGACTTCTCGATCATCGTGCGGGCGATCCAGACCGTCAACCGCGGGCGCACCGTGTCGCTCCCCCGCGTGCTGGTGCTGAACAATCAGCAGGCGTCGTTCAACGGCGTGCTGCAGCAGCCATTCGCGGCCTCCTTCGCCGCGGGCAACGTTTCGACCCCCACCACCTCCTTCGGCGGAACGTCTGACGCCGGCACCCAGTTGTCCATCCGCCCGCAGATCAGCGAGAGCGACTACCTGCTGCTCGACTACAACATTTCCATCAGCCAGTTCACCGGCACGGCGGCGAGCGTGAACCTACCACCGCCCAGACAGGTCAACAGCGTGCAGTCGATTGCGCGCATCCCCGACGGCTATGCGGTGGTGGTGGGGGGGCTGGAGGTCACCACCGACGCGGATGGGGCGACGCAGATACCGATCCTGGGCAATATCCCGCTCATCGGCGATCTCTTCAAGAACCAGACGCGCTCCACCACGCGCTCCCGGTTCTTCGTCTTCATCCGCGCCAGCGTGCTCCGTGGGCCTTCGCTCGAGCCCTTGAGGTACGTCTCGGACCAGGCCGGTATCGACGCGGGTGTGGAGCCCGGTTGGCCGCGCAGCGAGCCCCAGCCGATGCGATGATCACCGCATTCAGCCCACCCCGGATTGCCGCCGACCCGCGCTTCATTCGGGCGATTCCGCATGACTTTGCTCGGCGACACCTGGTGCTCGGCGTGGTGATGCCGGGCGAATTCGCCGCGCCCGAGGAGCCCGCCGATCCCCGCGCACCCGCATGCGTGTGGCACGGCGCGGGGGTGCATCCGGCGATTCTGGGCAATCTGGCGGTGGCTTTGGGCCTCGCAGTCGCGCCCATCGAGCACGACGCCGAGCAACTCGCCAAGGCGATCGACGACGCCTATCTGACGCGGTCGGAAGACGGCGACGGGACGTTGACACTCAGTCTCGATCCCTCCGCCGGTCTGCATGATCTGGACGACGTGCTCGCCGCCCGGGCGTCTGGAGCCGACACCGACCTGCTGAGCATCGACGAGAAGGGCCCGGTGGTCAGGCTGGTCGACGCCTCGCTTCTCGACGCGATCGCCCGCGGGGCCAGCGACATCCACGTCCAGCCATTGGCCCACGCCACGCTCATCCGCTTCCGCATCGACGGCGTGCTGATGACGGTGCGGACCGTGCCGGCCTCGCTTTCCGCGGCGATCGTCAGCCGCATCAAGGTGATGGCCCGCCTCGATGTGGCCGAACGCCGCAGCCCGCAGGACGGGCGGGCCACGGTCCGCGTCGGGAGAGCCGGCGAGAGCCCGGCGATTGACCTGCGCATCAGCACGCTCCCCGCCACGTTCGGCGAGCGCGCGGTGATTCGACTCCTGGATGTGCGTTCCGCCGTGCGCCGGGCCGAGATGGACGCCCTGATGATGCCGCCCGACGTGCTGGAGCGTTACGTGGAGCGCACTCAGCGTTCGTCGGGCATTGTGCTCGTGACCGGTCCCACCGGATCGGGCAAGACCACCACGCTCTATGCCACGCTCCGCCACCTTATCTCGCGTTCCTCCACCGGGCGAGCCAAGGCCGACATAAACGTGCTGACGATCGAGGACCCGGTGGAGTACGACCTCTCCGCCGCGCACGAAGGTCCCACCGCCCTGCCGATCAGCCAGACACAGATCGATCCGCGGCGTGGCCTCACGTTCGCTTCGGGGCTGCGGCACATCCTGCGTCAGGACCCGGACGTGATCATGGTGGGTGAGATCCGCGATAGCGAGACAGCCCGCACCGCCGTGCAGGCCAGCCTCACCGGGCATCTTGTGCTCTCCACACTCCACACAAACAGCGCGTGCGGAGCGGTCGTGCGATTGCTCGACCTGGGCGTAGAGCCCTTCCTCGTCGCCGATTCGCTCTCGGCGGTGCTCGCGCAGCGGCTGGTCCGCCTCACGCACGCGCCTTGCGCGGGCACGGGCTGCGCCGACTGTCTGCACTCCGGCTTCCGGGGCCGTCGCGGCATCTTCGAACTGCTCGTTGTCACCGATGAAGTGCGGGCGGCGATCGCTGATCGCTCGCCCCAGCCGGTGCTCATGGACGCGGCGCGGTCGGCGGGCCTGCGCAGCCTTGAAGAGGAAGGGGCCCAGCTCGTCCCGGCCGGCCTGACCACCCAGGTCGAGGTCAGCCGCGTCACCAAGGGGGCGCTGTGATCGACGCCACCGCCCCGATTACAGACCCGCTCGAGCATGAGCGCAGCCGAGCACGAAGGGCGTGGTGCATCAGCGGCGGCGCGGTCGCGGTGGCCGGTCTATGGGCGTGCTGGCCGTTGGGAGGAGCGGATCAGCCCTCGCCCGTCCCGAGCGCCGCGCCAACTGGTGTCGAGCTCCTGACTTCACCGCTCGAGCTCTCCGCATTCGAAGCCCCCGTCGCCACCTTTCGGCCCTGGCCCGTGGTGGCCGAAGCGAACCGCGGCGCGGCCTCGTCGGAAATGACCACGATCCCCAAGCCCCCGACCCTTCGCGTATTGGCCGTGATCACCGGCTCGCGCGGGGGAGAGCCCGTCCGCCGCGCGATGGTCTTCGACGTCGCTTCGCAGAGCCTCGTCGAACTCGCCGAGGGCCAGTCGATCAATCAGGAGCGGGTAGTCGCGATCACTGATCGAGGCGTCACGCTGCGGCGCGGCGATCAGGAGCGAGTGGTAGAGATCGACCGCACCTCCGCGCAGGTCGACGCCAAGGGGGCGCCATGAACGCGCTGCCGGCAGCGAATCGCGCGATCGCCCTGGACCCAAGTGCTTTGTTCTGGGCCCGGATCGACCGTCCCGAGGGATGCGCCCAGAGCGCTCCCGGCGACGTCGTCAACGTCGCACTGGCGGATCTTGACGCCGCGCTGGCTCTGTGCCTCCCCGTGCCCATCGAGAGTGTGCAGGCGGTGTTCGTCTCGCTCGGTCCCAAAGACATTCTCGCCATCGCCGCTCCGCGGGCCCGGCTCGATAGCCTGGCCGAGAGCGGCGCGACCGTGGCGTATCCCTCGGGCTGGCCCGACTGGATCGCCGCGGAGCAACGCGCAGTCCTCCGTCCCGTCAACCTGCTGGTAGGGCGGTGCACGCCCCCGGTGACCTTGGCCCAGCGGCGCAAGACATGGGCTGCAATCATGGCTTCGCTTGTGCTCGCCGGCGTGCTCGCGCTGGCGGGCCTCGAACGCCGGATCGCCGTGCAGCGCGCCGACCAGCAGCGGGCCATTCAGCGTATCGACGCCGCGCTTCAAGACGTGGACATTGCCGGCACCGATCACAGCGCGCGGCTCGCTCGCCTCGCGGCGGATGTGACCAACTGGGAGTTTCTGGTATCGGCGCAGACAACGTCGAGCCCGCCCGCGACCGAGGGACTGTCTGTCGCGCTGCGGGCGTGGCCCCGCGGTAAGACCCCACCCGCGCTCAGACTCCGGAGCATCGCCAGCGAGCCGGGAAGCGTGTCGCTGGTCGTCATGGCAGGGGCGCCGCGAGATGTTCAAGAGCTCGCCGAGTCGTTGCGCCGGATCAAGGGCTGGAACCTGACGGACCCGCCATCCCCCGGCCCAGGCGGTTCATCACAATCTGACGGCAGAGTGACTCTGCGGCTGGATCACAGGGCCGATTGGTCGGGAGCCCCGGCGCAATGACGATGAAGCCCGTCTTCACGATAGTGACCGCGTGCGTGCTGACCGCACTGATCTGGCGGGGTGTCGTTCTGCGCGAAGAGGTGCGCACGGCGCACGATCTCCGCCGGCTGTCCGGTGAGGCTTCCGCCACCGCCGCACGCCTCGCTGATCTCCGGAAGCACGCAACGCTTCTCGAGCCCGCCTCCGCGGCCAAGCCCGCCGAGGACGCGCTCCGGCTCCTCAAGAGCCTACTCAAGCGAATCGAGATATCCGAGTCGGCGGTCCGATCCGTGACGCAGGTCTCCATGCCCGACGCTCGCCAGCGATCCGCTCAGGCCGTGCTCGAGCCGTTGTCGCTGCCGGAGATCGGGCGCGTTCTCGCCGGGCTACAGGCGGCACGCTCGCCCTGGAGCGTGGCCCGGATCAGCATCGACGACATCACCAAGCCCGCCGACCCGGGCCCGAGGTATCGCGCGACGATTGGGCTGCAGGCGTTCGCCGCGCCCACTCGCCCGGGTACTCCCCTCTCCAAACCATGAAGGGTCTGCTGCATGCGTCGAGTTCTCGTGCCAAGAGCAAAGATGACGGTGGTGGTCGCGATCGGCGCGGTGGCGATGGCCCAGTTGCCTGGATGCGCTTCGCTGCACTCCAGCCCGGATCTGCCGACCACAGGGGGAGACTCCCGAGCCCGCGCCGTCGCGCTCTTCGAGGAGAGCAAGGCCGCGAGCCCGGCTGACCCGGCCCGCGTCGAGGCGCTGCTGCGCGAGTCGATTCAGGCCGATCCGTACTTCGGCCCGGCTCGCAACAACCTCGGTTCGCTCCTGCTCGCCCAGTCGCCGCCCGCGCTCTTTGAGGCCGCCTCGGAACTGGAGTGGGCGTCCAAACTCATGCCCGGTCAGCCCGAACCCCGGTTCAACCTCGGGTTTGCTTTCGAGTCCGCGGGCAGGTTCCCGGCGGCTCTGGCGGCATACGAGTCGGCGATCGAGGCGAGCCCGGGCTACCTGCCCGCGCTCCAGGCGCACTCGAGCCTCACGATCCGCCTCGACAAACGGGGCCCCCGTACCCGCGAGCGCCTGGAGCAAATCGCGATGAACGGCTCAACGCCCCAGTGGCGAGCGTGGGCGCGGGAGCAGTTGGCGAATCGCCCGTAGCCTCGACGTCCGCCATCGAGCTAGCGGCCCGGTCCACCCGCCAGGCGCGAGGCCCGTGTGCTCACCTCGCCCATCGCCGCGGCGATCGTCCGCAGGTCGGCGCCCAGTTCGGTGCGCACGCCCTGGATGAGATCGCGGATCGGCGCGGGGATGTCCGTCGAGCCCTCCAGAAGCAGCGGCCGCCAGGGTTCAAGGCGGGTCACCAGTTCGTCGAGGCGGAGCATGACCTCGCCGGTCTGCTCGCGGAGAGTTTTGCTTGCGGCGTGCTGCTGCTGGGCCTGGGCCAGGATGGATGCGAGCTGGTTGCGCAGCTCATCGCCGATGCTGTTGAGCTCAACCAGCGGGATCGTGATCGCGGCGCGGAGGGCGTGCTGACGCTTCTCAAGCCCCGCCTCGGCGTCCGCCGCGGCCTTCAGCGTCCGCGCCACGGCTTCGCGGAGCGACTCGGAGACTTCTGAGAGGTGGTCGATCTGGTCGCTGTGGGCGGCGATGGAGTCGGCGAGCTCCGCGCTGGCGGCGCGGGCGTGCTCGATGCTCCGGGCCGCTTCACTTGCGGCGCGGGCGGTCTCATCGCGAAGGCCCATGGCCGACGTGATAGCCGCGGAGAGAGAGCCCGGCGCGTCCGGCGCGGTCAGCGATTCGCCCCGGGTGATCAGCACGCGCAGATCGGCGGAGATGGACTCGGCCTGCGCGTGGGCGTCGGCCGTCTGCCGCATGAGGTCCTGGCCGGTGGCGGCGGCGCGGTCCTGTTCCTCGGCGACGCGATCCTCGCAGCGGCGCAGGAAGTCCGCCGACCACGCCTCCAGTTCCGCCATCTTGCGGGTCAGCCTGGCTTCGGCGTGCGTGACGCGGGTCTCGGCCTGTTCGCCCAGGCGCGAGGCGGCGGACTCGGCGTGTTCCAGCAACTTGGCGAGCCGCTCCTCGGCGGCGCGGGCGCGAGACTCGAACTCATCGAATCGCGTTCGGGCCGTCGCCTCGGCGCGCTCCAGCACGGTCGTGAGCCGCGCCTCGCCCGCGCTCACCAGCGAGCCGATCCGCTCCGCGAGTGCGTCGCCCTTCTGACGGGCCAGGTCCAGGATTTCGTCGCGCGCGGCTTGGAGGCCGGCGGAGGTCTCGCGCGCCGCGGAGAGCGCCCGCTCGGCATCGCCCGCGCGCTGGTCGAGCAGTTGAAGGGCGCGGATCGCGGCTTCCAGTTTGGGCTGGTTCTTCCCCGCCGCGTCCTTTAGGGCCTGCTGGGCGGTGGTGGCGCCCGCGGCGGCCTCGCGCAGCGCCGCCCGCTGCTCCGCCGCTTCCTCGATCAGCTTCCGGAGTGAACCCGAGAAGTCGTTGAAGGCCTCGCGGTCCACCACGCGGGGTGACAGGAAGACCTCCTGAATGACCTCGGCCGAGCCGCTCTCGAGGCTCGTGACCGCCGCACCGCTCGAACTCAGGGGGCTCCGCCGCCCTTGATCCGCCATGACATCCTCCGCCCGGTCGCTCGGGTGCGCGATGAGCGCAACCTCCGCGCTCTGGCTGGGAATCATCGGCCGACCGCCGCCGGACTCCGCAAAACCGGCGCGGCTATCCCGCGGACTTCACCGGCCCCACACTGAAGCGCCCGCCCGCGATGACCGCCCCGGGCTCGATGATCGCGGCCCCCGCCCGGCAGTCGCCCAGCAGCCGGCCCTTTGGCCCGATGTACAGGCGCTCGGCGACGACTTCCGTCGCGGTGACCTCTCCGAGGATCTCGATGCAGACCCCTGCGGCCAGCCGCCCGGCGCGCACCGCTCCCCGCCGGTCGATCAGCAGTCGCCCGCAGGTCTCCAGGGAGCGTTCGATGACCGCCGAGTTGATGACGATGTCCTCCACCCGCACACGCTGATAGCAGCCCGGGCAGGTCAGCACGGAGGCACGGGTGGGGACCTGAAAGTCCCACCCACACTTGACACAGCGAACATCGCGCAGCGCGGTCACGACCGGCTTATCGCAAACGGCGAGCCAGTGGCCACTGGGGCGCTGGTGGCGGTGAACCTGAGCGACGGGCACACCGGCTCAGACGCGCCGGCCGCAAAAGCGAACAACCCGGGGCTGGCCCGGGTTGCTCGCGGACGGACAGTGTCCTGATTGCCCGGGACTCGGCGGGGCGTAAGCACGCCGGCCCGGGCGGGAGGTCGATTCAGTGCTCGCCGTTCAGGGCCTTGGCCTTGGCGAAGCCGGCGAGCTTGCTCTCCAGCCCGGCGAGCGCGCCCTCAAGGTCGGGCGAGGCGGCGGGGCGGGTGGTGATGGTCGGGGTGGCAGCGGTGGGAGGGGTGAAGGGGGCGGAGCGGACGGCACGCGGGGCCTCGGCCGGGGCGTGGCCGCGAACAGCCGACTCGCCGACGGTGCACTGACCGCTGAACGTCGCACCCTCGGCGACCATGAGTTTGGCCGCGACGATGTCGCCCTTGATGATCGCGGTGGGGGTGAGCTCAAGCCGCTCGCGGGCCAGCACGTTGCCCTCCACGGTGCCTTCGACGATCAGCGTCGTCGCCTGGATCGTGGCCTGGCAGACCGCGCCGGAGCCGATCTCCAGGCGGCCTTGCGCAGCGATCTGGCCGTCAATCTTGCCGAGAACCTTGGCCGCGGACGAGAAGACAATCTCGCCCTTGATGTGAGTGTCGGGGCCGATCACGGTTGTGGCTTCACCGCCGCTGGGCATGGACCTTCTCCTGCACCGGGCCCGCGCGGGAAGTGCGCGGGTGCGCCGTTGTTGCCGAGAGATCGGCCACCCGCTCGACCCGGGTTCAGTTTTTGGGCTGGGCGGCGTCGGGCGACGCCGGCTCAGCTTCGGGCAAGGTCGCCCCGGCGGCGGCCTTCCCCGCGAGGTATCCCGACGCCCAGGCCCACTGAAAGTTGAAGCCGCCGATCCGCCCGTCCACGTCGCAGATTTCCCCGATGACGTGCAGGCCCGGGCACACGCGCGACTCCATGGTGTCCAGGTGAATCTCGCTCAGCGGCACGCCGCCCGCGGTCACCTCCGCGTACGTGAACCCCCGGTCACCCGTGACGGGCAACGGCAGCGCGGTGAGGGTGGAGACCAGCGTGCGCCGGCGGTCCTTGGGCAGGTGCTCGCCGCCCGAGGCGGGGTCGATGCCGGCACGCTCCACCAGCGCCCGGGCCAACCGCTCGGGCAACCCCTGCTGCATCACCCACCGTCCGATGGCCACACCCCGGAGCCCCGCCAGCGCGGCGTCCAGCCGATCCGGGGTCCACCCGGGCAGCCAGTTCACCACGAGCGTGGCGGCCGGGTCAGCCGCGCGGGCGGCGTGAAGATGCCGCGAGATGTCCAGCGGCGCGGGACCCGAAAGCCCGAAGTGGGTGCACAAGAGCGGGCCGTCGGCCTGGGCCAGGTGCTTGCCCGCGCCCGACCGGACGGTCAACGTCGCCGGCGTGGCGATGCCCGAGAGCGCGCGCAGCGGGTGGCCCTCGGGCAACAGCAGCGGCACCAGCGCGGGGTACACCAGCGGCGTGACGCTGTGCCCCAGCGCGCGGGCGAAGCCGTAGCCCGCGCCGTCGGAGCCGGTCTTGGGCAGGGCCATGCCCCCCGTGGCCAGGATCACGCGCCGGGCGAGCAAAACGCCCGGCCGCTCAAGCAACGGCGCGACCTCGCCGGGCTGGGGCGGGCGACGGGTGATCTGGAACAGATCGCCCGTGCGCGTGACCGACTCGACGCGCCACGGGTGCCAGAGACCCGCGCCCACGCTCACGCACTCACCCACCAGCGCGT
Organism: Phycisphaerales bacterium; assembly: GCA_022843545.1. Taxonomy (GTDB): domain Bacteria; phylum Planctomycetota; class Phycisphaerae; order Phycisphaerales; family UBA1924; genus JALHNL01. Next base: position 13,066 of record JALHNL010000006.1, on the reverse strand, counting down.
TCAGCACGGTGTGGGCGTCGTCGGTGACGGGGAAGAGCTTGCCCGTCTCCTCGCGCTTGAGTTCAACGTGCAGTTCGCGGAAAAAAGCGACCGTCGCGGGCACGTCAAACGCGCGCAGCACCTTGCGGATCGCGGGGCGGGTAGACCCGCTGTACGCGGACTCATCCACGGCGTGGTGCGTGACGTTGCACCGCCCGCCCCCGGCCACCAGGATCTTGGCGCCGAGCTTGCGTGCGCCGTCAAGGGCGACGATGGAGAGGGGCCGACCCCGCGCCCGCGCCTCGCGCCCCGCCCAGATGGCCGCCATGAGCCCCGCGGCGCCGGCACCGATGATCGCGATGTCAAAGGGGCGGTCGATGGGCAAGAGTAGAACACGTGTCCGACAGACCGGATGGCCGACCGACCCAATCGCCAAACGCCATCACGGGATAGCCGCGCTTCTTGAACCCGGCTCAGTCGCCGATCACATCCCGCCCGCGGACGCCGTCGATGGTGTGGAGGCCCGGCGGGTTGCCCGAAGTGGCGTGGGTCGAGAGGGGGGTGCTGACCCCTTCGCCGGTGACATATCCCAAGGTGTATCGACCCGCGGCCACCTGCTCAGCGTGACCAGCCACGAAGGCGAACTCGCGCCGCCCGCTCATGACCCGGGAGCCCACACTGGCCTGGTCATCAGTCGAGTGAAACCCGACGAGCAGCGTCTTGGCGGCGGGCCACGTGACGTCGCCCGCCCGGGTGGCGCGCAGCTGGGGCCGTGCCGGCGCCTCGCGAGTGCGCGGGTTCCAGAATTCATGCGCCATCAGAAACACACACGGGTACTGGTACGTGCTCCACGTGTAGGCCCCCTGGGGCACGGCCCATGAGGCCTGAGGCTGATTGAACACCGCCGACCGGGCTTGCCCCTCGTAATAGTCGTCGAGCATCGCCAGGTGCCAGCGGTTGAAGAGCCCGAAATACACGACGGACCGCGCGATGTTGTTGCGCTGGCTGCGCAGCACGCTGAGCGTGGCGTCGGGATCGGTGTAGTAGGGCCAGGCCTCCTTGTAGTCGTTGGTGTAGGCGTTGAAGACCGCCGCGTGCGACCGCAGGTTGGAGAGCGAGACGGCCTGCCGGCCCATGTCGCGGATGATCCCGAGCGTGGGCATGATGAGCACGGCGATCAGGCCGATGAGAACGATGACGCAGAGGACTTCGATGATGGTGAAGGCGGAGCGCGCGTGTGCATGGCGCGGCTGAACGGGTGCATCCGGCGCGACCGGACGTGTTCGTGAGCCCGCCTTCCAAGCCGCGAAGGCGAACGCGGCCATGAGCGCGCCGTTGCGGACGAAGACCGCGGGCGGGGATTCCAGCCAGGTGTCTTGGGTGAGCGAGCCCATGCAGCCGCACGACTTGACCCGCGGGTTGATGATCAACTCGACGGCGAAGCCGAGCGTAAAGCACCCGACGAGCGCCAGCCCGGCGAGCGCATGGCGACGCTGTCTTCCCACGAACCACGACCCGCTGATCAGCAGTTCGAGCGACGGCACGCTCACGGTCAGGATCGACTGGAGCCAAGGCGGGATGATTGCCCACTGCGCCAGCGCGCTCCGGAGCGCTTCAAGGTCGGCGAGTTTGAAGAGGGCCGAGAGCGTCAGGAAGGCCATCCCCGTGTGGGCCAGGATGGTTGCCAGCCGCGTCACGGGTTGGCGCCGCCGCCATTGGAGGGGATGGAGTTGTCAGCGACACGGTTGCCGTGGCAATAGGTGTACTGCGGCGGAGACTGCACGCAGAAGCCGTTCTCAAGTGAGAAGTACACGAACCCGCACACATCCTCCGTGATCTGAATGGCCGTGTAGCCGTTTTCGTGGGGGATGGTCCTCGGCAACCAAGGAGAGGAGAAGGCCAGCGGCGGACACTCCGGCGGCGCGCTGCTGGCGTAGAACTGGAACAACGTGGTTCTTTCGCAGCAATCCACCGCGCTGTCCAGCCGACAGTCCGTGGCGAGCGCGACCGCGCCCGCGGTTCCGAAGCAGATTCCTGCCAAGCACGCCTTTGTCAAACATGTTCGCATCATGAACTCCCTATCGACGACGGAAGAATGACCATGCCAGGTAGCCGAGAACCGCTGCCGCGAGCGACCAGCCGGCGATGACCAGGCCTGAGTGAGGTGCGCCACGAAGCGAGGCAGATGAAGACTCCTGGGAAGCGTCCTCCTTTACGGCACCTCGATCCGGCACCGCCTGGAGTGCTCGTTCGTTTCTGATCGACTTGAAAGTGAGGCTTCCGCGCGCTGGGTCGGGCTTGTCGGGTGCCGGATCAGCGGTAAGGTCTTTCAGCTGATCTTTGGAGACGGGACGGATGCTCAGCAGCCGGGTCTCCTTGGTCGGCTCGGTGGAACTTGCAGAGTACACCGTTCGGTGCGGCAGTTCGCCCAAGATCGTGGATCGAAAATCCTCGAACCAAGTGGTCTCTTCACGCGGAAGACCGCTCTTCGGCGTCGACTTGTAGACAAGTCGGAGCATCCGCCCGACTCCGGTCAGACGATCGAAATTGCCTTCAACGGAGACTTGGGTGACCACTCCGCCCGACTCCGTCGTCCAGATGCCGGCCCAGCGACCGTCAGCCAGCAGCCGGGGAGCATCGTCTGGCTTGGCCCCGGTCCGAGTCAGGACTTCAAACCCGTTGGACAACAGTGCCCGGATGTGGTTTCCATAGCCCTCTACGACGAGGCGCAGGCTGTTCTGCCCGGACTCAGATGCCCCGGGCTTGAGGTGCAGTGTCTTTGGCGTCAACATCCATTCGCCGTCGGGACGTGTCGCAAAGTCTGTCCAATCCGACGAGCCGCTCGTGGTGTTCGCGCGTCCCATGTTGCCTTCAAGATCACGCCAAACCGAGACATTCGTGACCTGCGGGCCTTCGCGCTGCTGCTTCTCAAGACGCTGGATCGTCATCCACGCCGGATGATCGGGCTTGTTCTTGATGCTTTCGCGCAGCGCTTCCAAGCCTTCCGGCGGCATGGGGTAGGTAAACGCGAATGTGAACTCCGCTCCATATCCCGCCAACTTGACTCTGGACTCGGCGCCGTTGATCGAATCCGCCCACCACTGCTCAAACGTCTCCACCTGATCTGGTGAGGCAGCAACTACGGATACGACGGCGGCTGCAATAAGGCAGAGCATGCCCCCAATATACAGGATATCGGTAGGGGGGGGGGCAAGTCCTGACTGTCAAAATTAGCAAGATCTTTCGTAAGTGCAGGCTAGACAAAGCCTTGCAGCACGCTCACAGCCTCGCAAAGTGCGGCAACTCGCCCACCAGCGGGCGGCAGTACTCGATGAAGGCGCGGGTCACGTCGTGGGTGCCGTTGATGAACTCGGCGGGCATGACGCGGGTCTTGGCGGCGACGTCGCCGAGCTTCACCAGCCGCTTCTCGATCTTGTAAGGATGGTTGCTCAGGCGGACGATGGCCACGCTGCCGTCGGTGGCGCCCTGCGCGGCTTCGCTGGCGGCCTTGGTGCCCACCTGTCGGGCCTCGGCGGCGTCGACGTGGCTGGGCTCGGGCCAGCAGCGCTGGAGGTAGCCCAGGGTGTCGGCGCGGACGCGGGGGGCCTTGCCGCTGGGGGTCTTGATCCGCGTCTTGATGAGGTTGGCGAGCATGTCGCCCAGCGCGCCCGAGCCGGAGAGCTGGGCGTTGCCGTGGGCGTCGGTCTGCGCGCCGGCGATCAGCGACGCGCCGATGTCCTTGCCGGTCTTGTCCTTGATCCCCTCGCTGACGGCGATCTGGCAGCGGCCCGTGGCGCGGAACTTCTCCTCGACCTCCGCGACGAAGCGGTCCACGTCAAAGGGCACCTCGGGGAGGTAGATGAGGTGGGGGCCGTCGCCCTCGCCGTGGCGGGCCAGCGCGCTGGCGGCGGTGAGAAAGCCGGCGTTGCGTCCCATGATGACGTTGATCTTGATCCCCGGGAGCGAGCGGTTGTCGCAGTCGTCGGCCATGAAGGCCATGGCGACGTAGCGGGCCGCGGAGCCGAAGCCCGGGGTGTGGTCGTTCATCATCAGGTCGTTGTCCACGGTCTTGGGCACGTGGAAGCAGCGGAGTTCGTAGCCGGTCTTGACGCCCATCTCGTGGACGATGCGGCAGGTGTCGCTGCTGTCGTTGCCGCCGATGTAGAAGAAGTAGCGGACGTCATTGGCCCGGCAGGCGTCGAGGATCTTGGTGCAGTCGGCTTCGTTGGGCTTGTCGCGCGAGGAGCCCAGGGCGCTGGAGGGGGTCTTGGCGATCTTCTCGAGCGTCTCGTGGCTCACCCCGCCCAGATCGACGTTGGCCATGCCCTTCATCAGCCCGGTCACGCCGTGGCGCATGCCCAGGATCCGCTTGATGGGCTTGAGCCCGCGGAGGCCCTCGATGACCCCGACGAGGGACTGGTTGATGACGGCGGTGGGCCCGCCGGATTGACCGATGATCGCCGAACCTTCGATGAGCCGACCAGCCATGGTGAAGTCCTTTCAGCCCCCGGGTTGAGCATAGCGAGTGGGAGGTCGATGAGGTGGGGTAGAAGGGTGGGGGGTGGGGAGGGCCGAGGGCACGCCCGGCGCGCCGGCCGGCTTTCTGATACCTTACCTCCATGTCCGATTCTCCCCGGCGTGCGTTCCTTCCCGCTCTGCTGACCCTTGCGGCCTTGGCCGCTCTTGTCGGGTTGGTGAGGGCGGGTGCTCCAGACCCTCTGGTCCCCAACTCCAATTCACCCCGACGCCCCGACCCCACCCGGATCGCGCTGGTGAATGCCACCGTCATCCCCCAGCCCGGCGAGCGGCTGGAGCGGGCCACGGTGGTGGTGGAGGATGGCCGGGTCACGCAGGTGTTGACTCCGCCCGCGGGCGCGGCGGGCGACGCGAAGGCCCCCGAGGTGCCCGGGGCCAAGGTGGTGGACTGCACGGGGCTTTTCATCTACGCGGGGTTCGTGGAGCCCTACGCCGAGGTGGACGCGCCGCGGCCTGACCCCGACCAGAAGGGCGGACACTGGAGCGACCAGGTCACGCCGCAGCGCTCGGCGCTCGACGGCAAGGGTGTGGACGAGGGGCTGGCGTCGTCTATGCGGAAGCTGGGGTACACAGCGGCGGCGATCGCGCCGCGCGGCGGGATCTTCCGCGGCTCGGCGGCGGTGGTGTCGCTGGCCAAGCCCAGCGAGCAGACGAGCGATGCTCGCCCTCCCGTGTATTCGCGGAACGTGTACCAGGCGGTGGACTTCAGCCGGACGAGGGGTGATCGCTCGGGCGAGGGGCGCTGGCCGGGGTATCCGGACTCGCTCATGGGCTGCATCGCGATGATCCGGCAGGTGCTCGCGGACGCGGACTGGCAGGCGTCGAGGCGTGCGTCGGGAGAAGAAAAGGGCGCGGTGACCGCGATGGACCACCTGGTCCAGACCGGCCAGGGCGGAGCGACGCCGATGGCCTCCCCGAGGCTGATGTTCAACGCCGACGACGAACTGGAAGTGCTTCGCGCGGTGAAGATCGCGCGGGAGTTTGGGCGGAAGCTGGTGGTGGTGGGGAACGGGACGGAGTTCCGGCGTCTGGACGCGATCGCCGAGGCGACGCGCGGCGGGGGCGAGGGACGCGAGCCTGCGCCGCTGATCGTGCCCCTGCGGTTCCCCGAGAAGCCCAAGGTAAGCTCGATCGGCGAGGCGGAGTCGCTGGAACTGCGCGACCTCATGACCTGGGAGCAGGCGCCGACGAACGTGCGCCGGCTGATGAAGGCGGCGGGCGACCTGCCGATCGCGATCACCACGAGCAAGTCGCGCGACCGCGGCAAGTTCCACGAGAACCTGCGGTCGGCCATCCGCGCCGGGCTGAGCGAGGAGCGCGCGCTGGGGGCGATCACCACCGTGCCCGCGGCGATCCTGGGGCTGGGCGACGAACTGGGCAAGGTGGCGCCGGGGTACCGCGCGAACCTGGTGATCACTGACGGCGAGGTGTTCAACAAGAAGACCAAGATCCGCGATGTCTACGTGGACGGCAAGCGGCACGAGATCACCGAGGCGCCGTCGAAGATGGAAGGGACGTTCGTCTTCAGCGCCTCGCCCGCGCCGGGCGCGGCGGACCAGAGCGGGCTGGTGCTGACGATCGACAAAGACCGCAACGTGACGGTGAAGCAGGACGAGCCCAAGGAAGAGGCCAAGCCCGCCGAAGCCAAGCCCGAGGAAGCCAAGAAGGACGAGCCCAAGAAGGAGAAGCCCAAGCCCAAGTCCGCGAAGGCCAAGAACGTGCAACTGCTGGATCAGCGGTTGTCGTTCGTCATCGAGGCGGGTGATCTGGGCGGGGAAGGGGTGTGGACGTTCTCGGGTCTGATCGACGTGGACGCTTCGGGCAAGCCCGTGGCGATCGCCGGCGAGGGCCTGACCGGCGACGGAGCCGCGGTGAAGTGGAACGCCACGCGCCGCGAGGAGCCCAAGCCCGAAGACAAGCCCAAGGACGACAAGCCCGACGCGGGCAAGGCGGGCGGGGCGGAGGGCGCTGAGGCGAAGCCCGCGGACGACCAGGTCTCCGGCACCTGGGCCCTGACGGCCAAGGGCGCGGAAGTGCCCGGCGGCGAGATCGCCTTCCAACTGGCGATTAAGCGTGCTGATGACAACGGCGTGACCGGGACGATGACCGCGGTCTTCGGCTCGCTGAACGTCTCGGGCGTCTTCGACCCCGCCACCAACAAACTCACGCTCTCCGTGAAACCGCCGGAAGGCGAGGCCGGCACGATCGAGGGCACGGTGAAGGACGACACGTTCACGGGCACCGGGCAGGTGGGGCCCAACCGCGCCGACATCGCCGGCACGCGAACCGACAAGCCCGCGCCCGGCGGCAAGGGCGGCAAGTCGGGCGGCGAAGGCGATGACGACGACGCGGAGCCGGCGATCCCCGAGGACCTGCCGGGCTATCCCTTCGGGCCCTTCGCCCTGAAGACCCTGCCCGATCGGCAGCATCTGGTGATCACCAACGCGACGATCTGGACCAGCGGGCCGCAGGGGATCATCGAGAACGGCGAGATCGAGATCAAGGACGGGAAGATCGAGTACGTGGGCAAGTCGCGCGAGGTGCGGATCGCGCTGCCGGTGGTCATCGACGCCAAGGGCAAGCACGTCACGCCCGGGATCATCGACTGCCACAGCCACACGGGCATTTCGGGCGGCGTGAACGAGTCGGGGATGAACGTGACGACGCAGGTGCGGATCGGCGACGTCACCAACCCCGATGCCATGAACTGGTACCGCCAGCTCGCCGGCGGGGTCACCGCGGTGAACAACCTGCACGGCTCGGCCAACCCGATGGGGGGGCAGAATCAGGTGAACAAGGTGCGCTGGGGCTGCGTGAACCCCGACGACATGCACTTCGAGGGGGCGATCCCCGGGGTGAAGTTCGCCCTGGGCGAGAATGTGAAGCAGTCCAACTGGGGCGAGCGCTTCAACTCCCGCTATCCGCAGACGCGGATGGGCGTCGAGGCCATCATCCGCGACCGCTTCCTGGCGGCGCGCGAGTATGGCGCGGCGTGGGGGGCGTACCTCGCGAGCGCGGGCCAGGCCGGCGCTATCGGTCTGCCCGAGTCGTTCGTGAAGGCGACGGCCAAGTTCGCGCCCTCGGCGGGGGCCGCGAGCCCGGCGGCCAGGCCGCGGCGCGACCTGCAACTGGAAGCGCTGTGCGAGATCGTCGCGGGCGAGCGGCTGATTCACTGCCACAGCTATCGCCAGGACGAGATCCTCATGCTCGCCCGGCTCACCGCGGAGTTCGGGTTCAAGCTCGGCTCGTACCAGCACATTCTGGAAGGCTACAAGGTGGCCCACGAGGTGCGCGATTCGTCCATCGGCGCGTCCGCCTTCAGCGATTGGTGGGCCTTCAAGGTGGAGGTGCAGGACGCGATCCCGCACGGCGGCCCCATCATGCACGAGCAGGGTGTGCTGGTGAGTTACAACAGCGACTCGGACGAACTGGCCCGGCGCATGAACGTGGAAGCGGGCAAGGCGGTGAAGTACAGCCGTCAGCCCGACGGCACGTACTCGGTTTCGCCCGAGGAGGCGCTGAAGTTCGTGACGCTCAACCCCGCGAAGCAGCTCAAGATCGACCAGTGGGTGGGCTCGCTGGAGGCGGGCAAGGACGCGGACCTCGTGCTGTGGTCGGGCCCGCCGCTGAGCGCGTTCAGCAAGGCGGAGGCGACGTGGGTGGACGGGCGTCCGCTTTTCACGCTCGAGCAGGACAAGGCGATGCGTGAGCAGAACCAGCGCGAACGGGCCCGGCTGATGCAGAAGCTGCTTGGCGCCAAGAAGAAGAGCGAGGGCAAGCCCGAGCCCAAGGACGACGCCAAGCCCGACCCCAACAAGCCCACGCCCCCCAGTGGCGCGCACCTGACCCACAACCACTCCGAGCGCGTCCGCATGGAACTCGTGCGGCGCGGGGTGAACCCCGACGACGCCCGCCCGGGCGTGTGCGGGTGCGAGGATTGATCGTGACCGGCGGCCTCAACCCCTAGGCCATGACGACGAAGCGTGGACTCAAGACCTGAATACCTGTTTGACCGACTCGCGAGAACGACCATGCGAAAGCTGACTTACCTGCTCGCCGCCCTGGCACTCCCTCTGGCCGCCCGCGCGCAGGACCTGACCGTGAAGGCCCCGCCGCAGAGCAAGCCCGTGTGCATCATCAACGCGACGGTGCATCCGGTGTCGGGGGAGAAGATCGAGAACGGGTATGTGTACTTCGTGGACGGGGTGATCCAGGCGGTGGGGCGCGAGCCGCTGCCGCGGTTCGCGAGCGCGCCGGAGTTCGTGGACGCCAAGGGCAAGCACGTGTACCCCGGGATGATCGCGGCGTACTCGCAACTGGGCATCACCGAGATCGGCGCGGTGCGGGCCTCGCGCGACATCGACGAGACCGGCAACGTGACGCCCGAGGCCCTCGCGGCCGTCGCGGTGAACCCCGACTCGTGGATGTTCCCGGTGACGCGCGTCAACGGCGTGCTGTCCGCGGGCGTGTTCCCGCAGGGCGGGCTGATCCCCGGGCGGGCGAGCGTGATCACCCTCGACGGCTGGACGATCGAGGAGATGGCCGTCAAGCGCGACGCGGGGCTCGTCGTGTCGTGGCCGCTCATGCGCGCCGTGCGCGCGTGGTGGGTGGAGACCAGCGAGCAGGAGCAGGTGGGGAACATCAAGGAGAACATCCAGCGTGCCCGCGACACGTTCATCGCGGCCAAGACCTACTTCGCGGCCAAGGCCGCCGACCCGGCGATGCCCACCGACGTGCGGTGGGAGCCCATGCGGGCGGTCTTCCCCCCGGGGCCTGAGGAGAAGCGGGTGCAGTTGCCCGTGTTCTTCGAGGCCAGCGACTACGACCAGATCGTCGCGGCGGTGGCGTTCGCGCGCGAGTTCAAGCTCAAGGCGGTGATCGTGGGCGGTCGCGACGCGTGGCTCTGTGCCGACCTGCTTAAGAAGGACGACATCCCGGTCATCATCAATTCCACGCTGCTCATGCCCAAGCGCGATGACTCGGCGTACGACGAGGTGTATCAACTGCCCAAGAAGCTGCTGGATGCGGGCGTGCGATTCTGCCTCTCCAGCGGCGAAGAGACGCCCCACGAGCGGAACCTGCCTTACGCGGCGGCGATGGCGGTGGCCCACGGGCTGCCGGCGGAGGCCGCGATCAAGGCGGTGACGCTGTGGCCCGCGCAGATCCTGGGTGTGGAGGCCGAACTGGGCACGCTGGAGGCGGGCAAGAGCGCGACGTTGATCATCACCGACGGCAACCCGCTGGAGGTGACCACGCAGATCGAGGGGGCGTACATCCAGGGGCGGGCCATCCCCATGACCAGCAAGCAGACCGAACTGGCGGCGAAGTACCGCGAGAAGTACCGCCAGAAGTCCGGGCAGGGCGCACCGATCCCCGCGCCCCAGCCGGCCCAGCCGCTGGTGCCGATCGCGCCTAGGTGAGGGCGGTCAGCCGAGGAGTCAGGCGGAGTGCGGCGGCTTCTCGACGGGCGGACCCTCCGGGTCTTCATCCGCGTCTCCGAGTTGGCGGAGGCGTTCCTCGATCTTCGACAGGCGCTGCACCAGCGACTGCACCCGCGCGAGCAGCGCGGCGATCGAGGCCCGGCTCTCTTCGTCCGCCTGCTCGGCGAACATGGCCAGTTCCTCCAGGCGCTCCAGCCGGGCCTTGATGGCGGTCACCTCGGTGTCGTGCATGACCCAGAGCCTACGCTCGGTTCGCCATGAACACCCGTGCTCCCGCCGTCGCTCTCGCGCTCGTGCTCACCACCGCCTTGCCCGCGCTGGGTGACGACTCGCCGCTGGTCCTGATGCCCGTGGGCGCGGCGCTGGCCCAGACGCCCGCCTCGCCGGCCGCGGACACCGCCGAACCCCGCACGCTCCCCGCTCCCGTCCTCCCGGGCTTTGGCGATGCCGGGTACTGGGGCCTGACGCTTTCGACAGGCTACGCCTACGGGTTTGACGACGCGCACAGCCTGAACCCGCTGTCCGTCGCCGTGTCCACGTTTGTGGCCGCGGACCTGGAGGTGCGGCTTGAACTGGGCGGGTGGGTCTTCCTGCAGGCCGACTCGGACGAGGGGGGCGAAGACACGGGCGGGGTGAGCCTGGCGCTGAGCGGCCGCTGGCACTTCTGGAAGCCCGCCGAGGGCTGGACGGTGTACGCCGACGCGGGCGCGGGCCTGAACTACTCGGGGGCGGACATCCCGGCGAACGGCTCGGAGTTCAACTTCAACCCGCGTGCGGGCGCGGGTTTTACGGTGGCGCTGGACGATTCGGCCCGCGCTGCGCGGCTGGACATCGGCCTGCGGTGGCACCATCTGTCCAACGCGCGCATCTTCGGCGGTGACCGCAATGAAGCCCGGGACTCGGTGATGATCTACGCCGGCGTGACCTTCGCGCTTTAGCGGCTGGCCGGCTGCGCGGGCGCCACGCCCGGGGCCAGCATGATCCGGTTGCGCCCGCCGTGCTTGGCGGCGTAGAGCGCCTGGTCGGCGGCATGGATCCACTGCGGCTCGGTGACGTCCTCGGGGCACTGGGTCTCAAACCCGGCGATGCCCGCCGAGACCGTTACGCGGTGCTCGGGGTGGCGGGGGAAGACGATCTGTTCAAGGGAGGTGCGGATGCGGTCCAGCAGCGTCACCGCATCGGCGGGCGACGTGTTGGTCAGGATGATCGCGAACTCCTCGCCGCCGTAGCGGCAGGGCACATCCGATGCGCGGCACTGACGCTGGATGAGCGAGGCGAACGCGGTGAGGACCTCGTCGCCGGCCTGATGGCCGAACGTGTCGTTCATGCGCTTGAAGAAGTCGATGTCGAGCAAGGCGAGCGAGAGCGGGTGCCCGTAGCGCTTGTTGTTGGCGACTTCGCTGGCGAAGCGGCGGTCGAAGCTGGCCCGGTTGGAGAGTCCGGTCAGCCCGTCCAGTTCGGCCCGCTCCGAGAGCAGGCGCAGCAGCCGGTTGGTGCGCAGGGCCGCCCGCAGGCGGGCGCGGAGCTCGCCGAAGTCGAAGGGCTTGGTGATGTAGTCCGCGGCGCCCAGGTCAAAGGCGGTCACCTTGTCGCCGCACTCGGTGAGCCCGGAGACCACGATGACGGCGGTGTTGGCGGTGGCGGCGTCGTTCTTGATGGCGCGGAGCACGCTGAACCCGTCTATGCCGGGCATGTCCAGATCGAGCAGCACGACGGCCGGGTGGGTCTCGCGGATGAGCCTCAGCCCTTCCTCGCCCCCGCCGGCGGAGTGGAGAGCGATGTCCTCGTGGCGCAGACGCGCATTAACCAGGCGGTGCAGGTCCTGGTCGTCATCGACGTACACCACCACGGGCTTGCTCGGATCCTGTTCCACGCTGGGGCTTTCGTTCCTGGTGAGGTGAGAGTGGATGAGCCAAGAAGCGGACTGGCACGGTCAGGCGGATCGTCAGCGGCTGACCCGCTGGCACACGTGAATCAGATCCTCGAACGCACGGCGAAGGGTCTGGTTGGTGGACTCGCCGGAGTTGGCCCCCAGGTCGAGCAGCGATCGCTCGAGCTTGCCCGCCGCGTCGCCCACGGGCGCGAACCCGTAGCCGGCGCTGGCGCCCTTGAGCTGGTGCGCGATGCGGCGGAGCTCTTCGAGTTCCTGCTCGCGCCAGAGGCGCTGGAGGTTGGCCATGCGCTCGGGCATCTCGTTGACGTAGAGCTCGACCAGGTCGAGCATGTCGGGGTCGCCGGCCATGTCGCTGCGAAGCGGTTGGGAAGACTGGCTGCTCATCGCTACCTCCGTGTCCATTGCGGATCGGACCGACCCGGTCGAGAGTTGAACCAATAGGGGGGGCAAAGACGGAGTATTGAACGTTTCCCTCCTCGACGGGGGTGGGCGATCGCCTAGGTCCGCGCGGCACTATCTGCGCGTTGCGCCACGCGGGTAACTTCTCAAGGACCGACCCGGTAGCCAAACGGCTGGTCGCCTCCGCGCGGATTTGGGAACTTTCGGGAACCGGGGAAGACCTTCCCGGCCGGAGGCATACCCATGAGCCGAACGCACACGCATCACCACCCGCTGTCCGCCCCTGATCCGATGTTCGAGAACCTGGAAGGCCGTCAGTTGATGGACGCCGGGGACCTGATGGAAACCGCCCAGGCCATCGATTATGGGACCGCGGCCAGGCCCGTGCTGTTCATGTCGGAGACCGCGGGCGGTGGCGACACCGACCTCTTCAAGTTCACGCTCAACCAGCGGCGCGACGTGGGCCTGCTGATCACCGGCGGCTCGTCGATGGCGTCCATGACGCGGATGACCGCGAACCTGAACCTGGAGCTGTACGACTCGCAGGGCCGGATGATCGCGGCTTCCCGCGTTGCCACCAACTCCAACGACTCCATCGCCATCGACCTGCAGGCCGGCACGTACTACGTGCGGGTGTCGGCCGGGGATGCCAACGTGGGGACGACCCAGTACCAGATCATGTTCGCGTCGACCGCGCCGGTGGGCCGCGCGCAGATCAACACCGCTCAGGGCGCGTTCAGCGTCGGGACCAACTTCGGTCCCGCGCTGCCGGGCAGCCCGGCGGCTGCGCCGGCCCAGCAGACGCCGACGCCGCCCG
>JALHNL010000005.1 GCA_022843545.1 Phycisphaerales bacterium | reverse complement strand
CGCGGGCCCGTCGCGCCGTCGATGGCGCGGGCGTCGCGCAGGTCGGGGGGCTCGGTCCGGGCCAGGTAAAGGCCGACCAGCACGGCCACGACGGCGAATCTCGCGCAGTGGGCCAGGACCACCCGCCCGCCGAACCGGTCGGCGAAATCGGCCAGGGCGCTGAGCCCCGGCAGCGACCACACGCTCACCATCGCCTGGCCGATGAGCACGCCCGGGATGATCGCCAGAGCGATGGACCCGCCCAGCGCGAGGCGGATGAGCCGCGAGCGCGGGGAGCGAGCGGCGCACAGCCAGGTGAGCGCCGCGATCACCCCCAGGATCAGACCGACAGCCAGGGCGACCGACGCGCTGCCCCGCAGCGCGGGGGCCAGGTCGGTCCAGAAGCGGCCCAGCGCGGAGTGCGTCCGCAAACTGAGCGCGAACAGCACGATGGGCAAGACCACCCCCAGACCCCAGATGGCCGCGGTCAGCGCCCACGCCAGCCGACTGACCGGCGCCGGCGCGGGGTCGCTGTCAGGCCCGGGCTTCACGAGCACTCGCGACATCGCCCACCCGGCGACCGCGGCCAGAGCCACCACCGGCCACGCCGTCATCCACACCTCGCCGCTGGGCGACAGTTGCAGCCGCCACCACACGCGCTGCGCGAGCGTGTCGATCTGCGCCAGATGGATGGGCACGGCGGAGCCGACGGTGAGCAGCGCGATCACGCCGACGCACAGGGCTTGCGCGGGCAGCGTCATCCTCGCGATGTGCAGACACCGCCGCACGCGGCCCGCCCCGTCGACCCGAAGGCTGTCGAGCGCGCCGGCGTGCACCCGCGTGAGGCCCGCGGCCAGGATCAACGCCGCGAGCGGCGCGGACCACAATGCCAGACCGATGACCGCCAGGCTTCGCCACACCACCACCTGGACGTCCGGCGATGCGTCGGCCAGCGCGTTGCCCAGCGCCGTGCCGGGCGCGAAGGCCAGTCGAAACCCGGCGAAGGCCAGATACGTCGGGAGCAGCACCGGCACCACGGCCAGCGGGCCCAGCATGGCGGCACGGCGTGTCCCGGATCGCAGAACCCAAGCCGCCGGCCAGCCCAGCACGGTCGCCAGCACCGCCACCGCGAGCGGGTACCCCGCCGTGCGGGCGATCACCCAGCCGTCGTGGATCGGACCCACCGGCTGCATCGCCGAGTTCTCCCCGGCCGCAAGAACGAGCGCCACATCGCGGATCGCGCCCGCGATCGGCAGGCCGAGCACAACAGCGAGCAACCCGCCGAGCGCGAGTGCTTGCGCGGAGATTCTCAGCGCGGGGCGGTGCATACGCGATCAGCCTAGGGAGCGGGTCGAGAGATCAGTGGGGGGCCGACAGTCAAGGTCAGCCGCTGAGGAGTGCCCGGGCGCGGCGAGCCACCGCTCCCCAACACACACCGCACGGACAGGCCCACGCGGCGCGCGGGTTGGCGGTATCATCGTCATCTCTATCCGGGCGCGATCGCGCCGCTGCAGCAAGGACGACGACATGATCGATATCCGCAAGCTCAAGGAACTGGTCCGCCTCATGGTCGAGAACGACCTGTCCGAGTTGAACCTCCAGGACCAGCAAGAGACCGTCACCGTCAAGCGCGGCTACGGCCAGGCCCCGATCATCCAGCACGTGCCCGCCATGGGCGTGGCCGGTGTGGCCCCGACCGGCGGGGCGGCCGCCGCCGATGCCGGCGAGGCCGAATCGGGCCCCGCCGAGGCCCCCAGCGAAGCCGGCCTGACGGCGATCACCAGCCCGATGGTGGGAACGTTCTACTCCGCGGCCAATCCCGACTCCCCGGCGTTCGCGTCGGTCGGTTCCGCCGTGACCCCCGACACCACGGTCTGCCTGGTGGAAGCGATGAAGGTCTTCAACGAGATCAAGGCCGAGACCACCGGCACGATCGAGCGCGTGCTTGTGCAGAACGGGCAGGCGGTGGAGTTCGGCCAGAAGCTCTTCCTGGTCCGCCCCTCCTGATCTTCGCGGAGCGCCCCGCCGCCCTGGAGATCGCCCGCTTCGGCGATCTCTCCCCCGACCCGCGGCCTTGTCCCTCCCGCCCGTGCCCGAGTGCACCGCCTCAAGTCCCCCGGCCTTCCCATGTTCAAACGCATTCTCATCGCGAACCGTGGCGAGATCGCCCTCCGCATCCTCCGGGCCTGCCGTGAACTCGGGGTTGAGGCGGTGTGTGTCTATTCGGAGGCGGACAAGGACGCGCCCTACCTCAAGCTCGCCGACCGCGCGATCTGCATCGGCCCTCCCCCCGCCAAGGAGTCGTACCTCAACATCGCCCGGATCATCGCCGCGGCCGAGATCGCCGACGTCGACGCCATCCACCCGGGCTACGGCTTCCTCTCCGAGCGGCCCGAGTTCGCCGCCGCCTGCCGCGATTGCAAGATCGAGTTCATCGGCCCCTCGCCCGAGGCCATGGCACGCTTGGGCGACAAGGTGGCGTGCAAGAAGGCGGCCAAGGAGGCGGGCGTGCCCGTCTTCCCCGGCTCGCCCGACGCCATCGAGGACGAGGAAGAAGCCGTCAAGATCGCTAAGCAGATCGGCTATCCCGTCATCATCAAGGCCAGCGCGGGCGGCGGCGGCCGCGGCATGCGCGTCTGCCACGACGAGGCCGCGCTGCGGGCCAACATCAAGGCCGCCAGCACCGAGGCCCAGGCCGCCTTCGGCAACGGCGCGGTCTTCATCGAGAAGTTCCTCGAAAAGGCCCAGCACGTCGAGATCCAGGTCATCGGCGACAAACACGGCGGCGCGATCCACCTCTGGGAGCGCAACTGCACCATCCAGCGTCGGCACCAGAAGTTGATCGAAGAAGCCCCCTCCCCCGGTCTGGCCCGCGACAAGATCCGCCCCGTCGCCGAGGCCGCCGTCAGGCTCATCCAGCTCGCCAAGTACCACGGCGCCGCCACCTGCGAGTTCCTCATGGACTCCAAGGGCGACTTCTACATGCTCGAGGTGAACACCCGCGTGCAGGTCGAGCACCCGGTGACGGAGTTGATCACGGGCGTCGACATCGTCAAGACGATGATCCGCGTGTGCGCGGGCGAGAAGCTGCCTTACACGCAGGCGCAGATCGGGCAGCCCCGCGGGCACGCCATCGAGTGCCGCATCAACGCCGAGGACCCCGCCCGGAACTTCATGCCCCAGCCGGGCCAGGTGACGACCTGGCATCCGCCCGGCGGCCCCGGCGTGCGGATGGACACGCACGTCGTCACCGGCTACGTCGTGCCCAAGTTCTACGACTCCATGGTGGCCAAGCTGCTCGTCCACGCCGACACGCGCGACGAGTGCATGGATCGGACGGCGCGGGCGCTCAAGGAATTCAAGGTCGAGCCGATCAAGACCACCATCCCGCTTCATCTGCGGCTGATGAACGAGCCCGATGTCCGCGCGAACAAGACCGACATCCACTGGCTCGAACGCCTGCTGAAGTGACGACGGCGAAGATGGGCGAGGGCTAACCTCGTCCCATGACGAACTTCACCCCCGGCACCAACATGAACCCCATGGCCGGCTTCGTGCCCATGGCGGACTTCCAGCGCCTCGCCGAGTTCGCGCAGAACACCGCGCGCATGATGGCCGGCCAGATGCTGCTGACCAAGAAGCGGCTCTTCCCCGTCGAGGCGGAGTGGAAGATCCACCAGGCCGGTCGCAAGCCGCGCACGCCGGTCAAGTTCCGCTCTCAGTTCGGCGAAGACGTGGCGATCTACGAGCTGCTCGACGGGCAGACCGAAGGGCTGTACATCGAGTGCGGGGCCTTCGACGGCGAGTCGTTCTCCGTGTCCTACGCCTTTGACGCGATGGGCTGGGACGGGCTTCTGGTCGAGGCCATCCCGGAGCGGGCCGAGCAGTGCCGCAAGGCTCGCCCCCACGCGAAGGTCGAGCACACCGCGCTGGGCCGCCCCGGGGCCGGTCCCACCACGACGTTCACGGTCGCCGACGACATGTGGGGCGGCATGCTCTCCTACGCCACGACCGATCAGGAGCACATCAACTCGCTCGCCCAGACGCCCAAGCGCTCGGTGACCGTGCCCATGACGACCATGGACGCGCTGCTCGCCAAGCACTTTGACGGCCGCCGGGTGGATGCGGCGGTGATCGACGTGGAGGGCGGCGAACTCGACCTCCTGGCGGGCTTTGACCTCAACCGCTGGAAGCCCAAGGTGCTGCTGCTGGAGGACAACCAGGGCGGACGCGACCCCCGGCTGGAGACCTACATGAAGTCCCAGCCCTACACCCTGCTGGGGTGGCTGGAGGTCAACCGCATCTACGTCCACAACGACCAGAAGGCGATCTTCGACCGCGTCAGCGGGCGGGGGTGAGCCCGCCTGCCGCCGATCACTCCTCGCGCGGGCCGTCCTTGCGGTGCTTGGGCATGGCGGTGAGCACGCGATCGACCAGGCCGTACTGGAGCATTTCCTTCTCGTCCAGCCACTTGTTGCGGTCGCAGTCGGCCGCGACCTTGTCGATCGTCTGCCCCGTGGCGGCCGAGTAGATCTGATAGAGGCGGTCGCGGATGCGGAGCATCTCGCGGGCCTCGATCTCCAGGTCCGTCGCCTGCCCTTCCATCACGCCGCCGATGAGCGGCTGATGCATCAGGTTCCGGCTGTTGGGCAGCGTGTAGCGCTTGCCCTTGGTGCCGCTGGTGGCGATGAGGGAGCCCATGCTGGCCGCCTGCCCGATGATGTAGGTGCAGACGTCGCAGGGCACGAACTTCATCGTGTCGATGATGCCCAGGCCCGCCGAGACCGAGCCGCCCGGCGAGTTCACATACAGGTGGATGTCCGCCGCCCGGTCCTCGTTGGCCAGGAACAGGAGCTGCGCGACCACCAGCGAGGCGATCTCGTCGCCGATGGGCGAGCCCAGGAAGATGATGCGGTCCTTGAGCAGCCGCGAGTAGATGTCGTACGCGCGCTCGCCGCGGCCGGAACTCTCGATGACGATGGGGACAAGGTGAGACACGGGTTACTCCGTGGAAGATGTCGCTGGGAACTCAGCACCGGGCATTCGCGGACAAGGACTCGTCGCTGCGGCGATCACCGCTTGGGTTCTTGGATCACTTCGTCGACCAGCCCGTAAGCCTTGGCGGCCTCGGCGTCGAAGAACTTGTCGCGCTCGCTGTCGGCGCGGATGCGGTCTTCGGGCTGCCCGGTGTGCCGGGACAGGATGCGGATCAACTCGTTCTTGCTCTTGATGATCTGCTCGGCCTGGATCTTGATGTCCTCGGCCTGCCCGCCCACGCCGCCGTAGGGCTGGTGGATCATGACCTTCGCGTGCGGCAGGATGAAGCGTTTGCCCTTGGCGCCCGCGGTCAGCAGGATGCTGCCGCCCGAGTACGCCCGACCGAGGCAATAGGTGCTCACCGGGCTGGAGAGGAACCGCATGGTGTCGTACAGCGCCAGCGTGTCGTCCACCGCGCCGCCGGGCGAGTTGATGTAGAAGTGAATGTCCTGGCCCTTCTTCTGGTTCTCCAGGTACAGCATCTGCATCATGACGCGGGCCGCGGAGGCCTGGTTGATCTCCCCGATCAGGAAGACGACCCGGTTCTCCAGCAGCAACTCGTCGATGGTCATTTCTCGGGTGCGCTGGTAGTTGACGCTCACGGGAGCCCTTTCTGTGGACAAAGGCACTGGGCCAGGCCGCCCGGGGGAGGCCCTGCCGGATCGCGCGATCCTAGTCACTCACTATCGGCAATCCGCGTGCCGTTCTGTGCAAGCCCCGGAAGATCGTCAGGTGGCCTCGCCCCTGCCCGGGACCATGCCGAACTGGCAGACGGGGCCCGCTCCCCGCCGCGGACGCTGCCGGACCAAGTCCCAACGCCGCCCATCCCAACGGGGTAACATCCCGCCCCCGAATCGCAAGGACCGTCCGTGCCGACCGCCATCCTCTCCGACATCCACGCCAACCTCGAAGCCCTCCAGGCGGTGCTGGCGAACATCCAGTCGCGCGGGGTCACGCGCATTCTCTGCCTGGGCGACATCATCGGCTACGGCGCCGACCCCCTCAAGTGCATCGACCTCGTGCGCCAGCACTGCGAGTGGTCGCTCATGGGCAACCATGACTTCGGCGTGCTCTACGAGCCCACGAACTTCAACCCCGCCGCCGAGTCCGCCGCCTTCTGGACGCGTGAAGCCCTCGACGCCGACCCCGACGACACCGCCCGCCGCGCCCGCTACGAGTTCCTGGGCCGCCTGCGTGTCCGCGTGGTCGACGCCAACCTCGGCCCCTTCCCCACGCTCTTCGTCCACGGCTCGCCCCGCCGGCCCATCAACGAATACATCTTCCCCGACGACGTCTCCACCGCGCCCGACAAGCTCTCGACCATCTTTGAGCGCGTGCCACGCGTCTGCTTCGTCGGGCACACCCATCAGCCCGGCGTCTTCACCGACGAGCCCGACTTTTACATGCCCGGTGAACTGACCAACCAGACCTACACGATCAGCGAGAACGAGAAGGCGATCATCAACGTCGGCTCCGTGGGCCAGCCGCGGGACTACGACGCCCGCGCCTCGTACGTCATCGTCGACGGCGTCAACGTCCAGTTCGTCCGCGTGCCCTACGACGTCGAGACCGCCGCCAAGAAGATCCGCGCCGTGCCCCAGTTGCACGACTACCTGGCCGACCGCCTGATGAACGGTCAGTAAGCCCGCCGCGACGCGTGGTATGCTGGCCTCATGCTCCAGTTCAACGGGGTGCATCACATCGCGGTGATCGCGTCCGACGCCCAGCGGTCCCGGGAGTTCTACACCCGCGTGCTCGGGCTCCGCGTGGTGCGCGAGACCTTCCGGCAAGAGCGCGGGTCTTGGAAGATCGACCTTGAGGGCCAGGGCCTGGCGATCGAACTGTTCACCTTCCCGGGCGCGCCCGCGAGGCCATCGCGCCCCGAGGCGATGGGCCTCCGACATCTGGCCCTGAGAGTGGGGGACATCCACGCCGCGGTGGCCCAGATCACGGCCGCCGGCGCGGCGTGCGAGCCCGTGCGAACCGACGACCTCACCGGCAAGAGGTTCACGTTCTTCGCCGATCCGGATGGGTTGCCGATCGAGGTGTATGAGCACTAGGAAGATGCCGGGCATGGCCTGCGTGCGGAACATGCCCAAGGACGTTCTGCCTGCCCCAAAAACAACCGCCGCCCCGAGGGTGAACCCGCGGGGCGGCGCGTGATTCCGTCATAAGGCCGGATCGCCTTACTTCATGATGTCCATGGTGCGGGGCTGCGCGGGCTGCTGGGGCGCGGTGGCCGGGGCGGACGCGGGGGCCGAAGTGGTCGTCGCGCCGCTCCAAGTGGACTTCACGAGGTACACCTCGACGCGGCGGTTCTCCGGCACGTTGGCGTTGGGGCCACGGTCGATGATCGGGCGGTGCTCGCCGAAGCCGGCGAACTCCAGCTTCTGCCGGGGCAGGCCGTTGTTGGCGAACTCGTTGGCCACCGCGATGGAGCGGAAGGCCGAGAGCTCGTCGTTGTTGGTGAAGCGGCGGCCGGGGCGCTGGGAGACGCGCTGCGAGTCGGTGTGCCCGATGACCTTGATGTCGTACTGCCCGGCGGACGGGATCTCGCGGAGCAGCTTGGCGAACTCGCCGATGGCCGAGCGGGCCGACGAGGTCAGGTCCCACGAGCCGGAGGCGAAGGTGATGTCGCTGTTGAAGCGGACCATGCCGCGCTCGGCGTCGTAGGACAGCAGGTTGGGGTAGCGGGCGGCCAGGTCGCGGAGGGCGGCGTCGGTCTGGGGGTCGAGCAGCGTGCCGACCTTGATCTGACCGAAGCGCTGGTCAAAGTCCGAGAGCATCTGGTTCTTGCTCGCCAGCTGCGCCTCCAGGTCCTTGATCAACTGGGCCATCTGCTCGCGGGTCATGTCCGCGGTGCCGAAGCGGGCGGCCATCTCGCGGGCGGCGGCCTCGAGCTGGGCGTTGCGCTCCAGCAGTTCCTGATTCTGAGCCTTGAGCGCGTCGTTGGAGCGGCGCAGGTCGTCGTACGCGTCCTGATTGACGCACCCGCCCAGAGGCAGGGACGCAAGGGCGAGCAGGGACAAAGAGGCGGTGGCGCGGCGCGGGGTCATGAATGTCTCCGACGGAGAAAGTGGGCGGTGTGGGCCGGTTCCGTCCGGGCCCGGCGGTCTTCTGGAGCGCAAGCCTATCGGGGCCCGGGCGTGCGGGCCACACGAAAAAGTTATCGACAGGCGGGCGCACGGAAGGTGAAAACCCATCGGAACAGGCGGCCCGGCCCGCCTTTCGCGCTCGGCCTCAGCGCCGCTTAGCCAAGGGCTTCTTGCTCGCGGGGTGCTTGCCGTTGGACTTGGCCGAGCCGGCGGCGGAGTTGCTCTTTTCAGCGGGCGTCTGCTCGCCCGAAAGCGCGTTGGTGAAGTGGGCTTCCTGGACGGGCGCGACGACCTCCAGCACGTGCTGCAGGACCGAGGCGGGGCTGCCCATGGCGTCCACTTCGACGATCAGTTCTTTGGGGTAGCAGGCCAGAACCGGGTAGGTCTCCTGCTTGTAGACCTCCCAGCGCTTGCGGATCACGTCGTCCCGGGCGTCGTCGATGCGGTTCTCCTTCAGCGCACGCCGACGGAGCCGCTCGATCATCTTCTCCTCATCTCGGCACACCAGGTGGATGATCTTCAGGACCTTGATGTACTTCTCGAGCAGCTTGGCCTGGGCAACGTTGCGGGGGATGCCGTCGAGAACCAGCAGGTCGGCGAGCGGCTTGTAGATGCTCAGCGTCTCCCGCGCCTGCATGTTCTTGTGCCACATCTGGATCGTGGGCTCGTCGGGCACCAGCAGACCCTTGGACGAGTACTCGCGGAAGATCTTCCCCAGGGGCGAGTTCATGTCGATCGTGCGGAACACGTCGCCGCACGACAGGTGGAAGAAGCCCGGCACCTGCCCGAGGATCTTGCCCTGCGTGCCCTTGCCCGCGCCGGGGGCGCCGAAGAGGAGGATCGTGCGATAGCGGCTCATAGACGTCTCCGAACTGGGCGTGCGGTCGGCGGGCCGGACCCTTCCAAGATAAGCCCAACGGCGATCCGTGGCAAGGCGAAACCCTACCCCTAAGGCCGGGCCTCGGGGCCTGTGGTCACGGAATCATACTTCGGCTTGCCCGGCAACCGCGGTTACACGATGAGGGAGATGATCGCCAGCGCGGCGGCCGCGAGGCAGATCAGGCCCATGAGGACCTTGTACGGATTGAGCTTGGCCGCCAGATTCGCCCCGCCCTGCCCGAGCGCCGGTCCCAGGATGGGCATGGACAGCAGAAACCCCACCCCCAGCAGGGACAGCGTCGAAACCACGCCGGCGATCCCACGGAGGCTGGAGAACACCGCGCCGAGCGCGCCGAGGATGCCGATGAGCCCCCAGACCGCGATGGCCAGCGCGACCAGGCCGATGATGGCCTCAAAGGGCTTGAGCTTCCCGATCAGCCCTGCCGAACCGGGGCTCTTGCCGAGGATGGCGGGAGCGGCGGCGAGCAGGCCGGCGACGATGATGACGGCCAGGGCGATGTAGAACTGCAGCATGCATGAGTCTCCGGGTGGGTGTGGGCCGTAAAGGGGGCCAGTTTGCCCGGGGCCGTTCTTGCTGTCAAACTCCACATCACCCCAGCCAGGCCAGCGCGAGCACGCCCCGGATAGTCCACAGGATCGTCCGCGCCCAATTGGACAGGACCAGTCGGCGGTGGACCTCAGGGCTGAACCCCCGCGCCAGCCGGGCATGCAGCGGCACCTGGACAAGGAACGTGGACGTCCAGATCGCGCCCAGAACGAGCACGGCGATCAGCCCGAGTGTGCGGCTCACCATTTCGGGCGGAGCGAAGAAGGCGAGCAGCACCGCGGTACTGACCTCGACCAGCATGAGGGGGGCGACGACCCAGGTGGTGCGGGATTGGTGGGCGAGGGCGTATGACACGCTTTCGCGCGCGCCCACGCGGGACATCAGCGGGTAGTGCACGATCTGGACAAACCAGATCAACCCCACCATCGCCCAGGTGGCGCCGGCGTGGGCGAGGAGCACGGCGTGGGTCACGACGGGATCGAGCACGCCAGGTCCTTGTAGTCGGGGCGGTCGGCGGCATCAGCGTGGCGGTAGGCGGCGAGCACCCGCCCGCGGTGGATGACGAACGCCCCGGGCATCTGGAAGCCATCGCCCTCGGGCTTGCCCACGCCATGGCCTCGCAGCATGGCCGCGGCCCCGCGCATCCACACGCGCGGGCCGAAGAGTTGGAGGAAGGTGCCGCGGTGGAGTTCTAAGGCGCGGTAGAGGAGTCGGTCGGGGTCGGCGAAGTAGCGGGCGTCGCGCAGGCCGCGGTCCTCACCGGCCTTCTGGAGCGCGGCGGACTCGCGCGAGAGGCCGACCACCGCCAGGGCGCGGTCGCTGCGGGCCAGTTCCGGCTGCTGCTGGGCCAGATCGGTCAGCGCTTCGCGGCAGAAGGTGCAGCCGGCGTGGCGCAGCAGGACGACGAGCGTGATGCGATCGCGCGTGAGGTCGGCGAGGGTGCGTCCGGACTGGTCGCGAAGGGCACCCAGGGCCTCGTCAAGCGTGACCGCGCCCGGGGGCGGCGCGGGCTGCGCAGCGCGGAACGCGAACCAGAGGATCATGGAGAACGGGATCCACCACAGCAGGTCGTTGGTCAGGATGGTCAGACCCATGGACCAGGGCAAGAGCCCCCGCACGGCCGCGTCCACAAAGCCGATGGGCCCGAGGATCTTGCCCAGCAGGCCGACGAGCACGATGGGCCAATGGCGGAGCGGATCGCGGGCCGCGACGAGGTAGCCCACGCCATACACGCCCACGATCATGCCGATGCAGGCCCAGAGCTGGGGCCACAGTTCGGAGGTGGCGGGGGTGACGCCCAGCCAGCGCAGAGAGGTCTCGGGAAGGGCGACCATGATGCCGCCCCACAGCAGGTTGTAGACCCCCGCGGCGACAAGCCAGAGGCGCATCCAGCGGGGGGCGGGGTAGGCGTCAGGGGTGGGAGCCATGGAGAGGTCGATTCGGATGCCGGCGGGCCTTGGACGCGAGTGGGTGAGTGTTCGGAATTCGGGTTACACTAGGGCGAAAGGCCGGGCGTGGTTATCACGACGCAGCGGTAAGGGTGATGCCCGGGGCCGCAAGAGCCGAAAACAAGCGGCGAGACTACCCTGACGTTCAGGGACTTCCGACCGCGATCCCGCGGCTGATGTACTTTGGAGCGGACCGATCGCGGTTCGAACTCCGTCCGGCACTCTCGAGGGGCTGACGTTCATGACGGCGATCCTGGGCATTTCGGCCTTCTATCACGACTCCGCGGCGGCGCTGGTGGTGGACGGCAAGATCGTGGCGGCGGCGCAGGAAGAGCGCTTCACGCGGAAGAAGCACGACCACGAATTCCCCAAGAACGCCATCGACTACTGCCTCGGCGAGGCGGGCCTCAAGCCGGCGGACATTGACTACGTGGCTTTCTACGACAAGCCGATGCTCAAGTTCGAGCGGCTGCTGGAGACCTACCTGGCCTATGCGCCGCTGGGCTTCAAGTCGTTCGTGATGGCGATGCCCATCTGGCTGAAGCAGAAGCTGCACCTGCCCAAGATCATCCGCAAGAACCTGGGCGGGGCGTACACGAAGCGGATCGTCTTCACGGAGCACCACGAGAGCCACGCGGCGTCGGCGTTCTTTCCGTCGCCGTTCGAAGAGGCCGCGGTGCTGACGCTGGACGGCGTGGGCGAGTGGGACACGGCGAGCTGGGGCGTGGGCCGGGGCAACCGGATCGATCTGACGCACGTGATGCACTTCCCGCACTCGCTGGGCCTGCTCTACTCGGCGTTCACGTACTTCACCGGGTTCAAGGTGAACTCGGGTGAATACAAGCTCATGGGCCTGGCGCCGTACGGCGAGCCGAAGTTCTATGACCTGATCATGAAGAACCTGCTGGACCTGAAAGAGGACGGCAGCTTCCGCATGGACATGTCGTACTTCAACTACTGCCAGGGCCTGACGATGACGAACGACAAGTTCGCGCGTCTGTTCGGCGGGGCGGCGCGGCCGAGCGAGTCGCGGATCACGCAGCGGGAGATGGATCTGGCGGCGAGCGTGCAGAAGGTGACCGAGGAGATCGTGCTGCGGACCGGGCGGCACATCCACAAGGTCACGGGGATGAAGAACCTGTGTCTGGCCGGCGGGGTTGCGCTCAACTGCGTGGCCAACGGCCGGCTGCTGCGTGAGGGGCCCTTCGAGAACGTTTTTGTTCAGCCCGCGGCGGGCGATGCCGGCGGGGCGCTGGGCTGCGCCCTGTTCACGTGGCACCAGCTTCTGGGGAACCAGCGCAAGCCTGCGCCGCGCGACTCGCAGAGCGGCTCGCTGCTGGGCCCGCGCCCGCGCGACGAAGAGATCCGCGCGTTCCTGGACAGCAAGAAGATTCCGTACCACTACTACGAGACGGATGAGGCGCTGTGCGAAGCGGTGGCGGACATCATCGCGTCGGAGCGGGTGGTGGGGTGGGTGCAAGGGAGGATGGAATTCGGCCCGCGAGCGCTGGGCAGCCGGAGCATCATCGGCGATCCGCGTTCCGAGAAGATGCAGACGGTGATGAACGTCAAGATCAAGTTCCGCGAGAGCTTCCGGCCCTTCGCGCCGTCGGTGCTGGAAGAGCGGGTGCATGACTTCTTCGAGGCTCGGCCCAGGGAGCAGTCGCCGTACATGCTCATCGTGGCGCCGGTGAAGGACTCGATCCGGATCGACACGAGCGGGCAGGCCGATGGGCTTTTCGGGATCGACAAACTGAAGGTGAAGCGGTCGACCCTGCCGGCGATCACGCACGTGGACTATTCGGCGCGGATCCAGACCGTGGACCCCGATCGGCACGGGCGGTACTACAAGCTGATCAAGGCGTTTGAGCGCAAGACCGGCTGCCCGGTCATGATCAACACGTCGTTCAACGTTCGCGGCGAGCCGATCGTGTGCACGCCGCAGGACGCGTACCGCTGCTTCATGGGCACGAACATGGACTGCCTGGTGCTGGAGCGGTTCGTGCTGCTCCGCACGGAGCAGCCCGGCGGGGGCGAGGTTCGCAACGAGGACTACCTGGCGCAGTTCGCGCTGGATTGATGGCACGAGGAGGCCACGGACACACTCATGGGCGCCGAGAAGATCATCGACATCAAGATCAACCCCACCAAGAAGGACCTGTGGGTCTTCGCGGTGCTGTGGGCGGTGTTCTTCGTGGTCGTGGGCGTTCTGGCCTTCGCGACGCAGTGGTTCCTGCTGAAGGTCGCGATCTTCACGGGCACCTGCTTCCTCATCAGCCTCGCGCTGAACAAGGACTACCCGCGCAAGCAGCAGTGGCCGGGCGTGCTGATCCCCGCGGGCTTCCTGGCGATCTGGGGATTTGAGTACATCGCCCACACGTTCGTGGGCGGGTTCTTCAACACGTTCTACAAGGTGCTCGGCCTCAATTGGCCCGTGGGCGACGGCGCCCAATGGACCGTGCTGGCCGTCGTGGCCGCGGTGGGCGTGCTGGGCATGTTCGCCATGCTGGCCTCCAAGGACCTGGCGACCAAGTTGTACCGCGGCTGGATGTTCGCCGCCCTGCCCATCGGCTGGGTCATCTCGCACCTCATCCTCGGCGTCGTGTACTACCTGGTGCTGTCGCCCATCGGGCTCATCATGCGGCTGACCGGCTACGACCCGATGTCGCGGAAGCTCGACCCGGCGGCGACCACGTATTGGCTGCCGCACAAGCAGCAGACCGACAACGCGCGGTATTTCCGGCAGTTCTGAACCATCGAATCGAGCACGAGCCCATCGCTCTGGAGGAGCGTCCCATGTCCGAATCAGGCAAGCCGAATGACAACGACTTCGCGAAGCAGGCCTCCGGGCAGGAGGTGGGCTTCCTGGGCGAGCTGTGGGGGATGCTCAAGCAGAACAAGAAGTGGTGGCTACTGCCGATCATCGTCGCGCTGGTGGTGGTGGCGGGGCTGATCATCCTGGGCGGAACGGCCGCGGCGCCGTTCATCTACACGCTGTTCTAAACCGGGCTTTGGAGCACGCGAGGGTGGCGACGGTCGAGCGGCCTGCGCGGCCCGGCCGCGTGCGGATCACGGGCAGAAAGAGGAGTCGGACATGGGCCAGACGCCGAAGCGTTCATTCCTGAAGACCCGCCTGGGCAAGGTGGTGGTGCTGGGCACCTTCTCGCTGGTGCTGATGGTCGTGGTCTTGGAGCTGGCCTGCCAGGCCTATTTCTACCTCCGGGTGCGCGCGGAGTTCAACTACCTCACCACCGATCCGCGCTGCTATTGGCAGCGGTCCGACAACCCCATTCTCGGGTTCGAGATGCGGCGGTCGATCAACATCAAGGTTGACGGGCGTGAACTGCGGGTCAACAAGCACGGCATCCGCGATGACTCCGACGATCTTTACGCCGACAAGACCCGCATCGGGCTCATCGGCGACTCGGTTGTGTTCGGGTCGGGCCTCAGCCAGGAGCAGTCGGTCCCGGCGGTGCTGCAGCGCCTGGTGGATCCGGAAGTGAAGTCGACCAAGATTCTGAACTTCGGCGAGGGCGGCTACTCCCTGGAGCAGATGCCCGAGCTCATGCGTCAGCGTCAGAAGGTCTACGACGCCAAGGCGGTCATCTACCTGGTCAATCCCAACGACTTCAACATGCGGGACACGATCTACGAAGGCGCCGACTCGGGCCTCTACAAGGCGTATCACACGCCGATCATCAAGAGCCCGTGGTTCATCCGCAAGGCCGTCTACCGCCTGGTGAAGGGCAAGGGGGGCGATCACATCTCGCCCGACGTGGGGTGGTACACCTGGATGTTCGACGGCTGCGGAGAGGCGTTGCTGCCGCGGATGAAGGAAATGGCCGAGGACGCGAAGAAGGGCGGCTACGAGTTTGCGGTGGTGCTCTACCCGATGCGTGCGGCCTTCCAGGACAAGGACGCGCCGATGACCCGCGAGTCGCACCTGCTCTCGGCGGAGTACGCCAAGATCGCCGAGTACCTCAAGGCCAACAACATCCGCTGCTTTGAACTGCTGCCTGCGATTTCCGGCATCACGCCCAACCAGTGGATGGACTCCACCGACCACTTCACGGTCGACGGAGCCGTCAAGGCCGCGGAAGTGTTCAAGCAGGTGGTCCTTGACCCGATGCTCGCTCCCGCGAACTGACCCGGACGCGGCGGGATAACCCAAGCACACGCGCATCGCGAGCCGGCCTGGCCTCAGCCCGGTAGGTCGTCTCTTTCCAAAGTCCCAGAACCCGCCTTCGCCCCGAGAACTTCCCCGGGCGAAAGTTGCGCAGTGGGCAGGCTCGGCAGGGTCGCCCCAAAGTCACCCTCGATTACGTCCGAGACAAAGAGACCGACCGATCGCGCAGGCC
This sequence comes from Phycisphaerales bacterium, assembly GCA_022843545.1. Classification (GTDB taxonomy): domain Bacteria; phylum Planctomycetota; class Phycisphaerae; order Phycisphaerales; family UBA1924; genus JALHNL01. Next base: position 59,508 of record JALHNL010000005.1, on the reverse strand, counting down.
GCGCGGACGGGGGGGTGGTGGCTCATGGGAGCCACGGGACAGAGAAACCCAACTTCAACCGGAGACAGGACATGTCGCGTCGAGCTGAGCACACCGCTGGTCTGAACACTCGCACGCCCGTCTGGTCGGCGGCGCTGACGCTCGCCCTGGTGGCGGGCACCGCGGTCCGCGCCGATGAGCCGGCGTCGATGCCCCCGATCAACATGAACAACGAGCCGCCGCTGGTGGTGGCCGCGGCTGAGGCGGCGGGTCAGCCCGACCAGTCGCAGCCTGACCGCAACCCGATGAAGCCCGGCGCGGCGGCGTCGTCGAAGGTGACGGTGTCGGCGGACAACATGGTCGACCTGCACGTGAAGGACGAGAACATCGCCAACGTGCTGGAGATGCTGTCCATCCAGTCGCGGAAGAACATCATCGCGAGCAAGAGCGTGAGCGGGAAGGTGAGCGCCGACCTGTACAACGTGACGTTCTACGAGGCGCTCGACGCCATCCTGCACGTGAACGGCTTCGCGTGGATGGAGCAGGGCAACTTCCTGTACGTGTACACCGCCGAGGAGCTCGCCAAGATCGAGCAGTCGCTCAAGCGTCGCGCGGCGAAGGTCATGAAGCTGAACTACCTGAACGCGACGGACGCGGCGGAGTTCGTGAAGCCCATGCTGAGCCAGCAGGGCGAGATCAAGGCGAGCACCAAGTCTGAGAACTTCTCGATCAACGACTCGGCGCCGGTGGGCAAGGACGACTACGCCCTGGGCGCCACGCTGGTGGTGATCGACTACGAAGAGAACATCGCGGCCATCGAGAAGCTGCTGGGCGAGCTGGACACCCGCCCGCAGCAGGTGCTGGTGGAGGCCACGGTCCTCCAGACCACGCTGACCGAGGACAACGCCTTCGGCTTTGACTTCTCGATCGTCGCCGACCTGTCTTTCAACGAGTTCGCGGGCGCCCTGGGCGGCCCGTTGGGGATCGTGAACGCGATCCGCAACCCGCCGGCGAGCGTCCCGGGCAGCCTCAGCGACGGCGACGGCGCGGGCATCGTGGGGACCACGGGCAAGACCGACGGCAAGAGCACGCTGAAGGTGGGCATCGCGACCGACCATGTGACTCTGATCACGCGATTGCTCGACGAGGTGAGCGACACGACCGTGATGGCGAACCCCAAGCTGCTGACGCTGAACCGCCAGCCGGCCCGCGTGCTGGTGGGCCAGCGCGTCGCGTATCTGAACACCACGGCGACCGAGACGAGCACGACGCAGAGCGTCGAGTTCCTGGACACGGGCGTGCAGCTCTACTTCCGACCGTTCGTGACGAACACGAGCGAGATCCGCATGGAGCTCAAGCCGCAGGTGTCGGATGCCAAGACCCGCAACGTCGGCACCGCCGGCGGCCAGCAGGTGACGGTGCCCGACGAGATCACGCAGGAAGTGGTGACGAACGTGATCGTTCCTGACGGCATGACGGTGGTGCTGGGCGGTCTGTTCCGCGAGACGACGGTGACGAGCCGCCAGCAGGTCCCCGGCCTGGGCGATCTGCCGGTGGTGGGGATGGCGTTCCGCGGTCAGGAAGACACGATCCGCCGGGAGGAGATCATCTTCCTGGTGACCCCGACGATCATGAACAACGACGTGCTGCTCTCGCAGGGCGAGAAGGCGATGGACACGATCGACCGCGTCCGCGCGGGCACGCGTCAGGGCCTGCTCCCGTTCTCGCGCGACAAGATGACGGGCGCGCTGAACCTGGAGGCCGAACGGGCGATGCGCGACGGCAAGTTCGAGGAGGCCAACTGGAAGATCTCGCACTCGCTGACGCTTAACCCGCGCCAGCCCGACGCCTGGGAGATGCGCGAGCGGCTCACCGGCGCCCGCGAGATCTGGCCCTCGGGCAACTCCTTTGACAGCGTCATCGGGCGTGAGATGGCCAAGCGGCGGGCGGCTCTGCCCTCGCCGGAGAAGCCCCTCAAGGCCAAGACGCCGTGGAATCAGTACAAGGTTCCGCAGTCGCCCGCGGCGGGCGGGCCTGTGTCGGAGGCTCCGGCGATGACCCCGGTGAACACCGCCGGGTTCCAGCCGAGCGAGAACACGCCCGTCAACAACGCCAACAACACCAACAACACCAACAACACCAACAACACCAACAACGCCAACAACACGAGCAACACCAACAGCATCGACACCACCAACACCGCCGCCGACTCCGGTCGATCCGCCTTCAACTCGGGCTCGGGCCCGGGTATGGCCTCCGCGAACGAGTCGGCGCCCTCGGCTGACGCCGGCAACACGTCGGGCGGTCAGTGGCACTACGCGTCGCAGCAGACGAATCAGCCGGGCGACAACACCTTCAACTCTTCGAACACGACCGGCCACACCAACACCGGCTCGGTCAACGCCAACGGCTTCGTCTCGACCGGTACGACGAACACCGAGGCCGGCCTGACCCCCGCGAACACGGACAACTCCGCGGCGGCGATGTCGGCCAACGACAGCCTGGACGCCAACCCGACGATCCCGCATGTGACGCCGTACCCGCAGGTGGACCTCAACACCCCGCAGTACATCGCGTCGGCGGCTCCGCAGCGCGATCCGCAGGCGGCGGCGATGATGTCGCAGGAGAACTGCCAGTACCCGATCAAGGACGTGAGCATCCTGCCCGACTCGGCGCTGACGTCGACGGACTTCAACGTGATGATGACGTACTACCTCTTCGCGGCCAACGGCTTCGAGTCGCCCTTCAAGCCTCGGATGGCCTTCAACCCGGCGGCCGGGTTTGAGTGGAACCAGCGGCTGACGCCCGGCGCGGTGACCGGCTCCACGGTGACCACCGCGCCCGAGGCTCCCCAGCAGCCCAAGTAACCGCCGCGGGCGACGAAAGTCGTCCGTTGGAGGGACCGATAGCACCTGTATCCAACCCAGGGCCCGAGCAACCGGGCCCTTTTTCACGGCCGGGCGGGCGACTTTCTCGGACGCCCGGCGGCCTCGGAAGAGACGACCACCAGAGCACACCCCAAGGGAGAACCCATGAAGAGCCTCCGCCTTGTTCAGATCGGCTTCAGCGCCACCACGCTGCTCCTGCTCGCGGGATGCATGTCGCACGGCGAGCACACGTCCGAAGGTCTGTCGCTGGCCAAGACCCGCCTCGGGCAGCTCAAGGCCGGGACGGAGCTGCAGATGGCCGAGCAGCAGTTCATGGCCGGCAACCTGGAGCGTGCGAAGAAGACGACGATGAAGGCGATCACGATCGAGGAGACGAACCCCAAGGCGTTCGTGCTGCTGGGGCGGATCTACCTCGAGGAAGGCAAGCTCGAGGACGCCAAGGGGGCGTTCGCGAAGGCCGAGGCGATCGACGGGAAGAACGTGGACGCGCAGTACTACACGGGCATCGTGTACGAGCGCTTCAGCCAGTTTGACGAGGCGCACGTGCGCTACAGCCGCGCGGCGGAGCTGTCGCCGGACAACCCGCAGTACGTCGTGGCGGCGGCGGAGATGCTGATCCGCCTGCGCAAGCTGGACGAGGCGGAGCGGTACCTGATCTCACACCAGGACCGGTTCGCCCACAACGCGGCGATCCGCCAGTCGCTGGGGCGTCTTTCGGCGCTCAAGGGCGACCACGCCAAGGCCGTCGAGTACTTCAGCGAGGCTCGGCGCCTGGCGCCCGACGACGTTCTGGTGATGGAAGAGCTGCTGCGGGCGCGCATCGCGGTGGGGGACTATCGCGAGGCGGAGTTTGACCTCGCCGCGCTGCTCAAGACCGAATCTCACAAGGGGCGTCGCGACCTGCAGCTTCTGCGGGCCGACTGCCTGCTGAACACCGGCCGCGCCGGCGAGGCCCGGGCGTTGCTCACGACGCTGACCTCCGGCGACGAGGGCGCGCGTGACCTGGCGGCGTGGCTGCTGCTGGGCAAGGCCTGCGCCGAGCTCAACGACGGCCCGCGGATGCGGATCGTCGCGGGACGGCTGATCGCCCTGGCCCCCGAGCGGTATGAGGGCTACTTCCTGCGGGCGCTGCACCTGAAGCAGTCCGGGGATGCGGCGGGCGCGATGCGCTCGCTGGACGAGGCCATCGCGGCCGCGGGCGAGGTGAGCGAGCCGATGCTGCTCAAGTCGCTGTGGCTCTCCGACGCGGGACGGCAGCAGGAGGCGCTGGAAGTGGCCCAGCAGGTGCTGGCCGTACAGCCCGACAACGCGAACGCGCGGCAGATGGTCGAGGCCTTGTCAGGCCGAACGTTCACGACGGCTCCCGAAGCCCCGCGCTGAGCGGGTGGGGCCCGCCAGACAGTTCAAAGACATCATGAAGACCCGGTTCGGAGAACCGGGGTAGATGAGTGACCGGCCGGGGCAAACGCCCCGGCCGGTTGTGCATGAGGGGCCCGGCTTGACACTGACCCCACGGGCCCGTAGTCTGCGTGTGCATCGGGTGCCCGGTCTGTTTGGCCGGGCTGAAAAGGGAAGCGTGGTGAGGTCGGGCGATTGCGCTCGGCCAAGTCCACCGCGGACGCGCCGCCGTAAGGGCGCACCCCTGCCGGGCCTCGCGAGAGGCACGGCGGGCACACGAGGCAGAAGCCACTGGCCGAGCAGGCCGGGAAGGCGCTTCGTGTGAAAGGTGCCCCAAGCCGGAAGACCTGCCTGATGCATGTGCCGGTTCGCCCTCGCGACCATGGGGCGTCTGTGCGTGACGCCGGCTTGTTCCCGCCCGCGCTGCGCCGACACCACCCCCCGCGAGGGCCCAGGCCCGCGCGATCGCTCGCGCTGGCGCAACCCCGGGGACCGCGGCGCGCGATTCGCCGTGACAGGAAGGGTCGGTTCTCATGGCGATTTTGAGGTTGGTCGTGCGCGCGAGCGCGGTGGGCGGTGCAGTGATGGCGGCGAGCTCGGCTTGGGGCGCGATACCGCCCTACACGCTCGCCGGATCGATGCCGGCGGCGGGGCTAAGCGCGTTTGACGTGCTGCCAGACGGTCGGATCATCGCGACCAGCGGCCGCGACGTGCTCGTCGAGTCGGCGCCGGGCTCGGGCTTGATGGCTCCGGCCGGGCGGTTGCCCGCCGGCGCGGTCAGCGCGTTCGGCGCGTCGTTCATCCGCGTGAGCCCGTCGGGCTCGCGGATCGCGATCGGCGACAACAACTCGCCGGGCCAGCAGTTCGTCCACGTGATCGAGACTTCGTCGCTGGCGGCGGGCGTCGACTCGCCGCTGGTCAGCGTGCCCGCGCCGAACTTCGATGCGGCGTGGAGCGGCGACGCCTCGCTCTTCGTGAGCGGCTCGGTGAACTTTTCAACGCCCGCTCAGGTGACGCGGATCGACCTTGGCGCCACGCCGGGCGCGACGGTCGTGATCTCGGGCGTGGGCGACGGCTCGGGGGGCGTGGCTATCCGCGGTTCAACGCTGTTCACCGGCGTGGGGTTTGACAGCGCGGGCGTGACCACCGGGATCATCCGGTCGTTTGACCTGGGCACGCTGGCCTCCGCATCCGGCGCGGCGGACTTCGGCTCCGGGGCGTTCGTCGCGGATGTGCTCTCCGCGTCGCCTCTGGACTTTGATGGCGCGGGCAACCTGCTGGTGGGCGGGGGCGACTTCTTGGGGGCGGTGCCCGACGCGGGGTATGTCGCGGTGATCGACCTCGTCACGGGCGACCGGCTCGAACTGAGCCCCGCTGGTGGCGCGTTCTATGGCGTGCGATACAACGCCGCGCGATCCGAGATCCTGGTCAGCGACCCGTTCGGCGCGTCGCCCGCGATTTACCGGTACGTGGTGCCTGCGCCCAGCGCGGCGGCGGTGCTGGTGAGCCTGGGCCTGCTGGCCTGGAGGCGCCGCCGTGCGTAAGCGCTGGGTTGTCATGGTGACCGTGCTGGGATCGCTGCCTGTGGCGGCGGGCGCGGACTCGCCCTTCGCGAGCCGTGTCATGGACTACTCCCCCGCCCCGGGGCAGTTTGTGAACGTCTCGGCCTACAACGACCCGTCCAGGGCGCTTGGGGCTCCGGCGGGTGGCGGCCCCGGCGGAGCCGACAACACCAAGGTCGTCACGCTCGGGGCGGTTGGGGGCTCCATCACGCTGGGGTTCGACGCGTCGATCCCCAATCGGCCGGCGAGCGTGACCAATCCGCGCGGGTGCGATCTGATCATCTACGGCAACGCGTTCTTCTCCGCCGGCAACCCCGCGAGGAGGTTCGCCGAGGCGGCGACGGTCGAGGTCAGCCGCGATGACAACGGGAATGGCCAGGCGGACGACGCGTGGTATCTCATCCGCGGCTCGCACACGAGCACGCCGCCGGCGCTGCACGTGCAGACCTGGGACACATTCACGCTGGACGCGACGAATCCGCCGGCAAACGCCGCGTGGATCCCGCCCGGGCGCAGCGGGGCGTGGACGACGCAGGCGTATGTCTTGCCCGCGGAGGTGTTCGCCGGGCCTGTGCTGGTGAATCCGCTGGGCGAGAGTTCGCCGGACGAAGGCGCGTGGGGCTACGCGGACTGCTCGCCCACGATGGTGCTGGGCGATCTGGACGGCGACGGACTCATCGGCGAGTTCGATGACCCAGCGATTCCGCCCGAGTGGTTCTACGCGTGGCCGGATGATCCGCTGACCGTCGGCGTGTGGGAGAAGTCGGGCGGTGGCGACGCGGTGGCCCTGGAGTGGGCGATTGACCCCGCGACGGGCCAGGGCGTGACGCTCGACCGCGTCGATTTCGTGCGGATCACCACCGCGGCCGTCCGGCTCTCGGGCATTCTGGGCGAACTCTCCGCGGAGGTGAGCGCGGTGGCGATGGTGAGGCCGCGACTGCTGGCGGACGTGGCGGCCATCGGCGGCTCGTGGCCGCCCGACGGTCAACTCACGGTGGACGACATCATCGCGTTCGTGAACGCGTACGGCGACGGGTCGCTCGCCGCGGATGTGGTGAGCATCGGGGGCACGCTTCCGCCCGATCAGGAGCTCACCGTGGATGACCTTATTGCGTTTGTCAACGCGTATTCGGACGGGGGCGGATGAGCAGCACGATCACCAACTCGCGCCGCGGCTTCACGCTCATCGAACTGCTGGTGTGCGTGGCGATCATCGCGCTGCTCGTGAGCGTGCTGCTGCCCGCCCTGGGCGGGGCGCGCGAGGCGGCGCGGGGCGTGGCGTGCGCGTCCAACCTCCGGCAACTCGTGACGGCCCTTTCGGCTTACTCCGCGGACCATCGCGGGCGCGCGGCCCCGGGCGCGGCGGACTTCGGAGCCAATCTGCTCCGCTGGCACGGCTCGCGGCGCACCGCGTCGGAGGCCTTCGCGTCGTCGGGCGGCCCGCTCAGTGAGTACCTGGGCGCGGGAGGGTTGGCGACCTCGCTGGGCTCCGTTCGCGAGTGCCCTTCGTTCGCGGCGCGCCTGCGGCAACTGGATCAGTTGCGAGCGGGCTTTGAGCGCAGCGCGGGCGGCTACGGATACAACAACGCCTTCCTGGGTTCCACGCGCGCGCGGATCGCGCCGGGCGTGTACACGCTCGTCACCGACCGCGTGGGCGAGCAGGTGTCGCGATTCCAGACCCCCGCGGGCACGCTCGCCTTCAGCGATGCCGCGCTGGCGGCGCGGGCCGACGGGCCCATCGAGTACTCCTTCGCCGAGCCGCCCAGATGGCCCGACGACCCGGCGCAGCGTGCAGACCCCTCGGTTCACTTCAGGCACGGCGGACGGGCGGGCGTGGCGTGGCTGGACGGCCATGTGGGCGACGAGGTGTTCGCCCGCACCTGGTCGAGCGGCTTGTATCCGGGCGAGCCCGGCGCGCAGCGTATCGGCTGGTTCGGCCTCGATGATGGCAACGCGGCGTTTGATTGGGAGTGACGGGCGGCGAGCGGCGGCGGAAATGTGGACCGGAATGTCGGTTTATCGCGCGGATTTCTCTGTTGCCCCGCCCACGTTTGGGCCCGATGCTTGTAGCGGCGGCAGGACGCCTTTTCTCATGGTTCATCGGTGCGTGTGCTTTGATGTGGCCTTCTCCCAGATCGCGGCTTTGGCCGCGAAGGGGTTGTCGTTTGATCAGATCAGCGCGCAGACCGGCTGCTGCCGCGGCTGTGGAATGTGCGAGCCGTACGTGCGGCTGGTGATCAGCACGGGGCGGACGAACGTGCCCCTGCTTTCGCCGCAGCAGGCCAAGAAGATCATGGATGAAGCCGGCGCGCGCGGGGTGGGGTCGACCCCGGGGCATGCAAACAAGTAAGCACGCCGATAGCATGGGGACATGTCAGACCAGCCTACTCAAATGAGTGGTGAGGGTCAGGGTGCGACGCCGCCGGACGGAGGCGTAACGCTCCCGCCTCAACCGCCGACAACTCATGCGACCACGGGCGAGCGCCCCGGCGACCGCATCGGCCCGTACAAACTCATCGAGGTCATCGGCGAGGGCGGCTTCGGTGTGGTGTGGCTGGCGGAGCGGCGCGAGCCGATGGTGCAGCGCGTGGCGCTGAAGATCATCAAGCCGGGCATGGACTCCAAGGCTGTCGTCGCTCGCTTCGAGCAAGAGCGCCAGGCCCTGGCGGTGATGGATCACCCCAACGTCGCCAAGGTTCTTGACGGTGGTGTCACACCGACCGGGCGTCCCTTCTTCGTGATGGAGCACGTCAAGGGCGAGCCGATCACGGCGTTTGCCGACCGACACCGCCTCACCATCAAGCGGCGGCTAGAACTGTTCATCCCCGTGTGCGACGCCGTGCAGCACGCACATATGAAGGGAATCATCCACCGCGACATCAAGCCCTCGAACATCCTCGTCGCTCCGGGAGGCGAGGGGCGCACGCCCATCGTCAAGGTCATCGACTTCGGCGTGGCCAAAGCCGTCTCCCATACCCTCACCGAGAAAACCATCTTCACCGAGCGCGGCCAGATCATCGGCACCCCGGAGTACATGAGCCCCGAACAGGCGGAGATGGGATCGCTCGATATCGACACTCGCACCGATGTCTACTCGCTGGGCGTGGTCTTGTACGAATTGCTCTGCGGGACGCTGCCGTTCGACGGCCATACGCTCCGCGCCGTGGGGTACGCCGAGATCCAGCGGATCATCCGCGAAGTGGAGGCGCCCAAGCCCAGCACGAAGCTCAGCACCGCGGACGACCAGACCGGGGCCGCCATCGCCAAGGCCCGTCAGGCCGACCGCGAACGTATCGCCGGTGAACTTCGCCGTGAACTGGAGTGGATCCCTCTCAAGGCCCTGCGCAAGGACCGCACTCGCCGCTATGCCAGCGCCGAGTCGCTGGCGGCGGATGTGCGACGGTACCTTGACGGCAAGCCGCTGGAGGCCGCGCCCGAGAGCCGGGGGTACCGGCTTTGGAAGTTCGTCCGGCGCAACCGCGTGCAGGTGGCTGCGACAGGGGCGGTAGCCCTGGCGCTGGTAGCGGGGTTCGGAACCGCGCTCTGGCAGGCTCGCGAGGCGGAGAGGCAGCGCGACGCGGCGGAAGCCCGACGCGCCGAGAGCGATCGGATAGCGAGCTATCTCCGCACGCCCCTCCAGACACTGTCTGATACAGCATGGGATTCCAGCCTGCTGCGCGATGCCGAGGACCGAGCGCGAGCGATTACGGGCACCAAGGATGTCGAGCATCTGTCGGAAGCAGAACTCAGCGCCATAAACATGGCAGCCGTCTCAATCTCGCAGTTCGAGGCGCTGAAGGCCGCACGTGATGCCGAGAAGGAACGTGCGGACCAGCTCAAGAAGGTCGCCGACTTCCAGTCAAGCATGCTCGGCCAGATCGATACGACCAAAGCGGGCGTGGACCTGATGGCTGACTTGCGTGCGCGGTATGTCGCGGCGCTGGAGAAGGCGGGAGTGCCGGAGGCCGAGCGGGTTGAGCGCCTGGGCATCTTCCAGCGGGAGCTCGTCCGCGTGAATGCGACAGACGTGGCCGTCGCGATGGTCGATCGGACGATCCTGCGGCCCGCGATCAAGGCGATGGACGAGCAGTTCAAGAACGATCCGAAGACGGATGCAAGCCTGAGGCAAGCGCTGTCGGATCTGTATGAGAACATCGGTTTGTACGACGCCGCGACTCCGCTTCAGGACGCGGCGCTGGCGACGCGACGACGGGTGCTCGGGGATGATCACCCGGACACCCTGACCTCCATCAACGACATGGGCGTGCTGCTGCAGGTCGTGGGTAGGACGGCCGAAGCCGAGCTGTTCGTGCGCCAGTCGCTTCTGGGTCGGAGGAAGGCGCTCGGGGAGGATCATCCCCAAACCCTGACTTCGAGCAACAACCTGGCGGCACTCCTGCAGGCCCAGGGCAGGCTGGCAGAGGCCGAGCCGATCTTTCGCGAGTGCTTGGAAAAGAGCCGACGCATTCGCGGGGAGGAGCACCAAAACACACTGACGGCCATCGCCAATCTCGGTACCATCCTGATCTCGCTCGGGCGGCTGGACGAGGCGGAACCGCTCTATCGGGAGGCGCTGGAGAAGAGTCGCCGTGTTTTGGGAAGGAATCACCCCGACACACTCACGGCGATAGACGCGATGGGTGTGCTTCTCCAAAGGCAGGGGAAGTTGGCGGAGGCGGAGGCGCAGTACCGCGAGGCGCTGGAGGGGCGGAGGGCCGGCCTCGGCGAAGCGCACCCGAGCACGATCACATCGAAGTCGCACATGAGCAGCGTGCTCGCCGCCCTGGGCAGGCATGCCGAGGGGGAGAGCTTTGCTCGAGAGTTCCTGGAGTCGCGACGTCGCTCACTCGGAGAGTCGCATCCCGAAACGCTGCAGGCGAAAAGTGACCTAGAGGTCCTGCTCCGAGCTCAACGCAAGCTATCGGAGGCCGAGCCACTCTTGCAGGAAGTGCTGCGGGAGCGGCGACGGGTGCTTGGAGAGGATCATCCCGACACGCTCACCTCTCTTGCGAACATGGGAACGCTCCTCTATGCTCAGGGAAAGCTCGCGGAAGCCGAGCGGTTCACCCGCCAGGCGCTCGAGAGCAGTCGCCGTGTGCTTGGAGATGATCATCCGCACACCGTGACGTCGCTCAGCAATCTGGCGGGTCAGCTCTGGTCCCAAGGAAAGCTCGAAGATGCGGAGGGCCTTTACCGGGAAGTGCTGGAGAAGCGCCAGCGACTGCTTGGCGAGAGTCACCCGGCCACGCTGCTGTCAACGCACAACATGGGGCTCATACTACAAGCCCGGGGCAAGCCGGCCGAGGCGGAGACTTTCTTCCGCGACGCCGTTTTGAAGCGTGTTCGAGCTCTTGGCAGCGAGCACCCCGACACGATGCTCTCCGTGCTCGGGCTGAGTGCGGTGCTCCAAGCCCGCGGGGCACACCGGGAGGCCCTTGACCTCCTCACCCCGGCCGAAGTCACAACGCGCAAGGCCTTCGCCGCCGGAAGCGGGCGCCGCTTCGCTGACTTCCTCACTGCTATCGGCCGTGCCCGCGTGGGCGTCGGATACCAGGCGGAGCGCTTCGCCCTCGCCGAGTCCAACTTTCTCGAAGCCTACTCGATCTACCTCGCCGCCAAGGACCGCGGCCCGAAGCACAAACAGACCATCGAGTGCGTCCAGGCCCTCATCGATCTCTACAACGCGTGGCACGCCGCCGAGCCGGGCAAGGGCTACGACGCCAAGGCCGCGGAGTGGCAGGCCAAACTCGACGCGGCTAAGGCTCCCCCGGCCGATCCTCCCGCCGCGGGTCAGCGCTAGGCGGCGTGGGGCGGCTGGCGTTGCACACGGCGTCAGGTTCGTCGCCGTGCCCGTCCAGCCAGCGCGAGGGGGATCATCACCATGGCCAGGGCCGCGCCGGGCGCGGGGATGGCTAGCGCCGCGGCCTCGCCGATGAGCGCGTGCGCCCGGGCCGTGGGGTGCAGCGAGTCCCAGAAGAGCCACTGGTCGGGGTTGGCGCCGGCGGGGGCGAGCTGCGTCGCGGTCATGGGGCCAGGGAGGCCGAAGTCGCTGATGTCGGCGACGGGCGTGGTGACGTTGACGAAGCCTGCGGCGGCGGGATTCGCGATGAGGTCGGTGAAGAGCGCGAAGATGTCGAGCGCGATGATGTCGAGCCCCGGGTGCTGGGCCTCAAGCGCGGCGATCGCGCCTGCCTGAGCGGTGCGGAAAGCCGCGCTGGCCTGGGCGAGCGCGCCGCGAAGAGGTGTGGGCAGCGCGGCGCCCTCGGGCACCTGGTCGAGCGATGGCAGGTTGGCCCACATCGCCCGCAGCGACTGGCCGGGTGTGAACGCGCCGGCGACCTGGCTGATCGCGGCGGTCATGTTGGCCACGGCGGCAGCACCCGCGTCGAGCACCTGCTGGGGCGTGGCGCCGGGCGCACTGGCGGCGTTGATGAGGTCGTTGGAGCCCGCCCAGAAGATGTGCAACGCATCGGGACGGAGCGAGGCGTCGAGCGTGTAGCGTTCCACCTGCGGCAAGACGCCCGGCGAGACCAGGCTCCCCGCGCCCGACTCGGCCCCGCCGAAGGCGAAGTTGGTGCCCGCGGGTGTGGACTCGATGCCCGCGGCGGCGGCGCGGGGGACGCCGAGGCGGTCGGCGAGGGTGTTGTGCCAGGCGCCGTTGGCGAAGGCGGTGGGGGCGAGGTTGAGGATGGGGTTGCCCGGGCCGGTGTTATCGGGTCCGTTGGTGAACTGCCCGTGGGTGTACAGCGGGTAGGACGGGCGCGGGGTGTATCCCAGGGACGCGGCAAAGGGCGAACTGGTGAGGGCGAGGATGTTGCCGGTGTCCGAGAGGCTGTCGCCGAAGACGACCAGCCCCGAGATGGGTCCGGCAGCGGCCGAACCGGCGAAGAGGGAAAACGCGATCGCGCCCACGACGGCGCGTGGAGAGAGGAGAGTCATGGGGCAAATGTACCGCGCCGAGCGGGTTTGGCCACCCGGTGGTATGCTGATCCGCATGAGATTTGTCGTGCTGGTCGTGGGGTTGGTGATGATCGCCGGGTCGATCCTGGCCTCGCTGGTGACGTTCTGGGTGCGGGCGGGCATCGAGGCGGCGGATCTGAAGCGTGACACGGAACTGGTCAAGTCTCTGGGATCGCCCGAGACGATGTGGTCGTACTTCGTGGACAACGTGCTGTTCGTGGGCTCGGTGCCGGGGTGGCTGTTCTGGCTGGGCGTGGCGTTTGTCGTTGTGGGCGTGATCCTGATCTTCCGTGGCTCGTCGGGGGAAGCGGACGGAGCGGATCTGGACCCGACGGATCTTCTGTGAGCCGCTGGGCGAGCCTCCCGCGTCCTACGCTGGGTCATGAGCGCGACACCCCTGACGCGAGATCAGATCGCCCGCCGAGCCGCCCTGGAACTGCGCGACGGATTCGTCGTGAACCTGGGCATCGGGATGCCGACGCTGGTGGCGAACTTCATCCCCCCGGGGATCGATGTGTGGCTGCAGTCGGAGAACGGGCTGCTGGGGATCGGGCCCTTCCCGCGAGAGCACGAGGTGGACGCGGACCTCATCAACGCGGGCAAGCAGACGATCACCGCGCGCGTGGGCGCCAGTTCGTTCTCGTCGAGCGATTCGTTCGCCATGATCCGCGGCGGGCACATCGACATGTGCATCCTGGGCGCGATGCAGGTGAGCCAGGAGGGCGACATCGCCAACTGGATGATCCCGGGCAAGATGGTCAAGGGCATGGGCGGCGCGATGGACCTGGTCGCCGGCGTGCGGAAGATCGTGGTGATGATGGAGCACAACGCCCGCGACGGCTCCGCCAAACTCGTCAAGAAGTGCAGCCTCCCGCTCACCGGCGCGGCCTGCGTGAACATGATCATCAGCGACGTGGCGGTGCTGGAGATGGATGAGCAGCGCCGCCGCTTCGTGCTCAAGGAAGTGGCCCCGGGCTTCACCCCGGCCGACGTGGTGAATCGGACCGAGGCGGAGATCATCGTCCCGGCCAGCGTGGCCACCATGAGCCTGGGGTGAGCGTCCATGCCTGTGTATCGCGTCATCGCGGGCGGGGCGGGGCGCGGGGTTGAACTGTTCATTGAGGCCCCAAATGAGGCGAGCGTCCGCGAACTGGTGACGCGCCGCGGCCTGCCCGTTCTGGAAATGAGCACGGTCGAGGCTCCGCCCCCCGGCGCGAGCGTGCAGAGGCTCTCGCCCCCGCGGCCTTCGCTGCGCGAACGCGATCCGTACCTGTACCGCATCCTCCTGATGATGCTGGGCATACTGATCGGGCTGGTGATCGTGCTGGGCGTGCTGTTCGTGGACCGGGCGCGTCACCATCTCACACGCTCGGACATCTACCCCACCACGCAGGCCGGCGAGGCGGCTCCGCCCGGGGCCTCTCCCTCGGGCACCACACCCACATCGCCGTGACCCGCTCCGTCCGGACCGGGCCTACCCATACGCATGCCCACGTGGTTTGATGCGCATCTGGACCTGGCCTGCCTCGCGGTGCTGGGGCGCGACATGCTCGCGCCGGTTGATCGCGCGGGCGGGCCGCACCTGCCCGCGGCGGCGACGATCGCGTCGCTGGCGGAGGGCCGCGTCGGCGCGTGCCTGGGGACGATCTTCGTCGAGTCGGGCGGGGACGAGCCGGAGATTTCGTACACGCCGGGGGATGCCGAGGCGGCGCACGCGCGAGGGCTGGATCAACTGCGGGTGTACGAGCAGTGGGCGGGCCTTGGGCTCATCCAGCCGCTGGGCAGGGGTGAGGCCGCGGAAGGCGAACCGCTGCGGCTGGGCATCCTGATCGAGGGCGCCGACCCCATCCGCACGCCGGCGGAACTGGCGTGGTGGAAGGCTCGCGGTGTGGTGGCGGTGGGGCTGGCGTGGTGGAGGGCCTCGCGCTACGCGGGAGGCAACGGGACGCCGACGGACAGCCCGGAGGCGGGGTTGTCAGCCTCCGGGCGCGAACTCGTCGACGAGATCGATCGGCTGGGGCTGGTGCATGACGTCTCGCACCTCGCGGACAGGGCGTTTGACGAACTGGTGGAGCGGGCCCGCGGGCGTGTGATCGCGTCGCACTCCAACAGCCGGGCGATCATGGGCGATCCGGCGAACCAGCGGCACCTGACCGACGCGCAGGTGCGGGCGGTGGTGTCGCACCGCGGCGGTGGGGGGGTGATCGGGCTGAATCTGTTCTCCAAGTTCCTGAGCCCGCGCGTGGCGGCGGCAGGGACCGGACGCGCGACCATCGACGAAGCGATCGCTCACGTGGAGCACATCACGCAGGTCGCCGGCTCGCGGGCGTGCGTGGGGCTGGGATCGGACCTCGACGGCGGCTTCAGCGCCGCCGCCCTGCCCGAGGGGATCGACCTGCCCGAGCACTACGATCGCCTGGCGGACGCGCTGGCGAAGCGCGGGTGGCGCGACGCGGAGATCGAGGGATTCCGCTGGGGGAACTGGGCGCGGGTGCTGATGCGGTGAGCGGGATGCGGCAGTGGGCAAAGGGCAATCGCGGAGAAGAGGGCGAGGGGAAGAAGGCATCGAGGCCTGCGGCATCGAGGCATCGAGTGTGGAGGTGCCGCGCGTCAGCCGATCACCCGTGCCGCCGCGTCCAGCACGGCCTCGGCTTCGCGCTGGGTGGGGGCCTCGGCGATCAGGCGCATGATGGGTTCGGTGTTGCTGGCGCGGACGTGGAGCCAGGCGCGCTTGGCGTCGAAGTCGACGCGCACGCCGTCCTGGGTGTCGAGGCGTTCGCGTGCGTAGGCGCTCTTGACGCGGGCGACGGCCTCCTTGGCCTGCTCGGCGCTGGAGAGCTCGACCTTCCGCTTCACGATCGCGTACGCGGGCACTTTGGCGACGAGCTGGCTGATGGTCTTGCGCGACTTGCTCATCAGCGCCAGCACCAGGGCCATCGCCCCCAGCGAGTCGCGGATATAGGTGACCTTGGGCCAGATCACGCCGCCGTTGCCCTCGCCGCCCAGGACGCACTTGTGCTTCTTCATCGCCTCGACCACGTTGGCCTCGCCCACCGCGGTGCGGATGACCTTCGCGCCGTAGCCGGCGGCGACGTCGTCGATCATGCGGCTGGTGGAGAGGTTGACGGCGATCTTGTCGCCCTTGCCCAGCATCTTCATCTCGCCCATCGCCATCGCGGCGAGCACGAGGGTGTACTCCTCGCCGATGTAGCGTCCGGCTTCGTCCACGATCGCGAGGCGGTCGGCGTCGGGGTCCTGGGCGAAGCCGACCGAGGCCTTGGCCTTCTTCATCGCCTTGGCCAGGCCCGTCAGGTTCTCGGCGGTCGGCTCGGGCGTGTGGGGGAAGAGCCCGCGCTTCGAGGGCTTCTCATCGTCGGACGAGAACGGGTACATCGTCGCGATGTCGGCGCCGGGCGCCAGCGAGCTCAGCGCCCAGTCCGACATGGCCGCGCCGGACATGCCCAGGTTGTCGATCAGCAAGGAACCGCTGAACGCGGCCAGGTGCTTGTGGCTCGCCCCAAGGGCCTCATGCACGGCGACCAGGTGGGCGATGGCGGCCTCGGTGTCCACCCGCGCGTGGCCCAAGGACTTCCACTCGCTCGGCGCGGGCGTGGGGGCCTTCTTGAACGCGCTGATGATCTCGTCGGCGATGCTCTTGCCCGGCGCGGATGCGTCCGTCTTGCCGACCTTTGCGCCGGGCTCGCGGATGATGGGCTTGAGCCCGCACCAGTTCTGCGGATTGTGGCTGGCGGTGACCACCAGCCCCGCGTCGGCGAGGCGATCCACCACCACGCCCACGGTGGGGGTCATGGCGATGTCCAGATCGAGCACATCGCACCCGGAGGCCAGCAGCGCGGCCCGGGCGTAGCTCGCAAACAGGTCGCTGCCGCGCCGGCCGTCTCGCCCCAGCGCGATCGTCAGCGGGCCCTTGCCCTTCTTGCGCGGCGCGAGCCAGGCCGCGAAGCCGGCGGCGAAGCGTTGGACCACCTCCGGCGTCAGTGTTGAGCCGATGTTGCCCCGCATCCCGCTCACGCTCAGCATCAGCACGCCTTCGCCGCTCGCCATGGTCAATCCTCCTGTGGCCCCAAATGTACGGCGCGGGGGCTTGGCGCGGCGGGGCGGGCGCGGTAGGTTGCTGGAATGAGGAGTCCGGCCATGAAGCATGCCCGTCGCGCGTTCACCCTGGTGGAAGTCACGCTGCTGCTCACGTTGGGTGCGGCACTGCTGGCCCCGGCGCTGGCCGCGGCCCGGCGCGGCGACTCGAAAACCAAGTGCCAGATGAACCTGAAGCAGACTCTCGTGGCGGGCATGAACTACGCGGTGGACTTCAAGGACAGCCTGCCGACGTTTTGGTGGACGCCCGACTCGCCGGCCCCGGGTGACCGGCCCCGAGCCGATGACCTGGAGGCCGCGGCGCGCCAGGGAGAGAACATCATCCGGCGCAGCGCCAAGGTGCCGGAGTTCCAGGCCCCGGCGGCCTGGCAGCCCCATGCGGCGTGGTCCACGATCGTGATCGCTTCGTACATGGATGTGCCACTCACGGACCCGATGACGGTCTGCCCGCAAGACCCCGTCCGCTCCGCCTGGCTGAAGGGCGAGGCGGGGCCCAAGCCGCCGCACGAGGCGTGGCGCTACTCGTCGTCGTACAGCCTCTCGCCTTCGGCGCACACGCCCGGCAGCTTCACGCCCGATGGCGGGCTGTACAAGCAGGGGGCGGACCACAGCGTGGTGGAGTACCGCCCCGGCGACCAGAAGTCGTATCGCCTCAAGCCGCGCCGGCTTGGCGAGGTGATGTTCCCTTCGCAGAAGGTGCTGTGGAGCGAGGACATCGCCTGGCACACCGAAGGCGGGCCGCGCTTCGCGCTCGACCCGGCGGCGACGCCCGCGCTGGGCTTCGTCGATGGGTCCGTGCGGGTCGCCCAGACTTCGACCGCGATGGCCGCGGCCTACACCGGTCCCGAAGGCGAGCAGCCCGCGATGGTGAAGTACGTGCCCCGCGAGTTCCTGGGTGAGCCGGCGGCCGGCAAGGGCCTGGAGTTCGACGGCGCTTTTCGCTGGACGAAAGGCGGGATGTCCGGGCGCGACTTTAGGTGACGACGCACTCCCTACAGTGGCAAGTTCATGTACCGCCTGGAAGTCAACGCGACCTTCTCCGCCGCGCACGCCCTGCGCTTCGGCACGCCCGTGCAACTGGTGGAGCCGGTCCATGGGCACGACTTCCACGTGACGGTGACCCTTGAAGGCCCGCGGCTGGACGGCGACGGGCTCCTGGTGGACTTCCACCTGGTGGAGCAGGGTCTGCAGGCCCTGGTCGCCCCCTTCCGTAGCAAGCACCTGAACGAAGTCCCACCCTTTGACCGAACAAACCCCTCCGCTGAGCAGATCGCCCGGCACATCGGTGATGGGTTGGCCTCATGGCTCGAAACTCAGGCCCGAGAACATCCGAACTATGGTGCAGCCGCTGATCGGCCGCCGGTTCGGGTCTTGTCCGTCCGGGTGACCGAAGCGGTGGGGTGCGCGGCGATCTATCTGCCGGAAGGCTGAGCCGTCGCGACCCGTCAGACGTACACCCAGACTGGACGCGCCGGGAGCGGCGCGCATCGCCCCTATGCCCAAGACCCCGATCGATCCCATCGTCCGCCCCGCCAACCGCCTGAACGGGCACGCCCCGGCGGAAGACATGGCGAAGCCCGCGCCCTTCGGGGCGCCCGTGGAGTCGCTGATGGCGCCCCTCGCGCGACCCGACGTTCGCGAAGGCAGCAAGACGTTCAACCGCGATCTGTCGTGGCTGGAGTTCAACGCGCGGGTGCTGTCGCAGGCGCTGGACGACCGGCTGCCGCTGCTGGAGCGCACGCGGTTCCTCGCGATCTTCACCAGCAATCTCGACGAGTTCGTGATGAAGCGTGTGGGCTGGCTGCAGCGCGCCATCGATTCGGGCCTGCACGCCGACGACGACACCCACCCCTCGCCCGCGCAGATGCTGGCGACGGTGCGGAAGACCTTTGAGCACCTGGAAGAGCAGCAGGCTGTGTGCTTTGAGCGGTCGATCCGCCCTGCGCTCAAGCGTGAGGGTGTTCATCTGGCCGAGTACACTGAGCTGTCCGCGGACGAGCGTGAGCGGGCGGACACGTGGTATCGGCGCTGGGTGTTCCCGCTCCTGACCCCGCTGGCGGTGGACCCGGGCCACCGTTTCCCGTTCATCAGCAACCTGTCGTCCAACATCGGCGTGCTTCTGCACCAGCCGGGGAACCCCGAGCCGCTGTTCGCGCGGATCAAGGTGCCCTGGGGCGGCGGTCTTCCGCAGTGGATCCGCGTGCCCCTGCCCGAGGGGCAGAAGCCCGAGGGCGGACGCGGGACGTTCGTGCAGTTGCACGACCTCATCCGGCACAACCTCGCCGACCTGTTCCCCGGGATGAAGATCGAGGAAGTGATGTTCTTCCGCGTGACGCGCGCCGCTGAGGGCGCGGCGGGCAGCGACAGCCACGACGCGGACAATCTCCTGGATTACGTCGAGGCGCAGCTGCGCCGCCGGCGCTTTGCGAAGGTCGTCCGTCTGGAGATCGGCCGCGGAGCCTCGCCCGCGATGACCACGCGGGTTCTGGAGATGTTCCAGCTCAAGCCCAGCGACACCGACCCCAGCCAGGGTCTGCTCGACTTCCGCTCGCTCAACGAGATCGCCGACCTGCCTCGGCCCGACCTGAAGTTGCAGCCGTGGATTCCCGTTCAGCCCAGGCGGCTGGCGGACAGCGACTCCTCGATCTTCGAACTCATCCGTCGCGGCGATGTGCTGGTCCACCACCCCTACGAGAGCTTCACCGCGAGCACGGAGCGGTTCATCGCGGAGGCGGCGGCCGACCCGGCCGTGCTGGCGATCAAGCAGACGATCTACCGCACGTCGCGCGACTCCCCGTTCATCGCCCACCTCATCAAGGCCGCGGAAGCGGGCAAGCAGGTGGCCGTGCTGGTTGAACTCCAGGCCCGCTTTGACGAAGGACGCAACGTCCGCATCGCGCAGATGCTCGAGCGTGCCGGCGTGCACGTGGCCTACGGCGTGGTGGGGCTCAAGACGCACTGCAAGGCCGCGCTGGTCGTGCGCCGCGAGGCCGACGGTCTGCGCACCTACGCCCACCTGGGCACGGGCAACTACCACCCGACCACGGCGAATGTCTACACCGACCTGGGCCTGTTCACGTGCAACCCCGACATCACCGACGACGCGGTGAACCTGTTCAACCTGCTCACCGGGCGCAGCCTCAAGAAGGACTACCGCAAGCTGCTGGTGGCCCCCGCGACGATGAAGCCGGGGCTGCTCGCGATGATCGCCCGCGAGGCCGACATCGCCCGCGCGCACGCCGAGGGACGCTCGCCCGTGGGCGGGCGGATCGTCGCCAAGATGAACGCGCTGGAAGACAGCACGATCACCCACGCGCTCTACAAGGCCAGCCAGGCCGGCGTGAAGGTCGAGCTGTTCGTCCGCGGCTTCTGCTGCCTGCGCCCCGGCGTGCCCGGGTTGTCGGACAACATCAGCGTCACCAGCGTCGTCGGGCGGTTCCTTGAGCACTCGCGCATCTTCCACTTCGGCGCGGGCAAGGCCGACCCTGTGCAGGGCGAGTGGTTCATCGGCTCGGCGGACTGGATGTACCGCAATCTCGAACAGCGCGTGGAGGCGGTCACGCCCGTGTTCGACAGCGCGTGCCGAGCCAAACTCGAGCACATCTTCGAGGTCATGCGCGTCGACGCCCGCAACGCCTGGCTGCTGCAGCCCGACGGGCGATACATCCGGCGTACGCCCATCTCCTCCGACCCTGCGGCGGATGAAAACCTGGGCACCTTCGAAGTGCTGATGCGAGAGGCCGCCGCCGGCTGAGTCGGCACGGCCCTCGCTTCACCACGCGGGCCGGCCGTCGGCCAGGTGCGGGGCCCACGCCAGCAGCACGCAGCGCACCTGGATGCCCGCTTTCTTGGGCCTCACATCTATCTCTTCCAGCGGCTCGCTCACGGGGTCCAGCTCGCGGGCGATCACGCCGACCTCATCGTCAAACTGCGACTGCAGCTCCGCGATCTGCTCGCGAACAGCCTCCACGGTCTCGCCCGCCCGGGCCACGTCCTTGGCTTCCTGCATGGCACGGGAGCCGGAGCGGGCGGCGGAGGCCACGCGCGAGGCGGACGCCATCGACACGCTCTTGCGACCAAAGAGCGCGCCGAAGATCGCCGAGCCGATGCTGACTCCGGTGTTCATCTTCGCCGCGCTCGCCTGTTCCTGCTGCTTCTGCAGGGCCTGCTCGGCGCGGCGCAGGCGATCCTCGAGCGTGGCCATCTTGGGCGCGAACTTGGCCCGGAGTTTGGCGACCGCTTCGTCGCGCCGCTCCCGTGCCATGAGCGACAGACGCTGACGAAACGCCGCCTCCGTCTCGCCCGGGGTGCTCGCCGCCTTGAGGGACGCACAGCGGAACAGCCGCATGGTGGCCGATCGAAGCACCGCGTCGGCAAAGGCGCGAGTCCAGTCGTCGTAGCTCTTGGGCTTCGCCGCCGCGGGCGGCACGGGGCCAAATGACGCGGAGGGCGTGCCCTCGCGCGCCACCTGCCGGTCGGTGAGGGGCGTGTCCTGCGCGTGGTCCCAGTCCACCACCACCGGCCCGTCGCCAAAGGGCACCAGCCAGTTCACCGGCTGTTCCGCGCTGAGGTTGAGCTTCGCATCGGTGTAGGTCACCGTCGCGCAGGCCAGCAGCATCGGGCGATACGTCACGGCGGCCCCGGCCCGCGCGGGCAAAAAGTACTGCGGGATCTCCGAAGGCAGCACGGGACGCGTGGAGGCGGGCGCGGAGTGCGTGCGACTCCCGACCGACGTCGGAGGCTGCACGCCGGGGTGGCTGGGCGGTGAATGCGCGGTAGCGCCGCTTGACGCAGGAGCCGCCGCGCCCGAGCCGTTCATCAGCGTCTTGATCTGCGGCCTGGTCAGCGGGCCGCGCAGATACGAGAGGCACCAGCGGGTCTCGAAGGTGACCGGCCCATCCTCGTGAACGTTGTTCATGAGGAACACGCGAGACTGCAGCCCGGAGATCATCGAGTCCAGCGCATCGCGCGACCAGCCCTCGCGCCCGCCCAGCGCGCCCTCCAGCCCGTCGAGCACGCGGAGCTTGTCGCGCTCGGTTTGCAATCGGCCGATGAACCACGTTCCCGCGTTGGACAGCCCCTTGTAGTCCAGGTCCACCGGGTTCTGCGTCGCCAGCACCACGCCCAGCCCCTGCGCCCGCGCCTGCTTCATCAGCGTCAGCAGCGGCCACTTGCTGGGCGGGTTGGCGGTGGGGGGCGCATAGCCCGCGATCTCGTCCATGTACAGCAGCGCTCGCAAACTGGTCGTGCCGCTCTGCGTCCGCACCCACGCCAGCGTCTGATTCAGCAGCAGCGACACGAAGAACATCCGCTCCGCGTCCGACAGGTGCGCGATCGAGAAGATCGCGTGCCTCGGACGCCCCTCGGGTGTGAACAGCATCGCGCCCAGATCCAGCGGCTGGCCGGTGGTCCACGCGGCGAACCCCGGCGCGGCCACCAGGTTGTTCAGCGCCATCGCCAGGCCAAAGCGTTCCTTGCCGGGATACACGTTCTCGAGTTCCATCACGCCCAGCTTCATGAACGGCGGCGTCTGCACACGGGCGATCAGCGTGGGCAGGTCCAGCGTCTCGCCCTTGCCCCACGCATCGGTCAGGATCGCGCTCACCAGGATGTGCTCGCGGCTCTGCATCGCGTCGCCGCTCACGCCGGCCAGACCCAGCAGGCTGGTGGCACAACCCGAGACCCGCTCGCGGAACGCCTCCGCGTCCTCGATGATCTCCATCGGCGGCGCATCAAACGACCGCAGCACCGACACCGGCACACCCGACGACGAGCCCGGCGTGTAGATCCTGAAGTCGGCCGATTGCCGCAGCTTCGCGATCCGCTCGCCGCTCTGGCCCCAGTCCGCCAGCCCGGCCTTCCACCTGCCGGCCTGGTCGGCGGCGTAGTCATCGGGCGTCATCGCCTTGCGCCGCGCGTCGTCCTCGTTGATCCAGGGGCGGAAGTCCGCGGGCGACAGATTCGGGAAGGTCAGCAGCAGGTTGCCCAGATCACCCTTGGGATCGATGATGATCGCCGGCACGCCGTCAATCGCCGCTTCCTCGAGCAGAGCCAGGCAAAGTCCGGTCTTGCCCGAGCCGGTCATGCCCACGCACACCGCGTGGGTCACCAGGTCGCGCGCGTCGTACAGCAGCAGGTCGTCGGTGCGTGCCCGCGCCCGCGTGTCGAACACGCGGCCCAGGTAGAACTGTCCGAGCTTCTCGAATGCGGTCGGGTCGGGCGGTGGCATGGCCAAGCGTATCGGTTCGCGCGGGCCCGGCGATGTCAGCGGGCCGCCGCCTGGCGAGATCGGGGCCCCGCACTCCCGCCGCGCCCGGGCGAGGTCAGCACCGCCCACCCGCGGCCATGCAGCCGTGCCGGTCTCCAGGCGGGCTTCACCTCGCGGACGTCGTCGAGCCAGATGAACGTGGCGTAGCGAGCCTGCGCCCGCGCGAGCCAGTAGGCATCCGGGGCGCACACGCGGTCGTTGAACGCCGCCCTCAGGCGACGCACGCCCGCGGGCGAGAGCCGGCTGTACTGCTGAACCTGGGCCACGCGGGCCCGCAGCCTCACCGCCCCGCCCACCGGCTTAAGCAGCACGACATCGCCGACGTTCACCACGCCGAACGGCGCGCGACGCGTGATGGACAGCCGAGACTCCACGGTCTTTCGACCCTCAGCGATCAGGGCGATGAACTCGGGCTTCAGCACCGCGAGATGGCGGGCCGGCGCGGTCATTTCCCGCGGATCTTCTGCACGGTGGTCGTGGTGCTGCGCCCCGGCACCACGTCCAGCAGTTCGACGCGCCCGCCGCACTCAAGCACAAAGGCCGCGCCGGGGATCGACGCGGGGTCGTACTGCGCGCCCTTGACCAGCACATCGGGGGCGACGGCCCGCATCAGGCGCTCGGGCGTGTCCTCGCTGAACATCACCACCGCGCCCACGCACTCCAGCTCGCCCAGCAGCGCGGCGCGGTCCTCAACCGGGTACACCGGGCGGCCTTCGCCCTTGAGTTTGCGCACGCCCGCGTCGTCGTTGATGGCCACGATCAGGAAGTCGCCCAGCGCCGCGGCCCGCCTCAGCAGCGACACATGCCCCGCGTGCAGCACGTCAAAGCACCCGTTGGCGAACACCACGCGAGGCTTGGGCTGGCCCTGCCGCAGCGCGGCGACCTCAACGAGCAGCTCGCCCTCGGTGCGCAGCTTGCCCCGCGTGGCCCGCTCGCGCAGGAGCAGATCGCGGTGGATCTGTTCGATGGGGATGGGCACCACGCCGAACTGCTCGACCTCCAGCCCCGCCGCCGCGTTGGCGAATCGGACCGAGTCGAACCAGTCGAGCCCCGCGGCGCGGGCCGCGGCCAGCGCCGCCAGCACCATGTCGCCCGCGCCGGTCACGTCGTACACCTGCCGGGCCACGGTGGGCACGATGCGGGCCTCTCCGCCGCGCTCCATCAGCAGCGCGCCGTGCTTGTCCAGCGTGATCACCGCCGCGTCCATGCCCAGTTCGTCCAGCAGACGCGCCGCGATGGGCGCGAAGTCCTCGGGCGACTCGGGCCGGCGGGGCAGCGTCATGCCCAGAGACTCCGCGGCGGCCTGGGCCTCGTTGCGGTTGGGCGTCACGGTCGTGCAGCCGCGATACTTGTGATACTCGCGGCGCGGCGACGGGTCCACGAGCACCGGGATGCCCCGCGCCCGCGCCGCCGTGATCACGCCCTGGCACACCGCCTCGGTGCACGCGCCCTTGCCATAGTCCTCGATGCAGACCACATCCACGTCGCCCTGCGCCAGGCGGGCCTGTACATCCGCAACCAGGCGCTTCTCGAGCGCGGGCGGCGCGGGGGCGCGCTTCTCAAAGTCCAGCCGAAAGAGCTTCTGCGCGTGCCGGTGCTGCGCCAGCCCGATCAGGCTCTGCTTGACAGTGGTGGGGCGCTGCGGGTCTTCCAGCAGCCCCGAGGGATCCACCCCCGCGCCGTCCAGCAGCGAGCGCAGCGTGCCCGCGTGAGTGTCGGCGCCCGTGAGCCCGAACGCGCACACCCGCCCGCGCATCGCGGCCAGATCCAGGCACACATTCGCCGCGCCGCCGGGGCGCTCGTCGGTGTGGTCCACGTCCAGCACGGGCACAGGCGCATCAGCGCACAGACGATCCACGTCGCCGTAAGTCAGACGGTCGAGCATGAAATCGCCGACGACGACCGCGGTGAACGGGCGCCAACGGGCGAGCGTGTCGAGGAGGCGGCTCATCGAGGGGGATGTCCGCTAAGCCGGGGGTGACGGGCGGGGCGATCAGCCCTGGCCGGCGAGGGGGAGACCCGCGACGTGCTTGAGCTTGCGGCGGCGGTCGATCACGCGCTGGCTCTTGCCCGAGCGGTCACGCAGGTAATACAGCTTGGCGCGGTTGGCCTGCCCGCGGCGGATCACCTCGTACTGGGCGATCTTGGGCGAGTTGATCGGGAACGCACGCTCAACGCCGTAGTCGTCCACCACGCGGCGGACCGTGATCATCTCGTTGATCCCGCCGCCGGAGCGGGCGATGAGCACGCCGGTGAAGACCTGCACGCGCTCCTTGTTGCCTTCGACGATCCGGCAATGGACGCTGACGGTGTCGCCGATGTCCATCCGAGGGATGTCCTTCTTGATGGCGTCGGCGTTGATGGCTTCGAGGGTCGCTTGGATCGACATGGCAAAACTCCGCAATCTCGGTCGATGGGTCGGGATGTTAGGCGGGGAAGACAGGCCGGGCCACTCTCCACCCGCCGCTCGTGCCCTTCCCCATCGGCTTGCCCCTCGCTTCCCGCCCCGGCTTGGCCCGATGGCCCCGCACGCTCACCCTCCCTGGGTCCGGTACACAATCGACGCACAAAATCCAACCAGCCCACCCCGGCGATACGTACTCTAAGGCATGGACCGCGTCCTCTCGGTAGTGCAGGCCGCACGCCGCCGACTGCTTGTCGCGGAACTGGTCCGCCGCGCGGGGGCGGGTTTGTGGTGGGGGGCCTGTGCCGGCGCCGGCCTGGTGCTGGCGAGCAAATTGCTGTCGCCGTGGATGGACGCGCTCCCGTGGTGGGGCTGGCTGTCGCTCCCGGCGATCGCGGGCGCGACTTCGGGCCTCGTCGCGGGCTGGGCCTCCTGGTGGCGAACCGCCACTGAACCCTGGGCCGCGGGCGTGCTCGACCGGGCGATGGGCCTGAAGGACCGCCTCCGAAGCGCGGTTGAACTGCGCGGCGCACGAAGCGGTGCGTTCGTGCCCCTCGCCCTGGCCGACGCTCAGGCCTTCGCGGGCAGCGTGGACGTGCGACGCTCGGTGCCCTTGGTGTGGCCGCGGTCGTGGACGCTCGCCCCGCTCGCGGCGGCGGCCGGGGCGCTGGTGGGCTGGCTCATGCCCGCGGGCCTGCTGGGTGATCCGTCCACCTGGTTCGCCTCGCCCGCGCGGGTGGTGGCGCAGCAGAACGAGCAGCGCTCGCGCGAAGACGCGTCGCGCGCCATCGCCCAGGCCCGAGAGCAACTGCCCACGCCCGCCGACGCGGCGCGCGATCGCGACCACCGCGCTGTGCTGGATGAGATCGACCGCGAACTGCGCGAAGGCCGCCTCAGCGGCGAAGAGGCCGCCCAGCGAGCCGCGGCCGAGTTGCAGACCGCCGCGGATCGCCTCGAGGCCGACGCACAGCGGCGCGAAGCCGCGCAGCAGGCCATGAAGGAACAACTCGAGCGACTGCAGAGCGTGCCCAGCGCGAACCAGTCGCCCGTGGGCCGCGCTCTTTCCAGCGGCGATATCGGCGCGGCGGGCCAGGCCGCGGCCGACCTGATGCGACGCGCCGAGTCCATGTCGCCCGAAGAGCGCGCGCGGGCGGCTCAGGAACTGCGCGACCTCGCCCAAGCCCTTTCGCCCGGCGCGGGCGAAGCCGCGGGCACAGCCGATGAACGCATCGAGCGCGAGGTGCGCAGCGCGCTGCAGCAGGCGGGCGTCACGCCCGAGCAGGCCGAGCGCCTTGCCGGCGAGTCCGATCCCAACCGCCTGAGGCAGGAACTGGAGCGCCAAGGACTCCCGCCCGAGCGCGCCGCGGAGATCGCGGAAGAGGCTCGCCAGGCCCGCGACCGCGCCGAAGCCAGCGAGCGTGCCCGCGCTGAGCGCGAGAGCCTGTCCGAAACGATGAAGCGCGCCGCCGAGGAACTCGAGCAGCCGCCCAAGCCCACCCAGCCCCAAGAGCCCGCTCAGCCCGCCGACCCCTCGGTCAACCCTCCGCCCGATCAACCCCCTCCCGGCCCGACGGGTTCGACGGGCCCGACCGGCGCAACGGGAGCAACCAGCCCCACAGGCGCGGCCGGGTCGACCGGTCAAGCGGGCACTACGGGAGCGACCGGCTCCACATCCGACCAGTCGCGTGGCTCGACCGGTTCGACCGGCTCGACAGGCGGGGCCGACTCAACGAGTGCGACTGGCGCGACTGGCGCAACTGGCGCAACCGGCTCGCCCGGCGCCACCGGGGCCAGCCAGCCGTCAACCGGCGCATCTACCGGCTCCACCGGCGCCACATCAACCTCCGCGCCCAGCTCGACCGGCTCGACGGGGGCCACAGGCTCAACCTCCACCGCGGGCTCCACCGGTTCTACCGGCAGCCCGGGCTCCACCGGCTCGCCAAGCGGTACCGGCGCCACAGGCTCCACCGGCGCCACCGGTCCCATGGGCGCGACCGGCGCCTCCACCACGCAGCCCGGCTCGTCCACCGGCCAGACGGGCGCGGCGGCCTCCGACGGGTCAACGGGCGCGACGGGTTCAACAGGCGCCACAGGCTCCACGGGCCCATCCACCGCGACCGGCTCCACCGGCGCCGCAGGCACCACGGGCTCCACCGGCGCTCAACCCTCCACCGGCCCCGACGGCCAGTCCGACACGCGCTCCGCCGGCTCCACGGGCTCGCCCGGCGCAACCGGCGCCGCCTCGCCCACCGGCACCACCGGCGGCGATTCCACCGCGGGTGGAACGGGCACCACCGGCGCGACCGGGCCACAGTCCTCCGGCGCAGGCGCGCCCGACCGTTCAGGGCCGACCGGCGCCACCGGCGCCACGGGCACTTCAGACCAGCCCACGCCCAACGCTCCGGGCCAAACCGGATCAACCGGCGCCACGGGTGCAACCAGTTCCACCGGTGCCACCGGGGCGACGGGCGCAACCGGCCAGACCGGCCCCACCGGCGCGCCGCCCCCGCCAACCGGCCCCACGGGCGCCACCCCCAACACCGGCAACGTCGCGCCCAGCCAGACCGGTTCGGGCGGCTCGATGCAGTCCACCGGTTCGCAGCAGACCACCGGCTCCACCGGCCCCGCCGCGCCCACCGGCGGTACCCAGCCGCAAGGCCAGCCCGGCGCGCCCGATCCCTCCAGCCTCACCGGCTCGCGCTCCTCCAATCCGAACAGCAACGAGCAGTCAGGCCAGGGCGGCACCACCGGCACGCCCACGCCCGCCGGCTCCTCACCCAACTCCGCCACCGGTTCGCGCCAGCCGGGGTCCAGCACTCCCGGCGCGACGGGCTCGCAGCCCCAGCCCGGCGGTCAGACCGGCGCCACCGGTTCGCCGGGTGCGACCGGCGGCACCAGCACCAACGGGACCACCGGGCCCACCGGTTCCACGGGCGGCGCGGGCCCCACGGGGGGCACCGGCGCGGGCGGGGCCACCGGATCCACGGGCGGTGCCGGATCAACCGGCCAGCCCTCGTCCACCGGCGGTCAATCGGGATCCACGGGCACCACCGGAGCCACGGGCGCCGGCTCGCCGGGCGGTTCGCCGCCCTCCAGCACGCCCAACCTCGAAGAACTCACCCGCCGGCTTGAGCAGATGGCCCGCGAAGGCCAAGGCCAAAGCCCCGGCGCGGGTCAAGAGCCGCCCGCTTCGCGCGAGCGCGCCCGCGAACTGCGCGAGCAGGCCCGGCGCATGCTCGAACAGGCCACGCCAGAGCAGCGCGAAGCCCTCGAGCGTGCCGCCCGCAACTGGGCCCAGAGTCAGAAACCCCGCGGCAGTGGCGGCGATCAGGACCCCGCCGGCGGCATGGGCAACCTTCCCAACGAGGGCACGGGCACGGGCAGCGGCCCCGCCCCGGGCACGGGCCGCGGGCCACGAGACCGCGTTGACCCCGGCGCCACCCAGCCCGGCAGAGTCGAAGACGTCGACGCGCGCCGCGCCGCCAACCGCCCGCCCACGGGCGACGAGCGCGTGATCTCCGAGTGGCTCGGGCAGGGTTCGCGCGAGCGTTCGGCGGCGCAGAGCGCCGAGATCAACCGCATCTTGCGTGAGGCCGCCCAGAGCGCACAGCAAGCGGTGGACGAGCGCGCCGTGCCCTCACGCTACGGGCGTCTGCTGGAGCGCTACTTCCGCCGTCTGCCCGACGCGGTGAACCCGTCGGGCGCTGCGCCCGTCGCCCCCGATCCCGCGCCCGCCCCCGCCAAGGACGTGCCGTGACCCTCCGATTCGAGCATCCCGAATGGCTCTGGCTCCTGGCGCTCATCCCGCCGTTGTGCTGGGCGGGCTGGCGCTGGATGGGCGGCATGAGCCGCGTGCGCAAGCTCTCGGCGCTTGTGCTCCGCGCCGCCCTCGTCACCATCCTCGCGCTCATGCTCGCGGGTGTCAGCAGCGTGCGCCAGACCAGCCGGCTGGCGGTCATCGGCGTCGTGGACGTGTCGGGCTCGGTCCGCACCATGGCCCCGGAGCGGGAGATCGACGGCGTGCGTCGCTCACCCCTCGAGCAGGCCCGCGCATGGCTCAAGGCCGCCTCTGAAGGGCGCGGGCCCGACGACCTGCTGGGCGTCGTCGCCTTCGACGGTTCGGCCCTGGTGGTCGGCACGCCCCGCGGCGGCTCCCCCCGTCGCGACGAGGCCGCCTCCGATCTCACCGACGTGCTGGACCGCCCGCTGGACATTCAACTCCGCGAGGGCACCGACATCGCCGGGGCGCTGCGACTCGCGCAGTCGGTCTTCCCGCCCGACGCCGCCCGGCGGATCGTGCTGCTCAGCGACGGCAACGAAACCAGCGGCGATGCCCTCGCCGCCGCCCGCGCCATGGCCCGGGCGCGGGGCGACGCGTCGGGCTCGCGCTCCACCCCCGTGGACGTGGTGCCCTTCGACTACCGCGTCGACCGCGAGGTCATCGTCGAAGCGGTCGACGTGCCCAGCCGCGCTCCGGCGCGGGCCACGGTCACCGCGCGCGTCCGGCTCTGGTCGGCCCAGGCTGCTCGCGGGCTGCTCCGCCTTCAGGCCGACGAGCGCGACGTGGCCCTGGGCGACAACGGCTCCGCCGGTCGCGTGGTCGACCTTCAGCCGGGCATCAACACCGTCCTGGTGAACGTCCCCCTCAACGCCGGACGCACCCACCGCTTCACCGCGATCTTCGAGCCCATCACCGAGGGCGGCGCGCCCCCGCAGTCGGTAGACCGCCTCGCCGCCAACAACCGCGCCGACGGCGTCACCATCACCCCCGGCGCGGGCCGCGTGCTCGTGCTCGACGGGTTCAGCGCCGGCCGCCCGGGCCCCGGCTCGGCCCTGCCCGACACCCTCAAGCGCGAAGGCGTCACCGTCGACGTGCTCCCGCCAGAGCAGGTTCCCCAGGACCTCCTGGAACTCGAGAAGTACGACCTCGTCCTCATGCACAACGCCAGCGCGTCGGCCGTTCCCCAGCGCGCCCAGGAACTCCTCGTCACCTACGTCACCGAGATGGGCGGCGGGCTGGTGATGGTCGGCGGGCCCGAGGCCTTCGGCGCCGGCGGGTGGAAGGGTTCGCCGCTGGAGCCCATTCTGCCCGTCAATCTCGACCTGCCCGAGAAGATGATCGTCCCCTCCGCCGCGGTGATGATCGTCATGGACACCTCGGGCTCCATGGCGGCCCGCGTGCTGGGCGGCACTCGCACGCAGCAGCAGATCGCCAACGAGGGCGCCGCCCTCGCCATCCGCTCGCTCGACAAGAACGACCTCGTCGGCGTCACCGCCTTTGACGACGACTCCAGGCGCGTCATCCTGCTCCAGCGCAACGAAGCACCCGAGATCAAGGCCCGCGAGGTGCTCTCGCTCAGCCCCGGCGGCGGCACCAACCTGCCCCCCGCGCTGCAGGACGCCTGGGAGCAGCTCAAGGCCGTCGACGCTCAGGTCAAGCATGTCATCGTGCTCTCCGACGGCATGAGCAACAACGCCCAGCGCGTCCCCTTCATGGCCGACCAGATGGCCAAGGAGGGCATCAAGGTCTCCGCCATCGCCGTGGGCGACATGGCCGACCGCACGGGCATGCGCGCCATGGCCCGCGCCGGCGGCGGCACCTTCTACGACGTCACCGATCCCAACCTGCTGCCCCGCCTCTTCCTCAAGGCCGTGCAGGTCATCCGCACCCCCATGATCCGCGAGAAGCCCTTCGAGCCCGTGGTGCAGGACCTCACCTCGCCCCTGCTCGCCGGCATCGCCCGCGCCGCCATCCCGCCGCTGGGCGGGCTGGTGCTCACTTCCCCCCGGGGGGGCCTGCCCGGCCAGCCTCCGACGCCGGGCGCGAGTTCCGCCGCGCCCGCGGGCCTCGGATCTGCTGGCGTCACCTACGCGCTGGTCACCCCGCAGGGCGAGCCCGTCCTCGCGCACTGGCAGGCGGGGCTGGGTCAGGTCGCGGCGTTCACCAGCGACGCGGCGGTGTGGGCCGAGCCCTGGCTGAACTGGCCGGGCTACGGACAGCTCTGGACGCAGATCGCCCGCACCATCGCCCGCCCCAGCGCCGGGCGCAACGTCGAACTCGTCGCCGAGACCGCGGGCGACGAAGTCCGCCTCCGCCTCGATGCCTTTGACGACGAAGGCCGCCCGCGCGACGGGCTCAACGTCACCGGCGCCATCTACACCCCCGCGGGCGAGCGCCGCGAAGTGCGTCTCGTCCAGACCGGCCCGGGAACGTACGAAGGCGTCGCACCCGCCGACGAAAGCGGCACCTACATCGTCACCCTCACGCCCACGAACGTCACCGCCGGCGTCCGGCTGCCACCGGTCATCGGCGCGGCCACCAAGCCGGTGGGG
Source organism: Phycisphaerales bacterium (assembly GCA_022843545.1). Classification (GTDB taxonomy): domain Bacteria; phylum Planctomycetota; class Phycisphaerae; order Phycisphaerales; family UBA1924; genus JALHNL01. Next base: position 27,603 of record JALHNL010000005.1, on the reverse strand, counting down.
GGTGAATACCGACAACTCCAGAGCAACCCCGCGCTTCTGGCGCAGATCGCCGAGGTCTCGGGCGGGCGCGTGCTCACCCTCGACGGTGCAACGCAGGCGAACCTCTTCAGCCGCGAAGGGCTGTTGCCCCAGGAAGCGAGATTGCCCCTTCTGCCGCTGCTGCTGCCCATCGCGATCGCGGTCTTCTGGCTCGACGTGGGCACCCGCCGCGTCGCTTGGGACCGGCTGCTCAGCCGCGAAGTGGGGGCCACGCTCGTCGCCGATGCCGCCGCCTCCACCGCCGGTCGCGGCGCGGCCGCCGCCAGGTCGCTCTCCGCGCTTCGGCAAAAGAGCAAGCCCCAGCCGGTGCAGGATCAGGCGGGCGCGGCCCTCGAGGGCAACGACGCCCAGGCGATCCAGCGCGCCGCCAAGGCTCGGCGCGCGGCTCAGCGCGCCGCCCCGGCCACCTCGGCCGACCAGCCCAAGTCCGACCCAGCCCCCGACTCGGGTGCCTCGGGCCTCGCCGCGGCCAAGCGCCGCGCCCGCGAGAAGATGGAAGGCTGAGCTCGCGCCCGCGCCCCCAAGTTCAAGCCCACGTCCGCTTGCGCGGGGTTATCTGCACGCCCGAGCCCGCACAGCCCGCACAACCCGCACGCCTCAACAACCACTTTCACCCCGCGTGCGTGTACCGCGCAAGCCGGGGGACTTACGGGTCGATACGCCAACTCCGAGCGACAGGGAGGTTGTTCATGGCGACATCACCGCGCACACTTGATCAGGTTCGTTCGATTCTCGGCAAGCTTGACCGAAGGATCGACGCCCTGCGCGAAGCCCGAGTCACCCCCGCGGCGCCCGTCCGCTCGGCGACGCCGCCCAGCGCAGGCCCCCTCATCGGGCAAGCCTCCCCGCAATCCGCCCCGACCCAGCCCAGCCCGTCGAACCCGGCCAACCAGTTGATCGGCGGTGGGCCCATCCGCTTCCAGCCCACCCCCACGCCCCCTCCCGCCCAGCCGCCGGCGCCCCCGAGCCCCAACCGTTCGATGTATGGTCGGGCTACGCCGCTCCGCAAGGCGGAGTAAGGCGACTGCTCGGGTTGGCTTACCGCTCCGGGCGGCTTTGTGAATCGCGCAGGGGCCTATCCGACATCCTCGGCACTTGCCCAACCCTGACGGCGGGCTATCATCGTGGCCCCGCATACCGCGGCCGACACGAGGATTCCATGCCGACGATCAATCAGCTGGTTCGCAAGCCCCGCAAGACCCCCCGCGCCAAGTCCAAGTCTCGCGACTTGGCCGAAGCCCCGCAGAAGCGCGGCGTCTGCCTGATCGTCCGCACGCAGACCCCCAAGAAGCCCAACTCGGCTCTCCGCAAGGTCGCCCGCGTCCGCCTCTCCAACGGCAAGGAAGTCACCGCCTACATCGGCGGCGAAGGCCACAACTTGCAGGAGCACTCGATCGTCCTCGTCCGCGGCGGCCGCGTGCGTGACCTCCCGGGTGTGCGCTACCACATCGTCCGCGGCACCCTCGACTGCCTCGGCGTCGAGAAGCGCAAGCAGGGCCGGTCCAAGTACGGCGCCAAGGTCCAGAAGTCCGGCGGCGCGTCCTAAGAGCCGCGAATCGCGAGTGGCGAATCGCGAATCGGTTCGCTCTCTTCCGCGTCACGTCTCACGCCTCAAGCCTCACGTCTTCTTCCGGGTCTGTCGTGTCGAATCGGTCGGCCGCGTAAGCCTTCCGAGACGCCCCAGAGGCCCGCGTCAATCACGCAGGAGATTCTCAGATGGGTGCGAAGTCTTATACCAAGTCGGCCGTTCAGCTCCGTCCTGACCCCCGCTTCAACGACCTGGTCCTGTCCAAGTTCATCAACTGCGTGATGGAGCGCGGGCAGAAGGCCACCGCTCAGCGCATCATCTATGACGCGCTGGACATCATCGCCCAGAAGCTCTCGAAGGAGACCGACCCCAACGCCCCCAAGGAGCCCCTCGCGGTCTTCCAGATGGCGGTGGACAAGGTCAAGCCCTTCGTCGAAGTCCGCTCCAAGCGCATCGGCGGCGCCAACTATCAGGTGCCCCTGCCCGTGAAGCCCAAGCGCCAGCAGAGCCTCGCCTTCCGCTGGATCATCGATGCCGCCCGCGGCGACAAGGGCCGCCCCATGGCCGCCCGTCTCGCCGACGAGCTCTACAACGCCGCCAAGGGCGAAGGCAAGGCGATGGGCGTCCGCGACCAGACCCACCGCATGGCCGAAGCCAACAAGGCCTTCGCCCACTTCGCCTGATCGCCGTTCATCACCACGACTCACACGCAAGGCCCCGGTCATCCGGGGCCTTGTGCTTTTTCCTTCGCCCCCGCTCGCCCCGTCTACGCTGAACCGTGCACATCCCCGTCCTCCTCAATGAGGTTCTCGCCCTGCTCGCCCCCGCCCCGGGCGAGGTCTACGCCGACGGCACCGCCGGTCTGGGCGGCCACGCCGCGGCGGTGGGGCGGGCGATGGGCTCGGGCGCCGTGGTGCTCGCCGATCTTGACCCGGGCAACCTCGCCCACGCCGCGGCTCACGTTCAGCAGCAGACGCCCGCCGTGCGCGTGGTCCAAGCCCCGGGCAACTTCGCCGCCATGCCCTACGCCCTGGCGCAGCACGGGCTGCGAGCGAACATGGTCCTGGCCGATCTCGGCTTCGCCTCGACCCAGGTCGACGACCCGAACCGGGGGCTGTCGTTCTCGCGCGAAGGCCCGCTGGACATGCGGCTGGACCCGCGCGGGCCGCTCACCGCCGCCCAGATCGTCGCCTCCTGGCCCGAAGCCGACCTCGAGCGGATCATCCGCGACTTCGGCGAGGATCGCCTCGCCCGCCTGATCGCCCGGCGGATCAACCAGGCTCGCGGCCGTGGGCCCATCACCACGACCACCCAGCTCGCCGACATCTGCCGCGCCGCCTACGCCTCCGCGGGCAACCGCGAGCGGACCATCGACCCGGCGACGCGGACATTCCAGGCTCTCCGGATCGCGGTCAACGACGAGCTGGGCAACCTCTCCGCGCTGCTCGATGCGGTGGTGGACGCGGCCCACGGGCGGGCGACCGCGCCGCCGTGGTTGGCCCCGGGCTGCCGGGTCGCGATCATCTCGTTCCATTCGCTGGAAGACCGACTGGTGAAGCAGGCGATGGGCGGGCTGGTCGCCGCCGGTCGGGCCGATGATCTGACCCCCGAAATCGTGCGGTCCTCCGAGGCTGAGCAGTCCTCCAACCCGCGCTCCCGGTCGGCGAAGTTGCGTGCGGTTCGGCTTCGGTGAGTCGATTGCCTTCCGAACGGCGCGATCTGAAAAACCTGTCGCAAGCCCCGCCCCATTATTTGGACGGCTTGAAGCGGCCAACATCCGATATCTATCGTGTCCCGCAATCGGCGCAGGGTTCTCCCGGGCGAGCGTGACGCATCGGACGCGTCCACCTCGAATCCGAACCCCGGTTCGCCCCGCCGAAGGGTCAAGGACGACGCTGTGACGCGCGAACACAAGCTGGCCATCATCCTCGGTTTCTCCGTCCTCCTCGTCGTCGGCCTTCTGGTCGGCGATCATTTCTCCAAGGCTCGCCGCCCGCAGGGTGGCGGAGGCGCGGAGGTGGTCATCGCTCCGACCGAGCCCACCAGCCAGCCCACCACCGCCCTGATTGACCCCATGGCCCCGCGCGAGCCGGCCCTCACGGGCAGCACCCCTGTGCCCGCCGAGCCCGGGCGCGGCACCGTCACCATCGCCGACTCGCATGGCGGCATGACCGTCGAGCCCATCGTGATGGGCGAGCCTCGCCGCTCGATGACCGCCGCCGTGGACCCCGCGTCCCCGGTCGGCCTGCCCGCGTCGGGCACGGAGCTGTCCGATCTGACCGACCGGATCAACCGCCTTTCGCAGACCCCGGTTGATCCGACCGCGGGTCAGGACCCCTCGGGCATCGCTTCGGCTCCGGCGTCGGCCCCCGCGGCCGCCCCGGCCGACAAGATGCACCCCGTGCAGGCCGGGCAGACGCTCTACTCCATCGCCAAGCAGTACTACAACGACCCCTCGCTGTGGAAGGAACTGGCCAAGTACAACGAGTCGCGCGTGAAGGGCGACTCGGTCCGCGTGGGCGTCACGCTGCGGATCCCCTCCAAGGACGTGCTGCTGGGCCGCACCCCGCCCGCCGGCTCCCAGACTTCGCCCTCGAACCCCACGCGTCCGTCTTCGCCCTCGCTCACCCCCGGCTCGTCCCGTCCCACGCGCGTCACTGACGGCGATCAGCCCGTCGTCCCGAATCGCGCCGTGCTGGGCGCCCCGCTCTCCGCCACCGACACCGTTGGCGGCTCTGATCAGGCCCCCAAGTCCGATCGCCCCGTCCAGGCCGACAAGCCCGCGCCGGTCCGCCCCAAGACCTACACGGTTAAGTCGGGCGACACCCTGATGCAGATCGCCGCCCGCACGATGGGCGACAGCAAGCGCTGGCGCGAACTGCTCTCGGCCAACAAGGACAAGCTCGACGAGCCCGAGGACCTGCAGGTCGGCATGGTCCTGAAGGTCCCCGCCAAGTAATCACACATCGCGTCTCTCTTTCGGATGGGGAAGGCGGAGCCGCCCCCTCCGGTCCACACCCGCATCGCCACGGAAAGGCGGCTCCTGTGCGGTCCAAACTCGCGTTCCTCATCCTGGTCATCGGTCTCACCGCCTGCGGCCTGCTGGCTCTCCGCCAGCAGCGCCTGCGGGTCGTTCATGATCTGGCCGTCGTTCACAAGAACATGGCCCGGATGGACCAGGACCTGCTCCGCGTCCGCGTCGACATCGCCCAGGCCATCACGCCCCAGCGCGTGGTGCAACTGGCGGGCAACCTCGGCCCGATGCGCCCGCTGGGCGTTGACCCCGAGTTGCTCCCCGCGCGCCCCGCGAGCGATACCGCCATCGTGGTCGTGCCCCCCGCGCCCGAGGAATGACCGGCTCCTCAGCCTCGAAACTCCCCCAGGACTCGCCCATGTTCGGCTCATCGTCACAGGCAGGCGGCGCCCAGACCGGCGCCCAAACCGGCGCACGGATCGACCGGCTGACGCTCTTCGTCTTCGCGGGCCTCAGCGTGATGCTCGTGATCCTGCTGGGACGGGTGGTGCAGCTCCAGGCCGCGCCCCCCGCGCCGCTGCTGGCGCTCATGGGCGACCGCGTCACCGAGGCGGTTGAGCCCGGCCGCCGCGGCGACATCCTCGACCGCGCCGGTCGCATCCTCGCGGCGTCGCGCTTCGGCTATCGCGCCTTCATCGATCCCGTCGAGTTCGCCAAGAACACCGACATGGGCACCGCGATCGACCAGACCGCCCGCGCGCTGGGCCTCACGTTTGAGGAAGTCCGCAAGGAGGTCATGGACCGCATCGCCGCCAACGAGGCCCGCAAGTGGCAGGCGCAGTTCTACTCGCCCAAGCCCGGCTCGCGCGAAGAGAGGAGCGGCCCCGCCCTTTCCCGCTTCCTGCCCATGTCGAACATTCTGGACGACGCCACCATCGACGCCGTCAAACGGCTGACGGTCAAGGGCGTTCATCTGGAGATCCGTCCGGTGCGTGAGATGACCAGCGACAGTCTGGTCGCCATGCTCGTGGGCAAGGTGGGCTTCGACGGCCTGGGCCTCATCGCCGCCGAGCGGATGTTCGAGGACACCGTCAAGCCCGAGTCGGGCCTGTTCCGCTTCGTACGCGACGCCCGCGGCCAGCCGCTGTGGGTGGAGCCCGAGGGTTACGAGCCGCCCAAGCGCGGGCAGGATGTCCGCCTCGCCATCGACCTTGAGCTCCAGCGCATCCTCATCCAGGAGATGGAGCGCGGGCTGGCCGACGTGGACGCCCAGGGCGGGCGGGCCGTGCTCATGGACCCGCGCACCGGCGAGGTGCTCGCGATGGCCGACCTCATCCGCGATGTCCGCGGCGTCGTGGATTATGACTGGATGACGATCATCCCCAAGGACAAGCGCGGCGGGCCGCGCTACCGCGTCATCCCGCCCGACCCCGAGCGGGCCCGCCACCCGGCGCTGGGCCGCAACCGCTGCGTCACCGACATCTACGAGCCCGGCTCGACCTTCAAGTGCTTCATGTGGGCCGCCGCCACCGACTTGGGCCTCGTCGCCCCGAGCGACACCATCGACACCGAAGAGGGCGTCTGGACCACGCCGTACGGCCGCACCATCCGCGACGTGGTGAAGCGCGGCAGCATGTCCTGGCGCGATGTGCTGGTGAACTCGTCCAACATCGGCATGGTCAAGGTCACCAGCCGCATGGACGCCAAGCAGATGCGCGACGCGGTCCTGGCCTTCGGCTTCGGCTCGCGGACGGACCTGGGCTTCAAGTCCGAGTCGCCCGGGCGCGTCACCAGCCCCAAGGCCTGGAGCAAGTACACCCAGACGTCCGTCGCCTTCGGGCACGAGATCAGCGTCACGCCCTTGCAGATGGCCCGCGCTTTCAGCGCGTTCTGCCGCAACGCCGACGAGGCCGGGACGCTCCCCGATGTTCACCTGACCGCGGTGGAATCCCGGTCGCGAGAGAGGGTGATCCGCCGGGCGGTTTCGCCCGACACCGCGCTCCTGGTCCGCGAAACGCTCCGCGGCGTCACGCACAACCTTGACAAGCGTCTGGCCCTCCGCGACCCGCCCGAGAAGGACTGGCGCTACGAACTCTTCGGCAAGTCGGGCACGCCCGACGCCCCGATGAGCGACCCGCCGCAGGGCAAGCGTCGTCCCAAGGGCAGCGACGGGTACTTCCGCGGGCAGTACTTCCCCACGTTCATCGCGGGCGGCCCGGTCGAAGAGCCGCGACTGGTGTGCGTGGTGGTGGTCGAGGACCCGGGCCCCAGCGCGGTCGAGAAGCGACAGCACTACGGCGCGTACTCCGCCGGGCCCATCGTCCGCCGGACCATGGACCGCGCGCTCGCCTACTTGGGCGTGCCCGCCTCCCCGCCGCCCAGTGAAGACCAGCAGGCGCACCCCGAGTAGCCGGGTTCAGGGGGTGGCTGCGTCCGCGCGGCGCGACTCGCCCGCCCGTAGACTGCCCTCATGCAGCACAAGCCCGCGGTGCGGTTCATCTTCTTCACGGTGCTGCTGGAAGTGCTGGGCTTTGGCCTGCTCATCCCCGTCGGCCCGCACCTGGTTGAACAACTGCTCCACGTCCCGCCCGGCACCGAGCCCGCCAAGCTCACCGCGATGGCCGCGCCCTACTTCGGCTGGTTGATGGCGACCTACGCCATCTTCCAGTTCGTCTTCTCGCCGATCCTCGGCTCGCTCTCGGATCGCTTCGGTCGACGCCCGGTGATCCTCATCTCGCTTCTGGGCTCGGCGCTGGACTACTTCGCCAGCGCGCTGGCGCCCACGCTGCTCGTTCTCTTCATCACCCGCGCCCTCAACGGCGTCTCGGGCGCCAGCATCGCTGCCTGCAATGCCTACGTCGCCGACGTCACCCCGCCCAAGGAGCGGGCCGCCGGGTTCGGGATGCTCGGCGCGGCTTTCGGTCTGGGATTCGTCATCGGGCCCCTGCTGGGCGGCTGGCTGGGCAGCATCGACATCCGCCTGCCCTTCTGGGGCGCGGGCGTGCTCACACTCATCAACTTCGCCTACGGCTGGTTCGTCCTCCCCGAGTCGCTCCCGCCCGACAAACGCCGCCCCTTCTCGCTCAAGCGCGCCAACCCGCTCGCGGTCTTCGTCCACCTCACCCGTTACCCGATCGTGATGGGCCTGGGCGCCGCGCTCTTCTTCATCAATCTCGCCCAGTTCGCCCTTCACTCCACCTGGGTGCTCTACACCAACCATCGCTACGGCTGGGACGAACTCGCCACCGGGTTCTCGCTCACCATCGTCGGCATCGGCGCGGCCGTCGTGCAGGGCGGGCTCGCGGGCCGGATCATCAAGCGCACCGGCGAACCCCTCGCCCTGCTCGCCGGGCTTGGGCTGGGCATCTTCGCATACGTGGGCTACGGCATCGCGCCCCACGGCTGGATGATCTACGCCATCGTCGCGTTTGCTTCACTGGGCGGCGTGGCCGGGCCCGCATCGCAGGCGATCATCACCCGGTCCATTCCGCCCACCGAGCAGGGCGAGGTGCAGGGTGCTCTGGGCGCGTTGAACAACGTGGCCCTCATCGCCGGTCCGGTGATGGGCGCGACCGCCTTCAGTTACTTCATCTCAGCCGAGGCCCCGTTTTATCTGCCCGGCGCGTCGATGTTCCTTTCCGCCGTGCTCTCGTTCGTGGGGCTGGGCCTTTCGGCTCTGGTGCTGGCGCGGTTCTACCACGTGCTGCCCAGGCGCTCCGAGCCTTCGCCGCAGAACTGAAGCGGCCTGCCCAGCCGCGCCCTTCAGCCTCGGTCCTGCTTTTGCCTCACTCGCCCGCGTTGCCCGCGTGGGATCCACGCCTCACTTCGCCGGCCAGAGCGCGGCGAAGACCAGCCCGATCAGCACGCCCGAGACGATCCCGTCGAACACCGCCGTCACCATCGCCCGCGGCTTGGCATTGAACCAGATGCCGTTGTGCAGCGTGGCGAACGAGTACGCGAGGATCCCCGCGGTGGCGACCACCTGCGTCACCCGCAGGAACTCGTCCCCGGGCTTCAGCGTGATGCTCGCGAGGTACGCGATCAGGAAGCTCACCACCATGTTCACCACGAACGACCCCAGCATCTTCCCGCCCATGCTCATCTTCGCGGGCCAGATGTTGATCAGCCCCACCGGGCCCGCCTGCCACTTGGCCTTGAAGGCCGGATCGCTCGACTGCCCGTGCTTCTCAACGTGCGGAAACGCGTAGGGCCCCGGCGGGATGTTCAACTCGCGGACCGCCTTCATGAACCGGTCCTCGTCGGGCAGCCCGCCCCAGTCCTTGGCATGCAGCGACAGGGCCACCCATGACAGAAAGTGCCAGAACCACACCGCGGCGGCCGAGGCCAGGATGGGGAGCCAAAGCGGTAGAAGAGCGTCCATGATGCGTCTCCCAAAGGTGGGGGTGAGGGGATGCCCGGCCGCGGCAGTTTACCCGGACCTGCGGATGAGCCGATGAACTCCACACGCCGCCGTCGGCGCGCGACCCACCCCCCGATTCCCGTTATCTTCAAACCATGCTCGCCCCAACCACCCATCCCGAGCCGTGCGTCCTGGTCATCTTCGGCGCTTCCGGCGACCTGACGCAGCGCAAACTCATCCCCGCGCTCTACCAGATGAGCCGCGCCGGGCGCCTCCCCCGCGCCCTGCGGGTGGTGGGCGTCTCGCGCACGCCCATGAGCGATGACCAGTTCCGCGACAAACTCAACACCGGCGTCAAGGAGTTCGCCCCGGGCGAGTTCGAGGAGTCCGCCTGGCGCGAGTTCGCCAAGCAGGTCTCCTACTTCGCCGGCGACGCCGCCACGCCCGACATGTTCCCCGGGCTGGTGCAGACGATCCAGAAGCTGGGCGCCGACGCAGGATTGCTCCGCGCCGGCGGCATGCCCAACGTGCTCTTCTACCTCTCCGTCGCCCCCGAGCTGTACGAGCCGATCATCGCCGCCATCGGCTCCAGCGGCATGGTCGCCGAGGGCCACCGCTGGTGCTCCATCGACCCGCTCAAGACGCCCTGGCAGCGGATCATCATCGAGAAGCCCTTCGGGCGCGACCTGGCCAGCACGGTGAGCCTGAACCGCGCGCTGGGGCGCGTGTTCGAGGAAGAGGCCACGTTCCGCATCGACCACTACCTCGGCAAGGAGCTGGTCCAGAACATCCTGGTGATGCGCTTCGCCAACACCATCTTCGAGCCGGTGTGGAACCGCACGTACGTGGAGCACGTGCAGGTGACCGCCGCCGAGACGGTGGGGGTGGGCAGCCGCGCCGCCAACTTCTACGACACCGCCGGCGCAACCCGCGACATGATCCAGTCGCACCTGCTGCAGGTGCTCTGCCTGGTGGCGATGGAGCCGCCCGGCGCCTTCGACGCGCAGGAGATCATGCGCGAGAAGATCAAACTGGTGAACAGTTACAGCAGCCCCAGCGACGACGAACTGGCCGCCCACGCCGTGCTGGGTCGCTACGGCCCGGGCCCCAAGCCGGGCGATCCGGCCTACGAGAACGAGAAAGGGGTCGACGCGAGCCGCCGCACCGAAACCTTCGCCGCCATGCGTCTGCACTTTGAGAACTGGCGCTGGGCGGGCGTGCCCTTCTACATCCGCTCGGGCAAGCGCATGGCCGCCAAACTCACCGAGGTGGTCGTGCAGTTCAAGACGCCCCCGACCAATCTCTTCGCCAAGCTCGACCCCGGGCTGGCCGACCGACCCGCCAACCGCCTGATCATGAACATCGCCCCCCGCGACGGGATCAGCCTCCGCATGGAGGGCAAGGTCCCTGGGCCGGGGCTCCGCATCGACAGCGCCAAACTCGACCTCGATTACCTCGAACGCTTCGGGGGCGAGGTCGTCGAGGCCTACGGCCCGCTCATCCTCGACGCCATGCGCGGCGACCGCACGTTGTACAAGCACCGCGATGAGGTGGAGGGCGGCTGGCGGATCTTTGACCCGTTCATCCAGAGTGCCGAGCTTCGCGCGGGTATTCAGACCTACGCGCCCGGATCGTGGGGACCGCCCGGCAGCGATTCGCTGATCGCCCGCGACTGCCCCCCGGGCCGTACCCGAGTGTGGCACAACCCCAAGCAAGACGACGTGCGGTAGCCCTAAGGGGGCAGCAATCGACAGCCTTCGCCAGAATGCTGGCCCGCACCCCGCGCATCGTGTACATATTCCCCCAGTTCTCCGGTCGCTCGCATGGAACCGCGGGCGCAGATCGGCGAATGGGCTAGGTCGGCGCGACCATTCTCGTGGCGTGCCCCTTTCACTCGCGGCCCATTCGGTGTCCGCGTCTGCTTTGGAGAAGGAGGGTCGATGGGCGGTTCTTTCCGATCTGGTTCGGTCGTGTTCGCCCTTTTCGCCACCGGGGCCGTCGCTTCTTCGGGCCTGGCTCAGGAAACGCTGTTCCGCAACGACGACCTGCCCGTCAGCAACGCCAACGCGGCCATCCAGGTTGGGTTTGTCGCGGGTGAAGTGGGGGCCGCGACGTTCACGCTCACGCCCCAGCAGCAGGCCGATCTGCTCCCCATGCGGATCAAGCGCGTGCAGATTCTGTGGACCTCCTTCGCCTTCCAGGTCCTCGGCCAACCCCAGCCCGCCGTCGCCATGGAGTCCATCAACGTTTATCGCGGGGGCCTCAACCCGCCGAACCTGCCGCAGCCGGTGTATTTCAGCGACCCGCCCCAGCTCACCGACGGGTTCCTCAACGAGTTCGACATCTCCGTCGACGACGTGATCCTCAACCCGCCGCTCTCCACGTTCACGGTGGGCCTGGAGTTTGATCGCGACACCGGGGCTGCTTACTGGCAGGGGAACACGCTCTTTCGCCCCAGCCTGGTCACCGATCGCACGGCCCCTCCGGTCCTGCGCAACCCCATCTTCGCCAGCGGGCTGGGATGGCGCGACTTCCAGACCTTCGGCGGCACCGGCGACTTCGTCATCCGAGTCGTCGTTGAGAAGGCTGTCGTCACCCCGGTCGGCTGCAACCGGGCCGACATCACCGAAATCGGCGGTAGCGTGGCCGCCCCGGGCGTGCCCGACGGCCAACTGACCGTGGACGACATCATCGTCTTCGTGAACTTCTTCGGCGACGCCACCGGGTGCCCTGGCGCCGGCGGTACGCCCTGCAATCCCGCGGACATCACCGAGATCGGCGGCAGCACCGCCACTCCCGGCACCCCCGACGGGCAGCTGACCGTGGACGACATCATCGTGTTTGTGAACCTGTTCGGCGAAGGGTGCGGTTAAGTGAGAATTTGGGTTATTCTGGACGTTTCCCCGAAATGCGTGCCTGATCGCTCTGAACGGATTGATTTCGTTGGCCTTGTGTTAAGCCTGTGGTAGTCTGTTCGTTTTGGAATGACCGCGCAATCCGCGCCGTTCCAACCTTCCCGAGGCGTTCTGCCCGGGACCATCCCAAGGACCCACCTCCTTCCGCCGATAAATGGCGGCTGAGGGAGTTTCACGGAGTCGGACTCAAACCTTCCAGAAGGGGATAGTTGTATGAAGAACACGCGTCGCATCTCGCCCGTCAGCCTCGCCTTTGCCGCCGGCACGGCGTTGGCCCTCGCCTCCACGGCGCTGGCTCAGCCCCAGCTGTTGAAGGACATCAACCCCGGTGCGCCCACGGCCACCGGCGGTTCGTTCCCCAACGCGCTGACCCAGATCTCCAACAACCTCATCTACTTCACCGCCACCGACGCGGTGAACGGAACCGAGCTGTGGCGCACCGACGGCACCCCCGCGGGCACCACCATCATCGCCGACTTCAACCCCGGCATCGCGTCGGGCCCGATCGAGATCGGCGTCGGCGGCGGCGTCCTCGTCCCCTACCTGAAGTTCGCCGTCACCAGCGGCAACCGCCTGTTCTTCTTCGGCCAGAGCCCCTCGTTCGGCTACGAGCTCTGCATCACCGACGGCACCGCCCTGGGCACCTCGCTCGTGCGTGACATCGCCGCGGGCGCGTCCTTCGGCATCACCGGCGGCGCCAACGGCGTGCTCTTCGGCACGGCTCTCAGCGAGCTCGATGTCGCCCTGGTCACCATCAACAACCTCGGCTACGTCGGCGCCACCAACCTGATCGACGGCTCCGAGTTGTGGGTCTCCGACGGCACCTTCGCCGGCACCCAGCCGGTCGTCGCCGGCGCGGGCATCTGCGTCGGGCCGCCCCCCACGGGCTCGCCCACCAGCCAGACCTCCGGCTCCTTCGGCGGTCGTATGTACACCGTCACCCCGGACAACAAGCTCATCTTCGTCGCCCGTGACGGCCAGACCCTGTCCGACACCGGCGGCACGGTGAACGGCTCGATCAACGGTAACGAGCTGTACATCTACGACCCGTCGCAGCCCGTCGTGTACAACGCGCCTTCGGTGGCCACCCCCGGCGCCAACGCCATCGGCAACCCCAAGCGCATGTCCGACCGCAACGGCGCCAACGGCGGCGTGCAGTTCTGGCACAACCCCACGATCGTGGACAGCTTCGTCTACTGGATGGGCGTGAACACCGGCGGCACCGCCGACCAGATGTGGCGCACCAACTGGGCCGCGTTTGACCGCACGAAGGACCAGACCAACACGGCCGCGGTCGTCGCCGACCGTCTCACCGAGCAGGCCACGCAGATCGGCGCCGTCGGCGCGACCCCGCTCCGCGTGCAGTTCGACCCGGTCGCCATCGGCACCGGCACCACGGCCCGCGTCTTCTTCATCGCCAACGCCGGTGACAACCTCACCACGCGTCTGTTCCTCACCCGTCCCTCCGACCCGCAGCCCAACGCCACGGCCGTGTCCGCCCTGGGCATCTTCCCCCGCCGCGGCGTCAACGTGAACAACCGCCTGGTCTACTGGGCTAACTCGGGCAACGGCAGCCTGACGGGCACCAGCGTCCGTCAGCCCGCCTTCCCCGGTGCGCCCGAGCGCGGCTGGGAGCTCTATTCCACCGACGGCATCGCCGGCATCGGCGCGTCGACGGACTATCTGCTCCGCGAGTACAACCCGGGCCCCGGCAACGGCGCGGCCACCGTCGTCCCCACGACCTCGCTGGGTACGGCCAACAACCAGACCCTCGTCTGGCCGACCTACATCTACGTGAAGAACGGCAAGGCCTGGTTCGGCGCCAGCACCATCGGTGCCAACCCGACCATCGTCGCCCCCTTCACCGCGGCCAACAATGACACCGGCGCGCCCAACCAGGCGACCAACGCCGCGACCAGCGCGGTTCAGCCGTTCGTCTCTGACGGCACGCTCGCCGGCACCCCGGCGGCTCCGTTCGCCATCCTGGCTCCGCTGGGCGGCCCGATCACGGCCGGCCAGAACGCCAACATCTTCGCGGTCGAGCGTCTCAACGCCACCACGGTCATGTTCTCCGGCTTCTCGCCGGCGAACGGCCGCGAACTGTGGAGCACCGACAGCACCAATCCCAACCAGGCGAACACCACGCTGGTGAAGGACATCGCGGTCACCTACACCGACTCGGGCGTCGCCCTCTGGACGTCCATGCCCAACAGCTACGGCGACGGCAGCGGCACCTCGGAGACCAAGATCCTCCAGAACCGCGTCTTCTTCAACGCGTTCAACGCCACCTCGGGCCGTGAACTTTGGACCGCGGTCGCGGTGCCCTCGTCCTTGGGCGCCACGGCCGACACCACGACGGTGCAGGTCGCTGAGATCAACACCGGCGTTAACGGCTCCAACCCCGGCAACATCACGCCGGTGGAGACCGCCAACGGCTGGCGTCTGTTCTTCGGCGCCACCGACTCGGCCCCGAACCAGACCGTGACCGGCAGCGGCTACGAAGTCTGGTCGCTGACTCTCGACCCGATCACCGGTGCGGTCAACGCCCCGGCTCAGGTCGCCGACCTCTTCCCGGGCCGCGGCAACGGCTTCCCCGTGGTCACGCCCGCCAACCTCCTCATCACCCTCAACCCGCTCGGCGCGTCGGTGGGTGGCCAGTTCCTGTTCATGGGCCTGGTTGACCCGACCGACACCACCGGCGTCGGCCGCGAGCTCTACGCCACCGACGGCGTCTCGGCCCCCACGCTGGTGAAGGACGTGAACACGGTGGTCACCACCGGCACGGCCCCGATCCTCAACAGCGCCGGCCCGAGCCTGGGCTTCATGACCGACAACCGCGCCAACGACTGGGGCGGCGGCGTGAACCCCTCGCAGTTCCGCAAGCTCACCGCTACCACCAACACCTCCTTCGCGGGCAACATCGTCTACGCCGCCGTGGACAGCGTCACGTCCACCGACGTGGCTCCGCCCACCGGCACCACCCCCAACGCGGGCGTGGGCGAGCCGGCCAAGTCCGACGCCACCCTCGCGGGCACCGTCACCATCGCGGACATCAATCCGGGTGGTGGTTCGGGCCCGATCAACTTCGCCGAGATCCCGCCCACGACCTTCCACTCCCAGGGCGCGATCATCTTCTTCGCCAACGACAGCATCACCGGCCTTGAGCCGTGGGTGTTCGACATCGCCTCCGGCACCGCTTCCCAGATCGCCGACATCAACCCGGCCCTGGGCGTCGGGTCCAACGCCGGCGTGCCCTTCGAGGTGACGTCCGACGGCTACGCCGTGTTCAGCGCCGCTGACGGCACCACCGGCACCGAGGTCTATGTCTACAACGGCAACACCGGCACCCTCACCGGCGCCTTCAACAACGCCGCCTTCAACCTCAACCTCGCCGCGGGCGGCTCGGCCAGCTCCTTCCCCGGCCCCTACTTCCGCCTCACCGACTTCAACGGCGGGCCCGACAAGATCCTGTTCGACGCCAACGACGGCGTGAACGGCTACGAGCTCTATGAGTTCATCCCCAGCCAGCCGTACGTGGCCGGCGTCAATCCCAAGCTCGTCGTTCCGGGCGGCCTCAACCCCGGCCTGACCGACGGCACCGGCGGCAACTACGCCGTCGGCGGTGACCCCGTCACCGGCCCCGGCAACATGGGCTTCTGGCTCTACTTCGACGGCAACGACGGCGTTCGCGGCTTCGAGCCGTGGCGCTACAACGGCCGCGACAACCTCGTGGGCGACTACCCCTTCGGCACGGGCCTGGAGTTCCTGGGTGACATCAACCCCGGTCCCTTCAGCTCCAACCCCGACACCTTCTTCGTCGACTCCACCGTCTTCGCCCAGATCGTGTACTTCATGGCCTTCAAGCCGGAGACCACCGCTCCCCTCACCGCCAGCGGCGACGAGCCTCACTTCTTCGTCACCAAGTGCGGTCCGGCCGACATCTCCTTCATCGGCGGTGACGTCAGCGACCTGACCAACAAGGCGGCCTACTACCCGCCGGACGGCCAGCTCACCGTTGACGACATCATCGTCTTCTTCAACGCCTTCAGCTCCGGCTGCGATCCGGTCCTGAACAACTACCCGCGCTGCAACCCGGCCGACATCACCGGCATCGGTGGCCCCGTTGACTCGGGCACCGGCGCGCTGATCCCGCCGGACTCGCAGCTGACCGTTGACGACATCATCGCGTTCATCAACGCGTTCGGCTCGGGCTGCTAAGCCCCGCGGCCCGAAAGGGCTGACGACATCCGACTCCATCGCACGGCCGCCCCTCACCGGGCGGCCGTGTCTTTTTTGCCGGTTGCCGAGGCCACTTGGCCGTACACTCTTCACACGGCGCGCTCCCGCGCCGGCCTCAGGAGATCGGAATGCGTTCACACCTCTTCCCGGTTGCCGCTCTGGCCGCCGCGTCCATCAGCGGCGTCGCGATCGCCCAGCAAAACCTGCACTTCACGTACCTCTGGCATATGGAGCAGCCCATCTACTGGCCCGACCGCCAGGTGAGCGGGGAGGATCGCTACCAGCGGGCGTGGGAGTCCATCCAGCGCAAGGACGGGGGCGCCGCCAACCCGGGCGACAACCTGCGCGACATCTTCGGGCTCGCCGACCGCGTCGCCGCGTATCAGTGGCGCGTCCGCGACAGCATCAACGCCGTGCGTGGTTCCAGCCCCGAGTTCGGCGTGCAGGTGTCGTACAGCGGCGGGCTGATCGAGAATCTCTTCAGCCTGGGCAATGCGAACCAGCTCGGCTATTCGCCGGGCTGGTTCAACTCGTACCGCGAGGCCCGCGGCTGGACCACGACCAGCGGGTCCGCCCAGACCCGCTGCGACATCGTGCTGTTCAGCTTCCACCACGCGCTGATGCCGCTGCTCGAAGAGAGCACGATGCGCAAGCAGATTCAGTTGTACAAGGAGGTCTACCCCGACGCGTGGGGCACGGGGCAGCCGATCAGCAAGGGCTTCTTCCCCAGCGAGATGGCCTTCAGCACCCGGATGATCCCCGTGCTTCAGAGCGAGGGCGTGGAGTGGTCGGTCGTCTCCGCCGAGAAGATCAGCCGCGCGTGCATCGACTTCCCCGTGGTCTTCGGCTCCGGCGGGATCAACACCGACCCGCCCAACAAGGCCGACCAGGTGAACCCGGGCGGCAACAACTGGTTCAGGCAGACCATCTCGCGCGGGTGCTCGCCCGCCGAGGCGTACCCCTTCGCGTTCACCCCGCGCCGCGCGCAGTACGTGAACCCCGAGACAGGCGCGGTGTCGTCGATCATCGTGGTGCCCGCGAGCCAGAGCCTGGGCTGGTACGACGGCTACGCGCCGCTTGACACCAGCCTCTTCGGTGTGCTCAACCAGCAGAACAACCCGTCACGCCCCATGCTCGCGCTGATGGCCCACGACGGCGACAACGCCTGGGGCGGCGGATTCTCGTACTACATGGAGAACACGCCCAACGTGGTGAACACCGCACGCAACGCCGGGTACGTGCCCACGTCCGTGCAGCGCTACCTCGCCGACCACCCCGTGCCCGCGGGCGACGTCGTCCACGTCGAGGACGGCGCGTGGGTCAACGCTGACGGCGACTTCGGCGCACCCCAGTTCATCAACTGGAACTGGCCGCTGCTCAACGCCTCGGGCCAGATCGATGTCGAGAACGGCTGGCACGTCGATGCGCGCAACTGGGCCGTCATCACCGCCATGCAGAACCGCCTCGACACCGCCGAGCGCATCTGGACCGCCGGCGGCGGGACCGTGAACAACCGCAAGATCCTCTACCCCGACGCGGGCACCAACGCCGTGGAGCGCGGCTGGCACTACTTCTTCGGCGCGCTCAACAGCGGGTTCATGTACTACGGCACCGCCCAGGACCACGAGGTCAAGCAGACCATCGCCTGCAACAACGCGGCCCGCGTGCTCGATCCGTACTTGAACGCGCAGCTCTCCGGCAACCCCGCGCTCGACCAGACCGGGCCCACCATCTGGTATCCCCAGCGTCACCCCTGGAACCCCGGTTCCACCAACTTCGGGCCGCAGTACGGCTATCAGCAGGTGGTGAACAACGGCGACTTCTACGTCTGGTCGTTCATCAGCGATGTGTCCAGCGTGCAGAGCGTCACGCTCAAGTACCGTCTGGACGCTGACGGCGCCAACCCCCTCGGCAGCACCGCCAACGAGGTCTACACCCCCGCCGGCGCCGCCGCGGGCGAAGTGGGGGCGTGGCAGAGCCTGCCCATGACGCGCCGCGTCTTCCCCGCTGCCAACGTCTACAACGACCCGACCATCAACTTCTTCGCCACGCCGCAGTACATCGCGGATCAGTACTGGGTGAAGATCAACGGCATCCGCAGCCAGCTCGTGGATTACTACATCGAGGCGGTTGATGCACGCGGCAACGTCAAGCGCTCCGGCATCCAGCACGTCTGGGTCGGCGACGGCACCGGCGGCACTCCCCCCGGCGGCGGCGGCTCCGGCCCGCGCGTCACCCTCAACCCCAGCACCCCCGTCGCGGGTCAGCCCGTCACCGTCAGTTACCAATCCATCGGCGGGCCGCTGCTCAACTCCGGCCAGGTCCGCATCCACTACGGCATCAACGGCTGGCAGAACATCCCCTCGCCCGACCCGCAGATGAGCGCCTCCGGCACCGCGGGCGTCTGGGCCTACACCTTCACCGTGCCCACCACCGCCAACACCCTGCAGATGGTGTTCAACAACGGCGCGGGCACATGGGACAACAACTCCGGGCAGGATTGGTCGTTCACCGTCACCGGCGGCGTGCAGCCCTTCGTCATGGACGGCAACATCGACTCCAATGTGATTCCCGTGGCGACCACCACCAACGGCACGCTCTACGCCGCAGTTCGCGGCACGCAGTTGTATCTGGCCGGCCCCAACGCCGGCGGCGGGCGCGACTCGTTCCTCTTCCTGCGCAACGTGCCCCCCGGCCCCGGCCCGCTGCAGACCGCCCACTGGGGCAAGGCCGGCCAGGTGGCCGCCTGGGACTCGTTCGTGGGCGCCGAGAACGACGGCTCCTTCGTCGGCTGGTTCGACGTGCCCACCGGCGTGACGCGCGGCCAGGCCCGCGGCTCGGTGCTCGAGGCCACCATCGATCTCCAGCAGCGCTACGGAGCTCTGCCCCAGACCATCGCGATCTGCTTTGCCCAGTACAACACGGCCGACGGCAGCCCGCTCATTCCCTCCCGGCAGATCCCCGCCAGCGTCGACGGCAACACCACGCTCAACGCCTCCGAGTGGCTGACGATCGACATCTGCGCCCTCACCGCCGCCGGGTGCCCCTTCGCCTGCAACCTCGCGGATGTCACCGGCATCGGCGGCCAGGGCATCCCGCCCGACGGCCAGCTCACCGTCGACGACATCATCGAGTTCGTCAATGCCTTCAGCGACGCCACCGGCTGCCCGGGCACCGCCCCGTGCAACCTGGCCGACGTCACCGCCATCGGCGGCCAGGCTCAGCCCCCGGACGGCCAGCTCACCGTCGACGACGTGATCGAGTTCGTCAACGCCTTCAGCGACGGCTGTCCGTAACGCCGGCAGCCCGCCTTACCGCCATTGGCCCCTCCCGGCCGGGCCCTCCCGCGAGCGTGAAGCGCGTGCAGACCGCCCGGCTCCGCCGTACACTGGTTGGTCGCGCCCCACGGACGGAGATCGCCTTGTCCAGCAGCCTGCCCCATCCGCCCAGCACGCTCACCGCCCCGATCGCGGAGTGGCGTCTGGAGCCCATCATGGGCCCGCCCACGCCGGCCATCGCGCTGACCGGTCCGGGGCCTCTGCGCCTGGGGCGGGCGCTCGACTGCGACATCCGCATGCCCGAGACGGCCCGCACCGTCAGCCGCAGCCACGCCAAACTGCGCCTGGTCGCGGGGCAGTGGCACATCACCGACCTGGAATCCACCCACGGCACGTTCTTGAACGGCGACCGCCTCCCGGGCAACCAGGAGCGCGCGCTGCACGTGGGCGACCGGCTGCGCCTGGGCCCATGGACCTACCGCGTCTCCGACGGCATGGGCACGTCCCACGCCGCCACGATCATCGACGGCATGGGCGCGGGCGAGCGGCTGGTGACCGTCGAGGTGCGGACCAGCCAGATCCAGCGGCGCCGGCTGGAGTTGCTGCTCGACGCCGCCAAGAAGATCGCCGCGGCGAGCGACGAGGCCTCGCTGGGCGAGGTGGTGCTGCGGATGCTTCAGGAGGGCACGGGCTACAGCCTCACGGCGCTGGTCCGCCCCGGCCCGATGATGACGCCCGCGAGCAACATCGAGGTGGTGGCCTCCAAACTGGTGGGGCCGCGCCAGACCCAGTCGGGCCTGGTCATCTCGCGCCAACTCGTGCACGCCTGCTGCACGCAGAAGCAGACCGTCAGCCTCAGCCGCGATGCCGGCTCCACCTCCGGCGCCATGCACACCCTGGCCGACGCGGGCGTGCGCAACGCCATGTGCGTGCCCATTCTGCAGGGCTCCGACACGCCCCTGTGCCTGTACCTGGACAGCCTGCACAGCGACCGCCCGCCCGAGGAAGACGCCGGCGCGTTCTGCCAGGCCGTCGCCGACCTCTGCGCATTGGCCCTCGCCAACATGCAGCGCGGACGGTTGGAGCAGGAGCGCGTCGCCGACGCCAAGGAGAAGCAGGCCGCGCTCGAGATCCAGCGCGGCATCCTCCCGCCCGCCGCCGGGCAGTTCGGGCGCGTGCGCTACGCCATGCTCGTGCAGCCGGGCCGGCAGGTTTCGGGCGATCTCTTCGACATCCTCCAGCTCGAGGACGGGCGCGTCGCCTTCTTCGTGGGTGACGTCACGGGCAAGGGCGTGCCCGCTGCCATCCTCGCCGCCACCACGCAGTCGTACCTCTCCGCCGCCCTCAGGCATTACGGCTGCCCCGAGCGCGCCGTCAACACCGTCAACCAGCACCTGTGCCTCCGCACCGCGGGGCAGAAGTTCGTCACGCTCTGGTGCGGCGTGCTCGACCCGGCCCACGGGTCCATCCGCTGCGTGGACGCGGGCCAC
Organism: Phycisphaerales bacterium; assembly: GCA_022843545.1. GTDB lineage: Bacteria > Planctomycetota > Phycisphaerae > Phycisphaerales > UBA1924 > JALHNL01. The sequence goes on along the minus strand of JALHNL010000005.1, from coordinate 6,780 downwards.
GGCTACGCCATGATCGCGCCGCCCGATGCCGAGCCCACGCCCGTGGACGCCGCCGGCGGCCTGCCCCTGCGCGTCAGCGACGAGCTCTACACCGCGGCCGAGTTCGCCATCAAGCCCGGCTCGCGCCTCGTGCTGTACTCCGACGGCGTCGCCGAGCAGCCCGCCGGGGGCAAGCAGGCCAAGCGCGAGATGTTCGGCACCGAGCGCGTCGCCGCCACGCTCAAGTCCCTGCGCGAGCCGCAGCACGACGTGGACCACCTGCTCGCCGCGGTGCTGGCGTACGCAGGGATCAAGAAGGGCGAGCCGCTGGCCGACGACCTCACGGTCGCATCGGTGCAGTTGGGCGACGGATGAGTGGGCGCGGTGCGTAGTGCGCGGTGCGTAGTGCATGGTGCGTAATGCGTGGGTCCTAGAGGATGAGCATGGAGCGGCAGGGTTCGGAGCGATGCCGCTCGCGGCGGGGCCCAAGAAGAACCTTCTCACTTCCCTCACCACGCACCACGCACCAAGCACCACGCACCCCATCCCCCTCCTACGCTCTCCCATGCTCTGGCAGCCTTCGCTCCCCGAGTCCTACACCCGTGCCACGCCCGATGACCTGCGCGCGCGGATCACCGCTCGCCGCCAGGAGCTCGGCTCGCGCCTCATCATCCTCGGCCATCACTACCAGGTCGACGACGTCATCCGCCACGCCGACATCACCGGCGACAGCCTCAAACTCGCCCAGGCCGCCGCTTCGCGCGTCGCCGAGAGCGGCGCCAAGTTCGTCGTCTTCTGCGGCGTCCACTTCATGGCCGAAACGGCCGACATGCTCACCCCCGATGACGTCGCCGTGATCCTGCCCGACCTCTCCGCCGGGTGCAGCATGGCCGACATGGCCGACTACGACGACGCCGTGGTCGCGTGGGAGCAGATCGAGACCACACTCACCGACCAGCGTGCCCCCGCCCGCGTCATCCCCATCACGTACATCAACTCCTCCGCCGCCATCAAGGCCTTCGTGGGCGAGCGCGGCGGCGCGGTCTGCACCAGCAGCAACGCCCGCATGGTCCTGGAGTGGGCTCTGGCCGGCGGCGATCAACCCAAGAAGAAGGCCGAGAAGATCAAGGTCCTCTTCCTGCCCGACCAGCACCTGGGGCGCAACACCGCCGCGTCCATGGGCATGGACGTGAGCGTCGACACGGTGCTCTACGACTTCCGCAAGACCCGCAAGGGCGACGGCGTGGGCGGCGCGACCCCCGAGCAGATCGCGCGGGCGCAGGTGATCCTCTGGGCCGGGCACTGCTCGGTGCACAAACTCTTCCGCCCCGAGCACGTTGACCAGATCCGCACCGCCGAGGCGGGCCTGCCCGAGGCCCAGCGCACGCGCGTGCTCGTCCACCCGGAGTGCATGAAGGAAGTCGTCGACCGCGCCGATCTGGCCGGCAGCACCGAGTACATCATCCGCACCATCGACGCCGCCAAGCCCGGCACCAAGTGGGCCATCGGCACCGAGACCAACCTCGTCGAGCGCCTGGTCAAGTCCGCCGCCGCCCGAGGCGTCAGGGCCCGCATCCTCTCCGACTGCCAGTGCATGTGCACCACCATGTACCGCATCGACCAGCCGCACCTGTGCTGGGTGCTCGACATGCTCGCCGCGGGCAAAGTGGTGAACCAGATCAAGGTGCTGCCCAAGGTCAAGGAACTCGCCATGTCCGCCCTCGACCGCATGCTCCGCCTCACCGCCGGCGCGGGCTCAGCGGTGAAGGGCGACGCGGCGAAGTGGACGGCGGGGCCGGTGGCGGCGACGGTGGACTAATCCCCCTCCGCAACCGAGGAGGGGGTGACCGAGTCTGGGGGGGCTAGGCCGGGGGAGGCCTTTGCTTGCCGCCGGAACTGATCGCGCACGCCGCCTTGCCCATGCCATTGAGGTCGTCTGTCTTCAGACGACTTCAATGTCCTCGCGAGACCACCATCGTCCAAGAGCGCCGAAGTTCCGCCCAAAGCCGCGTGACTTCGGTGGCACGGCAGGCACTTCAATGCCACCGGCCTCCCCCGTCGATACGATCCGACCATGAATCTCACGGGGCCAGACCGCTACGCATTGACGTTTGACACGGCAAAGGACAATCGGTGCTTGGTCCAGTGCGCAAAGGGAACGCCCCGCTTCTCTGGCCCCGCCTCCCAGAGGGTGGCGAAGTTGTACGTTGTCAGCCGGGACAACTGGCCCATCTATGTCGGCGTGACGGTCCAGACCATGCGAACCCGTCTCCGGCTCGGCTTCACGGCCACGGGTGCAAGCGGCTACCACGGTTACGCATGGCGAAGACTCTTCAAGGATGCGGTGTTGGACGTGTGGTGTCCGATCCCTGCAAACGGTCCACTCTTGCCGATTGACGCCGAGACCATTGAAGGGGAGGTCGTCTTCCTCATTCGACAATCCGGCCAATGGCCCAGGTGCCAAACCGAGATTCACTTTCACGAGTCCAACGCAGACCATCGACGGATTGCCACCGAGATCATGCGGCACTACCAGCCCGCGTCAAGCCAACCCGATAGGATCATTCCATGAGAGCAATCCTCATCCGAGTCGGCGCGGACGGGACACGCGACGGTGGCGAATGGAACGCGCCGGTTCACCGTGAATCCGGGCGGTTTGTTTACATCCCCATCGTCGAAGACACGGTGGCGTTTCATCCGGGGTGCGAACGCCGCTTTGATGAAGTGGCGGACCCGCTCATGGGGTTCCTCGCAGAGTACCGCGAACCAACGTTCTATTGGCAGCGGCGGATGGACGCAAAGCGCGGTCAACCGATGCACCTCGATCCCGACTACGAACACCTCACCTATGGCGACAACGGTGCAAAACGGGGGAGCACCCTTCGGGACTTCAAGCGGGATGATCTGATCGTCTTCTACTCCGGGTTGAAGGCGATCCCTTCCGCCGATGATCTGGTGTACGCGCTCGTGGGGGTTTACGTCATTGATGAGGTGGTTAGGTCCGCGCCACTCGTGGAAGCATCCCGCCGGGCAGAGAATGCCCACACTCGCAAGGCGACGATGCACCGCGCCGATATCGTGGTCCGCGCTCGCCCGGGCGTTTCCGGGCGGTGCGAGCGGTGCGTTCCAATCGGCGCAAAGAGGGATGGGGACAAATCGAACTACTACCTCCTGCCCGACGTGGAAGCCGCGTGGGGCGGGTTTGTCAAAGCCGATGGATCGCGCTGGAAGAGTCCGTGTCTGAATCGGAGCGCGACCCCGCCTCTCTTGGGCGACCCCGCCGGGTTCGTACAGTGGTGGGCGAGTCAGAACGTCCCGCTCGTGCAGAGGAATTTCCTCGCATGAGCGCCGCCCGCGTCATTGTGGTTCACCTCCGCCGACCGAAGCAGAGCGATCCGGGCGAGAGCCGCGCGGACCCGTTCTATGAGTTCGGGAGTTTCGGGTGTACGAAGTGCCACTCCCGGAACCTCATGCACCCACGTCGGGCGCACGAACTGGACGGGGCACGCTTCGCGTTCGCGCAGGGCGGGCCGCTCGGCTTCCGGCTTGTCCACCTCACGCCCCCAGCCCGCGTCGTGGAGCACCGGGACCGATGCGAACTCGTGTGGACGCCCGCCGATCCCCCGTTCCGCTACGACGCCGCGCCGGTGCTTGTGAACGCCGAGGGCGAGTCCGACTTCCCGGCGCTCGTGCGGATGCTTCGGGGCGTCTTCCGGGAGACGTGGCCAGGCCGGTTTAGCAGCGCGTTCCGCTCGCGGCGTTCCCCGCTCCCCGCGTCCGTGGCCGATGAGGTTGTCCGCGTGTTTGATCGCAAGCACGCGAAGGCAAAGCCGGAGGCACTCGCGGCGTCCTACGTCGATGCGCTCCCGTACCCGCCGCGCAAGCCGGATGGGGACCGGGAGACTACGCTCGCGGGGCTTCGCGCCGCCGCGAGTGGTTCTCGGTCGAAAAAATCTTCGCCGTGCTCGCCACGTCCCACGATACAGCCGGGGCATAGCCCAAAGGAAAGCCGCCCCGAAAAAGAGCCGTTTCAAGCCAGGCGGACGGGACTCGAACCCGCAACCACCGGATCGACAGTCCGGTTGTCGCACTCAACTCAGCGACAACCCCTCACCTCACCCCCGCCAAGTTCTTCGCCACCTGACCCCAGTTCACCACATTCCACCACGCCGCGATGTAGTCCGGGCGGCGGTTCTGGTAGTTGAGGTAGTAGGCGTGCTCCCAGACGTCCAGGCCCAGGATGGGCGTGCCGCCGCAGCCGGCGATGGCCTGGCCCATGAGCGGGTTGTCCTGGTTGGGGGTTGAGCAGATTTCGAGCTTGCCGTTCTTCATGCACAGCCAGGCCCAGCCCGACCCGAAGCGTTTGGTCGCGGCGTCGGCGAACTGGGCCTTGAACTGGTCAAAGGACCCGAAGGACGACGCGATCAGGTCGGCCAGCGCGCCGGTGGGGGCTCCGCCGCCGCCCTTGCCCGCCGGGGCCATGATCTGCCAGAACATCGAGTGGTTGTAGTGCCCGCCGGCGTTGTTGCGGACCACGGCCCGCTTGTCCTCGGGCACCTCGGCCAGCCGGGGCATGAGGGCCTCGACGGGCAGGGCGGCCCAGGGGGTGCCCTCGAGCGCCTTGTTGGCGTTGGTGACATACGCCGCGTGGTGCTTCTGGGAGTGGATCTCCATGGTCTTGGCATCGATGAAGGGCTGGAGGGCGTCCAGGGCGTAGGGAAGAGTGGGGAGGGCGTACGCCATAGGGGTATCTCCGAATCAGGGGTTTGGCGAGGGGATGTGGGCCGGTCGAACCGGCCTGGAGGCCCGCTAATCGGGCCTGTTCAGTGTATTCGATGTGGACCAAGCGGGGAAGTTGCCGGTCTGGATGAAAGCGTGTGCACTTGTGTTTGCAAATCTGAACGATTCGAGGTACCTTAGGGATAGAGAGGATAGTCGAAAGCTGAGGCTGGTATGGCCTTGGCGATCCGGGTCGTGATTGGCGTAACTGACGGAGCGGCTGAGCGTCTAGGGCATCCCGGGCGCAGCGACCCGAAGTCGCGACGATTCGGATCCGGATTCGTTCAAATCGGCAACCGGAGCACGGAAGGAGGCGAAAGCAGGCGGCGGCAGCGGGAACCGTGGATTGTGGCTGGAAAACACGTCGGAATGGAACGATTTTCCCCGGTTTTCGTATACAGTCGTAAAAGGTCGGCCCGGCAACCCCGCGGCGTGGATCGGCAAGGTTTGCCGTGTCCAGTCGGTGGAAAGTTGAAGGATTGGCCCGGGTAGCGTGAACTGTTCACGTCCGCCGCGGTAGAAGGGATAGCTCGTGGGGGGTGCCCGTGAAGGCGAGAGGCCGTCACGGGATGGACGCGGGCTTGCCGCGTTCAGCGAGCGGAGAACGGAAGCCGGGACGGGGCGACTGGAGCACGAGGTGAGCAAGCCCACGCGTCATTCCGGCAAGAGCAGCAAGGGAACCCGTCAGAGCGGCGAGAGCGCCGCGGAAGGCGAACGAGATATGCAGCGGACGAATCTCATGGCGAGCAGCAGCGCGGGCCCGAGCCCGCTGGAGCAGCACCGGCGGCGCAGCCGGGTGGAGCTCACCGAGGCGAAGCCCGAGAAGGGCGCCAAGGCTCCGGCTGCGCGCAAGGTCAAGAAGACCCTGAGCCCCGAGGATGAGAAGCTGCTGGCGAGCCTGCTCTCGTCTGAGCAGGACTTCATCGACAGCCCCGCGTTCTACGAGAAGGACGCGCAGAAGAAGATCTACGACGAGGCGCCGGAGATCCCCAAGCCCGACACGTCCTGGTACCACCCGGTGATGGACGACCTGTCGGGCCGGACGCGGACGATCAAGACCGCGCAGCAGGTGATCCTGACGGGCGCCCAGGAAAAGGTGCTGTTTCACCAGTTCAACTTCGCGCGGTACTGTATCTGGAAGGTCCAGCAGGACGTGTGGGCGACGCCGTCGCGCAAGCCCACGCCCGAGCAGGCGGATGACATCCTGCGCTGGTACCGCATCAGCGACCGCATCCGCGAGCAGATCGCGAACACGAACCTGGCGCTGGTGCTGGCGATGGCGAAGCGCACCCGCATGAGCGAGGTGGACTTTGCCGACCTGGTGAGCGAGGGCAATATGGCCCTGCTGCGCGCCGTCGACAAGTTCGACGCGGGCCGCGGGTACAAGTTCAGCACGTACGCGTGCCGCGCGATCCTCAAGGCCTTCAGCCGCCAGGGCATGAAGCTGAGCAAGTATCGCCAGCGGTTCCCGACGGACTTTGACCCCAAGCTCGAGAAGTCCAACTTCCTCGAGACCAAGCGGGCCGGGTTCGAGCGTGACGCGGCGGACGAGGTCAAGCGGATCGTGATGGAGAACCGCGCCGACCTGACCGACGTGGAGCGCACCGTGATCGAGCACCGCTTCGGGCTCGAGAACGGTCACGAGACCGACAAGCCCATGACCCTGGAGCAGGTCGGGCAGATCATCGGCGTCACCAAGGAGCGCGTGCGCCAGATCCAGAACAAGGCCATGGAGAAGATCCGCCTTGAACTGGAGGCCAACTTCCTGGGCAACGCCGAGGCGAAGGCCGCGCTGGCCGCCAGCCGCAAGGCCGCCGAGGAGGCCGATCAGCCCAGCCTCGAGCAGATCATGGGCCTGGCGCACTGAGCCACGCCCGCTCGGAAGCCGTCCGAGCATTCAAACTGATCCGATGCGACGCCCGGCGACCCCGGGCGTCGTTTTTCATGGGCTCGCCGGCGCGCGCCGGCGGCTCGCTCACACCTGGCCCGTCGCGCGACGCCACACGGCCATAACGTCGCCGT
>JALHNL010000004.1 GCA_022843545.1 Phycisphaerales bacterium | reverse complement strand
CGACCGCGGCCCCGACGGCCCGCGCGACGACTTCAACAACTGATTCCGCGCCAAACCTGATCGTGCTTCGCGCGGACGCCGGCTCAAGCCCGGCGTCCGCGTCGTTTCGCCGGATCGCTACTCCTCGTCGGCGCGCAACTTCGCCACCACGCTGTAGTCTTCCAGCGTGGTCGTGTCCTGCGTGATCTTCTCGACGCCGCAGGCCACGTCGCGCAGCAGCCGGCGCATGATCTTGCCCGAGCGGGTCTTGGGCAGCCCCTCGCTGAAGCGGATCTGGTCGGGCTTGGCCAGCGCGCCAACTTCCTTCGCCACGTGCGCGATGAGGTCCTTGCGCAGGTCGTCATCGGGCTTGCGACCGGGGTTCTTCGCCGCCCAGCTCGCCCGCAGCGTCACGAACGCGCAGATGGCGTTGCCCTTGATGTCGTGGGGCATGCCCACCACCGCCGCCTCCGCCACCGCCGGGTGGCTCACCAGCGCGCTCTCCACCTCCATCGTCCCAAGCAAGTGCCCGCTGACCTTGATCACGTCGTCGATGCGCCCTTGGATCCAGAAGTACCCGTCGGCGTCGCGCCGCGCGCCGTCAGCGCTGAAGTAGTATGGCACGCCGGTCCGCGGGTCCTTCACCCGCCCCCAGTAGTTGCTCACGAACCGCTCGCGGTTGCCGTACACGCCCCGCAGCATCCCCGGCCAGGGCTTGCGGATCACGAACAGCCCGCCCTGGTTGGGGCCCAGTTCCTGCCCCTGCTCGTTCACGATCGCCGCGTCGATCCCCAGCATGGGCAGCGTGCACGAACCGGGCTTGGTCGCGATCGCGCCGGGCAGGGGTGTGCCCACGTGCCCGCCCGTCTCGGTCTGCCAATATGTGTCCACGATCGGGCAGCGTTTGCGCCCGATGTGCTCGTGGTACCACATCCACGCCTCGGGGTTGATGGGCTCGCCCACCGTGCCCAGAATGCGAAGCGACGACAGGTCGTGCTTCGCGGGCAGATCGTCGCCCCACTTCATGAACGTCCGGATGGCGGTGGGGGCGGTGTAGAACTGCGTCACCTTGTGCCGCGCGATGATGTCCCAGAACCGGTCGCCCACGCCCGCCGGCTTGCCGGGGGCCGCGGGGAAGTTGGGCGCGCCCTCGTACATCAGCGTCGGCACGCGGTTCATGAGCAGGCCGTACAGCACATACGAGTGCCCGGTGACCCACCCGATGTCCGCGCTGCACCAGAACACCTGCCCCGCCCCGGGCTGAAGGTTGAACGTGAGCCTCGCGGTCATCTGCACGAACGCCAGGTAGCCCGCGGTGGTGTGCAGAATGCCCTTGGGCTTGCCGGTGCTGCCGCTGGTGTAGAGCAGGAACAGCATGTCCTCGCTGTCCATGGGTTCGCACGGGCAGGCGTCGCCCGCGTGATACACCGCGTCGTGCCACCAGTGAAACTTGGTGGGCCCGATCCGCGCCGTTCCGCTCGCCCAGCCGTGCCGCCCCGCGTCGTGCGCCGTGCGCTGCACCACCAGCACGTGGTTGACGATGTGGCCCTGGTTGGCCAGCGTGCCCACGGCCTCTTCCACGTTCTTGAGCAGCGGGACCACGTCGCCGCGCCGCCACCCGCCGTCGGCGGTGATGATCACGCGCGACGAAGCGTCCACCACGCGCTCGGTGATGGCGTGGGGCGCAAAGCCGCCGAAGATCACCGAGTGGGCCGCGCCGATCCGCGCGCACGCCAGGATCGCCACCGCCAGTTCGGGGACCATCGGCATGTAGATCGTGACGACGTCGCCCTTCTTGACGCCCAGGGCCTTGAGCGCCGCGGCGCACTTGCTGGTCTGCACCTGCAGGTCGCGGTACGTCAGCCGCTTGATCTCCGGCCCGCCTGCGCCCACGGGCTCGCCCTCCCAGATGATCGCGGTCTCCTCGCCGTGCCCCGCCTGCACGTGCCGGTCCACGCAGTTGTAGCACGCGTTGATCCGCCCGCCGACAAACCACTTGGCGTCGGGCGCGTTCCACTCCAGCACCTTGTCAAAGGGCGTGAACCAGTCGAGCCGGCCCGCCTCTTCGCGCCAGAAGGTCTCCGGATCGCCCACCGACCGCGCGTGCAGCGCGCGGTACTCGTCGATCGAGCCGATGTGCCAGCGGTCAAAGCCCAGCGTCCCGGCGGGCACGGGCGGGAAGACGCGATTCTCGACCAGCAGGTTGTCGATGGGTTGGGCGCTCATGCCCCAAGCGTAACCGCGCGGGGCCCACTCCCGCCATCCCCACGCTCAGCACCCGTCCGAAAACGCGTTCACGAACGCGATCACGTCGTCCACCGTCAATTGCCCGTCGGGCGGTTCGGGTGGCCCGCCCAAGCCGCACACGTCCGCCACGCTGCAGCGGATCGGACCCGGGCAACCCTCGCTGTTGCTGAAGGTGCCCGCGAACACGATCGTGTCGTCCACCGTGAGTTGCCCGTCGCCGCACAGCGGGGCCTCGGGCGTTCCGCCGATCGTCGAGATGTCGGCCAGATTGCAGGGCGGCCAGAGTGCCAGCGCCGCCGGCAGGCTGGCCAGCGACCCGCAGGTGTTGGTCACCAGGCAGCGATAGCGGAGTGCGTGCGCCGCGCCCAGCCGCCCGCCCGAGCTCAGGTCCGGGGCCAGGAGCAGCGTGTCCGTCGTGGCGCCAAACACCAGCACATCGCCCGCCCCGCCGTCCCACGAGGCGGAGGTGCCGTTGATGAGGTTGACAAACGCGCCCGAGCCCGGCGCGGTCTCGCGCTGCCAGCGATAGGTGAGCGAGCCGCCCGAAGCCGTCACCGAGAACGCCACCGGCTCATTCGGGCACGCTGTGACGGGGTCGGGCTGATCGCTGATGGCCGGGGCCGCGCCCGAGTTGAGGTGCGCCGCGATCTCGGGCGTGGCGCTGGGCGACTCCAGCAGCGCGATGTCGGGCCGGGCGTCGCCGTTGATGTCGCCCACGCACGCCGCCGGGCTGGTGACGCCCGTCGCGCCGCCAAGGGCGACGACCGGGTCGAGCCAGCCCGCCGCGTTGCCGTAGAGGATGTTCAGCCCGTCTGAGCGCGCCACGACCACGTCGGGCCGACCGTCGCCGCTGAAGTCGCCGGCGACGAAGCCGATCGACGTCACCGGCCCGCACGGGTGCTCCACCGGCTGCACGAGCGCGCCCGAGGAGCCCGCTCGCATCACATACACCCCCGTCACAGGCGAGCCCACCGGCCCGTACACGTCGAGCTTCCCGTCCTGGTTGAAATCGGCCAGTCGAGGAAACGCCGCCTGGGCCGTCAGCGGGGTGACCACGGGTGCCGACAGCAGCGGGCCCGTCGACTGGCTGACCAGCACGCGCATCGATCGCGCGCCCGCGAGCGACCCGTGCACGACCACGTCGGCGCGTCCGTCGCCCGTCACGTCGCCCGCCGCGAACGCACTCGCCAATTGCACGCCGATCGGAAACCGGCCCGCGCTGGCGAACACGCCCGCGCCCGAGTTGGTGAACACCACCACGTCATCGCTCGTGGTGCCCTGGCTCACCACGCTGGTCAGGTCGGGCAGGCCGTCGCCGTTCACATCACCCACGGAGATCCCCGACGGGAACCCCGGGCCAAATGGATAGCGCACCGGCGCGCCCAGCGACACGACCCCCGGCGGGCTGGTGGAACTCGACAGTCGAACGTCGAACCACCCGCTGGCAGGCGAGCCGGCGGACCCGGCGGTGACCACGTCGTTGCGCCCGTCGCCGTTGAGGTCCGCCACCGTGAGGCCGATCGTCGAGCCGTTCAGCAGCACGCGCACGTTGAGCGGGAACCAGCCCAGCCCGTTGCCCAGCAGGACCTGAAGGTTGCCCCCGGCGTCCACGTACGCCAAGTCCGCGTGCCCGTCGTGGTCAAGGTCTCCCAGTGAAGGCCGCTGAAACTGCAGCGGGCCCTGAGCGGCGACGGGGCCGTCGGAGTGCACGGTTGTGAACGCCGCCGCGCACTGCGCCCGCGCCGTGCCCCCCGCCGCCCCGGCCAGCGCGGCGAAAGCGACACCCGCGCGGACCAACCGCGCGGATGCGCCTGCCCACGAGCCGGGTTGAACTCTCCTCATCGTCGGCGTCCGTCAGACTCAAACGCAGCCGTCGCTGAACGAGTTAATGAAGCCGATCACGTCGTCGACGGTGAGCTGCCCATCGGGCCCGGCGGGAGGCCCGCCCACGCCCGTCACGTCGGCCGGGCTGCACGAAGACGTGCCGATTCCGATCGGGCAGCCGGTGCCGTCGCTGAACAGGTTCACGAAGACGATCAGGTCGTCCACGGTGAGTTGCCCGTCGGGTGTGCCGATCAGCTCGGCGGTGCCGCCGACCTGGGTGATGTCGGCCAGGTTGCACGCCAGCGGCAGCGTCACCAGGAACGCGCGGGCGGCCTCAGCGTTCACCAGCCCGTTGCCGAACTGGTCGTCGCGCCCGGGCGTGCCCAGGTCCGTCGCCGTGACCTCCATCGCGGTGCGGATCTGCGCCGCGGTGTGGTCGCCGGGCACGGCGTACAGCAGCGCCGCGACGCCCGAGACGTGCGGACAGGCCATGGAGGTGCCGTTGAAGCTGGCGTACGTGAACCCGGTCTGAAGCGTGCCGATGGTCGTGACCACGCCGCTGGCGGCCTCAAGTGCGTTGCCGTCGCTCTGGCTGATGGACACGACGGGCACGCCGAAGCTCTGGTTGAGCGTTCCGGTGAACGCGCCGGCCACGTTGTTGGAGATGACCACGCCGACGGCGCCGGCGTTGAGCGCGTTCTGCGTCTTGGTCTGGAAGGAGATGCCCCCGCCGCGCCGCACATGCGCGATGTTGCCCGCGACCGAGGGCGGGAAGTCCGCCGCCGTGCCGCCCAGCCCGCAGTAGATCGCCTGCCCGGTGGCCTGGCCGACCGCGGAGCCGGTCATGCGGTTGGCGGAGCGCGGCACGTTGTCCCACGTGACCTGCGTGAGCAGGGCGGGGATGGTCGATTGCACACCGACGCCCGGCGCGGCCATGGAGATCAGCGGACCGAAGTTGGAGAAGCTCGCGAGATTCTGGTTCGAGTCGATCGCCGACACCGAGATCACGCCTGGATACGAGGCGGGGTACGACGGGTTGGAACTGGCGCTGTTGCCCGCCGCCGCCACCACCGTCACGCCCGCGTTGTTGGCCGCGATCACCGAGTCCGCGAAGGCCTGCGAGAAGCCCGCGCCGCCCAGCGACATGCTGATGACATCGGCGCCGTTGGCCACGGCCCAGTTCACGCCCGCCAGCACGCTGCCGTCGCTGCCCGAGCCGCTGTTGCCCAGCACTTTGCCGATCATCAGTTGCGCCTCGGGGGCGACGCCGATCACGCCCAGATCGTTGTCCAGCGCCAGCACCGTGCCTGAGCAGTGCGTCCCGTGGGAATGCAGGTCGTCAACCGCCTGCCCCGCGATGAAGGTCTCGGTGAGCACCGGCACCGGCAGGTCCGGGTGCCCGAACGCCACGCCGGTGTCCAGCACCGCCACGCGGGCGCCCGCGCCACGCGCCGCGCCCGTGCCCCCGCCAGCCGCCCAGGTCTGCGGAGCGCGGACCATCGTGATCCCGTACGGGGTGCTCTGAACGTCCACCCCCAACGGGTCGTTCCGCCGGTCCACCGACCGCACAAAGTCAGGCTCGGCATAACGCACCAGCGGATCGCCCGAGAGCGTCGCCAGCGCCTTGTCCACCTCGCCCTCGCGCACCTGCAGGCAGGCCAGCCCCGGCACAAGCGGGTACTCCACCAGCGTGGCCGTCACGCCCGCGCGGTCCTTGAGCGCCTGCACCGCGGCGGCGTCGGCCGTCCGCTCGAAGCGGACCAGGATCTGGGTCGGATGCCTCGGGGCCGAAGGCAGACCAACGTTCGCCAAGGTCCCCGCGCAAGCCGACAGAGCCACCACCGCGGACAGCACGACAGATGCACGATTCAGCATGTTTCCCCTTCTCACCTGGGCCGCCCAGAACGGGCAGCGTCACAACATACCGCACGAGTCGGTCCGGTGCCGCAGAATTGCAGACCGGCCGATGTGGACCGCGGCTATTCGTGGGAATTCGGACAACGGTTCGGGTCGGGATCGGGCAAATCCATACCTAGGTATCGCCAATGCGAGTTTTGCCCATACTTAGGGGATAGGTGGAAGCCCTTGCCCTTCAGCCAGTGCCTCCATCAGGTTGTCGAGCAACACAGACGGAGCACCAAACTCGTTGGCCAGGTGCTGCAGCACCCCCGCGGTGGTCCATCCCCGCACTCCGGGCATGGTGACCCTTCGCGTGCGGGCGTTGAGGGCGATGGGGCGATCGAGCACGCGCTCGTGCCGAACGCCCGACTGCGTCACGAGATGCAGCGTCACCGTGTCGCCATCGGGGATGGCCCGCTCGCTGGCGTGGACGTGGGGGTCGTCGGCGGTGACGCGGGCCCCCCAGTCGGTACCGCGGAGGTCGAGGACCACACGATCGCTGGGTCCCAGGACCCGCGGAGCCAGCACGCTCATCCCGTCGCGTTCCCACCCGGGCCACAACTCCACGACCACGTCGTCGCCCCGCGTGAGCGCGAACACGGGCTGGTTCCACTCGCGCGGGCCCGCCGACAGGGTCATCTGGAGCGACTCCGGGCGGTCAAAGCACAGCGCGGCCCGCAGCACGCGCTCCACAAACTCCAGCGGAACCGCCCGCTGGGAACCCGGGATCACGGCAAGCCGGGCGTCCGCGTCGAGAGTGATCACCAGCGGCTGCGACATTCCCGGCCAGGGCTTGACCATCAGCCTGAACACCGTCGGCGAGTCGCCGGGCGCGATATCGGCCTCGATGCCCGCGCCGCTGAGGCTGAAGATGGGCTCGGAGAGGATCCGGTCGATCAGCGAGGCGACAGGGACGTTCTTGCCCGGGCGAACTTCCCACTCTTCGCGCCGGATCGCGAACCGCTCGGGGTCGGTTCGCCGGGGGTCGTCATCGCGCATGTGGCGTCGATCGGCCCGCGAGGTGGGCTGCAGTCCCGCGAGGTACTCGCGCGAGGGCTTGGGGTCTTGAGGCCGGCGGCGCAATTGCTCGTCTGAAGCCTGCAGCACCTTGCGCAACGCGGGCAGGGGCATCGACTCGGAGAAGGTGTCCAGCGTGCCCGAGTCGGGGGGCCAGATCAGCAATCGCACCAGCTTTCCGGGCTGGCCCGGGTGCGTCAGGTGGATCGTGAAGTAGTTGTCGCCGGCTTCCACGCCGTGGGCGTCAAACTGCGTGCCGGAGAGGTCAAGAATCGGCTCGCCCGCTCCGCTCTGGACGATCGCGGTGACCACGGGCACGCCCTGCACGCGGTGCGGGAAGAGCACGACCTGCCCGCACGGGGCGGTCTTGACCACCTGGCCGATGCGCGTGCCGATAAGCGCCGCGCCGCCGGAGGTCGCGATGACCGCGGGCATCGGCGGCATGGGCGACTGCGCCGCGAGGCGCTCACCAGCCGGTTCCACGGAAGCGAACTCGTGCCGGCTGATCACTTCGATCCCGGCCGATGCGCCCCGCGCCACCACGATCAACTCGCCATCGGGCGAGACGGACACCTGGCGCGGGCTGGTGATGTCCACCCGTTTGCCCGTGCTGGTCACGATCACAAACGGCGCAAAGGGCGAGCGGTCAAGCGCGGCGTGGAGAGCCTTGAGCGGCATGCCCGAGGGTATCGCCCCGGCGGCGCGCCCGGGCGGGCGTCAGTCGGGGCAGAGCGCGTGGACCACGCGGGCGACGATGCGCTGCGGAGCTTCGTCAGGCCCGGCGTTGACGATCGCTCCCTCGCTGGCGGTGGGGGGGATGAACTCATCCCGCATGGCGCGGTACACCGCGAAAGTCGCGTCCGACGGATCACGGCCTTCGCCGGCGCGCCGCGCGAGCCGCGAGCGGGTCTCCTCCTCGCCCGCGTGGCAATGCACGATGAGCGCGGGCACGCCGACGCGGGCGACCGACGCGAGCATGGCGGCGCGGGCCTCGGGCGAGCGGAGGGTGGCGTCCAGGATGACTGATCGGCCGCCGGCCAGAGCCCCGCGCGCCCGCCGGGCGAGTTCGTCGTACACGCTCTGCGCCGCCGCGGGGGTGTAGGCCTCGGGCGCGAGCCGATCGGTGAGTCGGACTCCGGCGAGCCCCTTGCGAATCTCATCGGCGCGGAGCCACTCCGCCCCGGTCGCAGCGGCGATGCGCCGCGCGATGAACGACTTGCCGCTGCCGGGAAGCCCGCACATGAGCACGACCCCGGGCCCCAGGGCATAGCCCGCGGCGAGCGCGGCGCGCTCGGTGGCGAGCAGCGACTCGTCCTCGGCTTCCTGTCCCGACACCTGCGCCGCCCTGAGCGCGTGGACCTTGGCGCGCACCAGCGCGTAGTGCGCCCGCCACAGCGGCGCGAGCGTCAGCACGCCCGGGTCGCCGGTGGCCTGCGCGTAGCGACGCAGGAGGTCGTCGCCCAGCCCGCGGCGACCGGAGGCGTCGAGCGAGGCCGCAAGGCAGCCCATCTCGCCCGCCACGTCGCGGGCGCGGAAGTCGGCCCTGAACTCCAGCCGGTCGTAGATGACCACCCCGGCGGGGTTGCCCGAGCTGCAGGCACGCGGGTCAAAGCAGATGTTGCCCGCGTGCAGGTCTCCATGACCATCCACCACGCGCCCACCCTCCGCCCGCGCCGCGATCAGGGCGTGGTGCCGACGCACCTGATCCTCCATCCAGGCCAGCAGCGCCCGCGCCATGCGGCGCGACCACACCGCTCGCCCCTGGACCACCTCGCCCGCAAAGGCCTGCGCTTCCGTCAGGTTCTCGCGCAGTTCGCGTAGCACCGCGTCGGGCGAGCCCAGCGCAGCGACCTCAGGCGAGCGCGCCGCGCGGGCGTGGAAGGCCGCCAGCCGGCTCACCAGGGCTTCCAGTTCGTCTTCGCTCAGGTCGCGCTCGCGCAAGATCGCCGAGAGCATCCCCGCGGCGGGCAGGCGGCGCATGACCACCGCGTGGTTCACCACCTCGCCATCCCCGTCGATCGCAAAGCCACCCGTCCGGTCGCGTGTGATCCTCGCCACCCGGCGGTACACCCCCGGCGCCAGGTCGGCGTTGAGCGTGATCTCCGCATCGGCCGCCGCCTTCCGCGCCTCAAGCGTCGAGAAGTCGAGGTAGCCGAGATTGACGGGCTTCTTCACCTTCACCGCGACCTCGCCCGCGAGGTAGATCGTGGAGCACGGCGTGGCGATGCACGTCACCTCCGCCGACGCGGGCGCAAAGAAGCCCGGGCGCATCATCGCCAGGTGCAGTTCGTCATGGAGGCTCGCGCCGCTCACGGGCGATTATTCCGCGAGTTCCGGGGCGGTGATCAGGAGGTGGCGGGCGCGGGGCCGGCGGTGCGCCCGCGCCAGGTGCGCTTGCCCGTCATGGAGAGATACAGGCTCCACCACTGGATCGCGGTCATGAGCACCATGCCCACGGGGTGCAGCAGCGCGCTCAGGAACGACTGATGGAACCGCAGGGCCAGATACAGCCGCTGCGTGAGCGACCACGCCACCGCCGCCGCCGCCAGGCCCACCGCCAGGGGCGACACGTCCAGGCCCAGCCCGCCCGCCGCGGCCATCGCCAGGTACACCCACGGCCAGACATGCCCGACCAGGTGCAGCACGGTGATGAAGACCAGCAGGCCCACGGAGCCCAGCCCCTCAAAGGCGTTCTTGGTGAACCCGCGCCAAGTGGCGCCCCAGCCCTGGTACATGCGCACGCTGGCGAGCTCGGTGCCGTCAAACAGGTCGGTGCGGTGCCCTTGGCTGCGAAGGGCGCGGGGCATCTTGATGCCGTCGTGCATCGAGTCCTTGAACGCCGCGTGCCCGCCGGCCGACTCGTACGCGTCCTTGCGGACAAACAGGTACTGCCCGCACCCCGCCGAGGCGGAGGGCGAGGTGGTGCGGCGCATCTGCCGGAAGGGGAGGTAACTGAGCAGGATGAAGTGGATGAGCGGCACGACCAGGGCCTCGCCCAGCGACCCCGTCACCTGACGCGGGAAGGTGCTGATGAGCGCGACCCCGCGGCTGTCGGCCAGCGCCAGCGTGCGTTCCACCGCTTCGGGCGCCAGGCGCACGTCCGCGTCGGTGAAGAGCATCCACCGGCCCCGCGCGTGTCTGGACATCTGCCAGCACCCGTGCTGCTTGCCGTTCCAGCCCGCGGGGAGCGGGACGGTGGGCGCGGCCCGCACGCGCGAGTCGGCGGCGCACAGCCGCGCCAGGATCGCGGGCGTCTGGTCGGTGCTGCCGTCGTCATAGACGAGCACCTCCACGGCCTTGAGCGAGCCCGCCAGCGCCGAGCGCACGCAGGCTTCCAGGTTCGCCTCTTCGTTGCGCGCGGGGATGCACACGCTCACCAGCGGCTCGCCGCTCTCTGGCGGGTTCACCTTCGCCGCGGGCGCGGGCGTGAAGGCCCGCAGGTTGAAGAGCATGACCACCAGCGCCATCAGCGAAATGGCGCACGAACCGGCCAGAATGATCTCGACAACGCTCACGCGGTCTCCCGGGTTGCTTGGGTGCTCGTCGCGGCCTGGGCGCGCCGAGCGGGCGTGCGCGCCGTCGCCTCGATCCGCGTGCTCTTGCCGCGCACGCGCTGCCAGAGGTCGTACAGCGGGTTGATCTTGGCGGCCTCGCCCCCCAGCAGGATCTCGAAAGCCGCCGGGTCGCGGGCCGTCACCGCCGCCGCCAGCGCCGCCGCGTTGTCCTCCATAGTCCTGGTCATGGCCCGCAGCCAGCCGGTGGTCGAGGTGTGTTCTGATCGGCAGCGTTCAAAGCGCACGAAGATCTCGGGGCGCTGGTCGATCCAGAAGCCCATCTCCACCGCGATGCACACCACGGGCAGGGCCGGGTGGGTCTCGCTGAGCCGCGCCGCGAGGGTGGCCGTCCCGGGCCGAAGGCGGATGGGCGACCGCACGTCGGCGAAGGCGCCCTGGGGCGTGACGACGAAGACCGTCCGCGGCTCGCGCTCAAACTCGCCGCGCACGTAGCGCACCATGGGGTCGAGGCTCTCTGGGCTGTCGGGGTCGATGCCGAAGACGCCGAGTTTGCGGAAGACCTGGAACTTCTTGAGCTGCGCGGCCTCCATTGGGCCCAGCACCAGCCGCGAGGGGGCCAGCAGCTGCATGAGCGTGAGCCCGATGAGCGGATCCCACCAACTGCTGTGGTTCATCACCACGATCGCCGGGCCGCGGTGGGACTCCAGGGATTCCAAGACGCCCTGGGTGTCCGCCGCCGAGCGGATGGCGAAGAACTGCTTGCGGAACATTTTCCGCACCCACCACAGAAAGCCGCGCGACACCCACGGTGACCGCTTCGCCGGGATGAGCAGTTCGGTGGTCATCGAGTCGCGTGAGCCTCCTCCGAGCGCACCGCGCCGGCACGCTCAAAGTTCGGGCGATCGGCCTGGACGGATGGGCGGATCACGGCGAAGTGGGCTTCCGGAAGGGTCGCGTCAGGGTAGGGCCCGGCGCGGGCGGCGTGGGCTTCTGCAGGCGGCATCACACGTCGGTCAGGCGGCCCGAGCGGATCAGCCCCTCGATGGCCTCGATGTCGCCGGTGAGGGGGCGGTCTTCGCCGGGCGCGGGGACAACCTTGCGGATGGCCTTGATCGCCCGTTCCACGTGCTCGCCGCTCTTGAGCGGCCGGTGACACTCCACCCCCGCCGCGGCGCACAGCAGTTCGATGGCGACGACCTTGCGGCAAAGTTCCAGCGAGCGGCGGGCCTTGGCGGCGCTGCGCGGGCCGAAGGAGTTGTAATCCTCCATGCCCGCGCACGTGGAGATGTTGCTGACGCTGGCGGGCATGGCCAGCCCGATCATCTCGTTCACGCACGCGGCGGCGGTGTACTGGGCGATCATGAGCCCGGATTGCAAGCCCGGGCGCGGGGCCAGGAAGGGCTTGAGCCGGCTCTCAGGCTCGAACGCGCCGGTCATCAGGTACGTCCGCCGCTCGCTGATGCCCGCGATGTGGCAGAGTGCGATCGCCAGGCCATCCAGCGGGATGGCCAGGGGCATGCCGTGGAAGTTGGCGCCGGAAAGGACACTCGGATGCTTCTCCTCGATGCCTCGATGCCGGAATGCCTTGATGCCTTCTTGCCCGGGGAACACGAGCGGATTATCCGTGACCGAGTAGAGTTCAAGCCCCAAGGCGACGTACAACTGAAAGCCCCCTTGCCTCGCCGCGTCCATCACGGTTGGTGCCGCACGGAGCGAGTACGGGTCTTGCACGCGAGGATCGTTCTCGCGATGGCTCTCGGCGATCGAACCGCCCTCAAGAAGCCGCAACACCAGGTCGGAGACTCCCAAATTGCCCGGACTGCCGATTTCACGAATACACCTGAGCCGGGAGTCCAGGAAGGCGTGCGATGCCCGGCACGCATCGATCGACATGGCCAGCGCAAGAGCCGCCGAGTCGAACACGCTATCAAAGTCAGTCCACAGCAGCGCCCCCTCCGCGCACATCAGGTGCGTGCCGTTGATCAGCGCGAGGCCCTCCTTCGCCCCCAGTTCCAGCGGCGCGATCCCCGCCCGCTTGAGCGCGGCGCCCGCAGGCATGGGTTGGGCGGCGACCCCTCGCTGGCGCTTCGGGCTCGTCAGGACTGTTCCTTCGCCGATCAGCGCCAGCGCCACGTGCGCCAGCGGCGCCAGGTCGCCCGACGCGCCGACCGACCCGATGCTCGGGACCACCGGCGTGATCCCCGCGTTGAGCATCGCCACGATCGTCTCCACCACTACGGGCCGCACGCCCGACAACCCGCGCGACAGCGAACCGGCCAGGATCAGCATCATCGCCCGCACGAGTTCCTCGCGCAGCGGCTCGCCCACGCCCGCCGCGTGCGAGCGCACCAGGTTGCGCTGCAGCGTGGCCAGGTCGCCCGCCTCGATCCGCTTCTTGGCCAGCGACCCGAAGCCCGTGTTGATCCCGTAGTACGCCTGCCCGTCCTTCAGGCAGCGCTCCACCACCGCCCGCGAGCGCTTCATCGCGGCGATGGCCTTGGGCCCCACGCGCACCTGGGCCCCCATCCGGGCGACGCTCACTACGTCGTCGATGGTGAGGTGGTCGGCGTTGAGCGTGACGACGGACTGGTCGCGGGTGTTCTTTCGGGCCATGGGGCCCAGCGTAGCACGAGCGGTTCCCATACACTCCCGCGTTGACCACGCCCCCGGCCCATCTTTCCGCCGCAGGCCCGCTCCGGACCGCCGAAACCCTCGTGGTGGGGGCCGGCATCCAGGGGTTGTGGTGCGCGTGGGCGATGGCCCGCCGCGGCCGCCGGGTGAGCGTCCTGTCCGCCGGGGCCGACCCGCGGGTAGACCCCGCCGCGAGCCAGGCAAGCACCACCGCGGGCGAGTCGGGCCGCCTGCTCACGCTGCTGGAAGGGCGGCCCTTCGTGGGCTCCGCCGCCGGGGCGTTTGAGCGCACCGTCACCGACGGCGGCTGGCTGGGGCGCGAGCCCGATGAGCGATCACGCTGGTGGGCCCACGCCCGCCGCGCCGCCGCGATGGACGCCCGCGCCGTCGCCGAGACCACCGACTGGTACGCGCTCGCCTCCGCCCGGGCCCTTGATCTCTGGTCCCGCGCCGCCCGCGATGACGCTCACCTCTTCGACGGCGCAAGCCTGTACCAGGGGGCCATCACCCGGCTGTACGACAGCCCGCCCGTCGCCTCCGCCGCCGCGCGCCAGCACCAGGATCGCGGCGTGCTGGTTCGGCACATCGAGGACGCCGCGTCGCTCAAGGCGCAGGTCCCGCTCGCGGAGTCGAGCATCGGCGCGGGCACCGTCCGCGCCGCGGTCGTCACCCGCGGACTGTCGCTCGACATCCGCCGCTTCGTCGCCAACCTCATCGAGCATCTGGAGGGCCTGGGGGTCACGTTCTCCTGGAACACCCGCGTCACCGGTCTGCGCTGGCACGATGGTGAACGGCTTTCCGCCGTGCAAACCCCCGCCGGCGAGGTCGCCGCCCGCGATGTCATCCTCGCCCCCGGGGCCTACTCCCAGCCTTCGCTGCTCGAAGCGCTGGGCGCGCGGATCACCGGCGTCGCGGGGCGCTGGCTGCTCATGCCGCGTCCGCCGGGGTGGGCCGGCCCGCTCAAACTGCACCTCACGCCCGAGGGCCAGGGCGTCGCCGGGCCCGCGCTTGATCTGAATTTCATGGCCTATCGCGACCAGGCCCGCGATCGCGATGCGCTCGCCGTGGGCGGCGGCTACATCCACGTCGGCGGCCCGCCCTTCGCAACCGACCCCGCGCAACTGGCCCGCGTCGACGCCCAGATCGCCTCCGCGGTCGAGCGCCTGTGGCCCCAGTGGTGGCGCCGGTGCGACCGCGAAGGCGCGATCGTCCGCTCCAGCGCCCTGTGCGTCCGGTCATTCACGACCGATGACCGCCCGGCCTTTGTCAACCGGCCCACTACCCTGGGTGGGCGGTTCGTCCTGCACGCCGGGCTCAACACCGGTACCGCCACCATGGCCCCGGCCATCGCGGAGGCGATCGCCGATGTCCTTGAGGGCACCGGGGAGTCCGCCGGCATGCTCCATCCGAACCCCGAAACGGCCGCCGGCTGCAGTCCAAGCCTCCCCGGGGCGTTGGAGGCGAGGGTGACCACTACTTCGCCGGGTGCGTTCGCGTAGAACAAGAATGGATGCGAATAGACAGGCGTGGATGCCACAATCTGGGGGGAGCACGTCTACCATCCGGACGACAATCTGGTCAATGGCCGATGACAGGCACCGGAGAAACGATTGAGCGCGAAGTGGAGAAGAAGCCAGGCCTGGGAGCAGGAGAACCTCACGGGGATGCTCACACCCCTGCGGTGGGTGGTTCATTCGCTCTCCACGATCTGGCTGGCGGTGATCTTGCTGGGCTGGGTCGCGCTGTACGCGGTGGCCGCGAGCATCCCGGTGGGCGTGCTCTTCAAGGCTCCGACTTACGCCTTCTACGGCCTCACCCTTCTGGCCGCCGTGGCGGTGCTGGCCTTGCTGCCGGCGTGGGTGACCGTTCGGGTGATGCGCTCGGCGGGCGCGGGGCGCGGGGCGCGGTTCGCGACGGGCCTTCTCGCGGTGATCGGGCTCACCATCGGGGCGGCGGCGCTGTGGGGCGCGCTGGTCTGGCCCCATCTGAACTACAACCAGGGCAAGGGCACGGGCGTGCTCTTCTTCGCGGAGTTCATCAACCACTACAAGGACGTGACCATCCGCCGCCTGCCGGGCGTCGAGATGACGGAACTGGAGTTCTACGCCTGGTGGCCGCTGACGGTCCCGCTGCTGCTGTTCGTGGTCAACATGTTCGTCGCGACGGTGCGCCGGATCGAGTTCCGGTTCGAGAACATCGGCGTGCTCACGGTGCACACCGGCATCATCACGATGGCGCTGGGCAGCGCGTACTACTCGGTGGCCAAGCTCGAGGGCGACACGATCCTCGCGGCGGGCCAGGTGGACCCCGCGACGGGCCAGCCCGCCCCCGGCCCGCCGGTGGGCACGTTCTTTGACAACACCCGCGTGGTGCTCAACGTGGCCCAGCGCGGGCTGCACCCCGGGCCCGCGGGCTCGGGCAAGATGGAGCCGCGTCTGCTGCGCGGGCTGCCCCGATACAACGAGTACAACCTGGGCGCCGCCCGGGTCCATATCGGCGATCTGGAGATCCCCTCGGACGCGCCGGGTGATTACGGGCGCACCCTCGACATCCCCGTCCCCAGCAACCTCATCGGCGGCCTCCCGCCCGCCATCGACACCGACTTGCGCGTCCGCGTGGTGGGCTATGCCCCCGTCACCGAGCGGCAGATCGTGTGGGACACCTCGGGCTCCCCGGGCGAGGCTTCGGGACCGGCCCGGCTGATCACCGCCCAGGCCCTGCGCCGAGCCCCCGATGGCACGCTTCAGCGCCGCGACCTTCCGCGGTTGTTCCTGGGCGGGGCCAGCCCGGCCGACGCCGCTGATGCGCTCTTTGACGGGCTGTTCGTCGTGAGGCTCTCGCGCGACATGCCTCAGGAGAGGTGGGACCTGCTCCGCTCGCCCACGCCCGCGAGCGAAACGCTCAACGCCCTGCACGTCTCCATCCCCGGGCAGCGCGCCAGCAAGTGGTTCCCCATCGCGCCGGGCAGCAA
Source organism: Phycisphaerales bacterium (assembly GCA_022843545.1). Classification (GTDB taxonomy): domain Bacteria; phylum Planctomycetota; class Phycisphaerae; order Phycisphaerales; family UBA1924; genus JALHNL01. The sequence goes on along the minus strand of JALHNL010000004.1, from coordinate 63,694 downwards.
GCTGGCCCTGGGCGACCCGGCGTGGTCGTTCGAGGTGCGGTCCATCAGCCCCGCGCCCTCGCTGCCCATCGTCACGCCGGGCTACGAGAACGCCACCAGCACCGAGGTGGTGGTGCGGGTCACGCCGCCCGAGGGGTACATCCCGCCGGGCGCGGCCGAGCCGCTCAAGCCGTTTGACCGCTTCCTCTTCGCCCGGTACCCGGAACTGGACCAGGACATCGGGCTGGTGGCCCGTCCCGACGGGCGCCCCAATCGCACGCCGCCCACGCCGCTGGTGGGGCTCACGCACCTGGACACGTCGATCGTGACGGTCTTCATCGACGAGCAGACGCAGGGCGCGACCGAGGCGGACAACCCGCCCGTGCGGGCCATTGTCCGCCTGCCCGGGCGCGATCCGGTGGCGCTCTCCAACCTGCGCAACGGCTCGACCATCCCGGTCGGGGACCCCGAGGTGCTGGTGCTGAAGCTGGCCGAGCGGTTCCCCGCGGCGCGCAAGACGCTCGCCCCGTTCATCGTGCCCACCATCGACCGGCGCGACCAGACCGGCACCCACCGCAAGGCCATGGCGGCGGTGCGGGTCGAGCAGGTGAGCGAGCAGGGCGAAGTGGTGTGGTCGCAGACGCGGTGGGTGCCCTTCTCCGAGTTTGAGCCCAGCCGGCAGTTCGACATCGCCTCGTTCTTCGTCCCGGACGGGCGGATCGTGGACGTCACCTTCGGACGGCTGCGTCACGCGCTGCCGGGGCTGGAACTGACTCTGCTGGACTTTGAGATGATCCCGTACCCCCACAGCACGCAGCCACGCGACTTCAGGTCCGACGTGCGCGTGGACAAGATCGAGCGCGACGCGTCGGGTCGTGAGATGTCGCGCGTGAGCGTGCTGGCCCACACCAGCCTGAACGACCCGCTGCTGATCTCGCCCTTCACCTGGAGCGACAGCCGGTCGTGGCTGGAGAACGCCAAGCGCTGGCTCGCCGACCGCCTGGGCCCCACGCGGTTCAAGTTCAGCCAGGCCGGCTGGGACGCCGACGGGTGGAACCAGGGTGTGGAGGCGGCCAAGGCGGGGCTGATCAAGCGTCCGGCGGCCCGCTTCACGCGGCTGGGTGTGGGCAACAATCCGGGCATCTACGTCATCGCGGGCGGCGCGATCATGATGAGCGTGGGCATCCCGTGGGCGTTCTACGTCAAGCCGCTGATCCTCCGCCGGCGCAAGGCCAAGATCCAGGCGCAGCTCGCCGCGGGCACCTATACGCCGCCGGGCAAGCTCAAGAAGTCCATCCGGTCACCAGACCGTCCTTCCGCAGGAGCCTCCGCATGAACCCGCTCCGCATGATCCCGATCCTGATCGCCCTGTTCGTGTTTGCCCCTTCGCTGGCGCTGGCCCAGCCGGCGGGCAATAGCCATCCGCAGACCGCGATGCTCTCGGCCCGCGGGGTGGAGAACCCCTTCGGCAGCCCGCCCCCGCGCGGGTCGAAGGTGATGGACATCGCGGAGAAGTGGGTGTTTGCGCAGAACGTGGACCTGACCCCGCTGCGCGACCTGTCGCTGTACCACAACGGACGAATCAAGATTCTCGATTCGCTGGCCCGCGAGTCGGTGAACGAGATCGCCGGTCGGCGGAACTACTTTGACCTGGCCCCCGAGGGCGGGTCGGGCGCGCTGCCCGCCAAGATGACCTACGACCCGCTCTTCACCTACCTCGACATCATCATCGACCCCACGTACTACGAGGATAAGCCGCTCATCGGCGTGACCTACCTGCCCTTCCGCGACATCCTCATCGAGCGGATCGTGGGCAAGGGCGAGGACCAGACCGCGGCGCGGGAGCGCTGGCGCAAACTGGGGCGCTTGGCTCCGCTGGGCATCGTGGGCACGCTCGACGCCGCGAGCTCCGAGATGATGGCCCGCGAAATGTCGCCCCAGGTTCAGAAGACCATCGGCGAGACGCGCGAGGCCCTGGACCTGTACCTCTCGAGCGCGGGCAACCTGCTCATGGTCTCCTCGGGCGATCACGAGAAGCCCTGGTCGGCCCTCACCACCCTGCCCCCTGACCACCCGGCCCGCAAGGCGGCGCTGGCTCTGGGTTCGGCGTGGCGAGCCGGTGACGCGGCGAGCGTGAACAGCGCGGCGCAAGAACTGGCCCGCATTCTGCCCACCATCAACAGCGAGACCTACCCCACCACTCGCCGAAACCTCGAAGCGCTATACAACCGCGCCCAGCCCTTTGACTGGGGCATGTGGCTGTACGCGGGCGCGCTGGTGGCGATGCTGCTGGCCTTCGGCACGCAGCGCGCCTGGCTGAAGTGGACGGGCCTGACGCTGCTGCTCAGCGCCGTGCTGCTGCACGCGGTGGGCTTCGCCGCCCGCTGCTACATCGCCGAACGGTTCGCGATCCAGAACCAGTTCGAGTCCATGACCGGCGTCTCGCTCTTCGCGGCGATCGTGGGGCTGGCGCTGGCCGCGGCCAAGCGCCAGTGGCTCTTCGGCGCCGCCACCGCCGCGGTGGGCTTCATGATCCTGGTGGTCGCCACGCAGACGGGCATCCCGGGCAAGGACATCGGGCGCGAGGCGGCGATTCTGAACACCAGCGTGCTGCTGAAGTACCACGTGACGACGGTGCTCTTCAGCTACGGGCTCATCAGCCTGGGCATGATCTGCAGCCTGTTCTACCTGGGCGCGCATTACTTCGGCAAGAGCGCCGGGGCCTCCGTCGCGCTCGCCGCCGGGGCGCTGGGCGCGAGTGCCCCCGCCGAGACCGCCACCGACGACCCCGCCGCGATGACCGCCCGCCAGCGTCTGCTCCATGACCTGGACAAGGCCCAGATGACGATCCTCCAGTTGGCGTTCTGGACGCTGGGCGTGGGCATCCTGCTGGGCGCGTGGTGGGCGGATCACTCCTGGGGCCGCTGGTGGGCCTGGGACCCCAAGGAGACCTGGGCCGCCGTCACCTGGATCATCTACCTCGTGGTTGTTCACATCCGCGCCGCGGGCGTGAAGAACAAGGCCCTCCTCACCGCGTGGCTCAGCATCGTGGGCTTCATCCTCATGCTGTGGTGCTACTTCGGGGTGAACCTCCTGCTCGCGGGCCTGCACTCCTACGCCTGATCCGCCGTGCCCCGCGCTTCCCGCCTTGACCGCGAGTTCTTCGCCCGCCGGGCCGACGACTTGGCCCCCGACCTGCTCGGGCATGTTCTGGTGCGCGTCATGCCCGACGGGCGGATTCTGGCGGGGCGGATCATCGAGGTCGAGGCCTACATCGCCCCCGAGGATCAGGCCTCGCACGCGAAGAACCTGCACCGCTCGCCGCGCAACGAGGCCATGTACGGGCCCCCGGGGTTGTCCTACGTCTACTTCACCTACGGCATGCACCACTGCATGAACGTGGTCTGCGCCGCAGAAGGCGTGCCGCACGCCGTGCTGATCCGCGCGATCGAGCCGGTGGAGGGGCTGGACCGGATGAGGGCGCTTCGCGGCGGGGCGACGCCGGACCGGGACCTGTGCCGCGGGCCGGGGCGGCTGTGCCAGGCGCTGGGGCTTGACCGCACCTTGTCCTCGGTGGACCTCACCACCGATCCGCGCCTGGGGGTCGAACGGGGGGAGCACTTCCCCGCACGGGTCGCCCGCACCGCCCGGATCGGTGTGGACTCGGCGGGCCCGCGCTGGGCCCGGCGTCGGCTGCGGTTCGTGTGGGCGGGTCACCCGCTGGTGAGCGGACCTCGGGCGTAAAGAGCGGCCTTCCCCGGCGCGGCGCGGGTGTGTACCCTTCTGTCCGCACCCTTGGGAGCATGAGCCCCGCCTTGGAACGCCGCAGCACACCAGACTGGACCGCCATCCGCGCCCGCGCGGCGCAGTTGCCCGAGAACGCGTTTGATTTCGTGCGCGAAGGGCTTTCGTACTCGGTGCGGGCGGTTCATGGCGAGGCCGCGTCGGGGGATGAGTCGCGCTCGCGTCACATCACCGGGCAGCAACTGTGCCACGGGCTGCGGAAGTTCGCCCTCGACCGCTACGGGCAACTGGCCGGCACCGTGATGCGCCGGTGGGGCCTGCGCGGGACCGAGGACTTCGGCGTGATCGTGTATGCGCTCATCGACCGCGAAGAGATGCGGGCCAGCGACCGCGACCGCTTCGAGGACTTCATCGAGGTCTATGACTTCGAAGAGGCCTTCGCCCCCGCGGGCGTCGCGGGCTGAGGTCGGCCCCGGTTCATCCACCCGAACGTGCGACGATCCGATAGACTGGGCCCATGCCAAGCGATGTCGGCGCGCCAGAGCACGTTCAGACCCCGCCGCCGGAGCGTCCCTCGGGGCGCGACTGGTGGGCCCGCCACCTGTGGGAGATCCAGCCGGTCCGCGACGGGCTGGTGATCGCCGCGGTCTTCGGGCTGGTGTACCTGGGCTACCTGCTGAGCGTGGTGACGGTGCCGCTGCTGGTGGCGATGGCGCTGGCGTACCTGTTTGAGCCGCTGGTGCGGTGGCTGACGACGGGCGGGCGCGGACGGGTGTTCAGCCGCGAGGGGGCGGCGCTCTTGATCATCATCCTGGCGGCGGTGGCGATCGTGGTGCCGCTGGTCTTCGGGCTGGGCTACGGGCTGTACCAGGGCGTGACGTTCGCGCAGGAACAGGCGACGAACGTGCAGGTGCTGATCAAGTCGCTGGACCGCCCGGAAGATCAGGAACTCAAGGCCCAGTTGCCCGGCCCGCGCTGGCTGTGGCTGCACGACAAACTCATGCAGTACAAGCGCGAGTTCGAGGAGGCGCAGCGGAAGCAGGAGGCGGAGCGGGCCACGGACCAGACCGCGTTGACCCCGCCGCCCTCGCCCCCCGCGCCGGGGACGGGGATCGCCGCCCCGCCGGCGGAAGCCAAGCCCGACCTGCTGGTCTTCGACGCGGGCGACACGACGGGGGTGATGATCTACAAGGCGGTGCGGCGTGTGGGGCGGTGGGTGCAGTCCAACGCCACCGCGCTGTCGCGCGAGGCTTTGGCGACGGGCGCCAGCGCCGTGAGCTTCCTGTTCAACCTCTTGGGCTCGATCGGCTTCTTCCTCTTCGGCGCGTTCCTCACGGCCTTCTTTTTCTTCTTCATCTGCGTGGGCTACGGCCGGTTCCTGTCGTTCTGGGAGAGCCTGATCCCCGAGCGGCGAAGGCTGGGCGTCATCCACCTGCTCCAGAAGATGGACGCGGTGATCGCCGGGTTCATCCGCGGGCGGCTCACCATCTGTGCGATCATGACGGTGTACTACACGCTGGCGCTGCTGCTGGTCGGCGCGCCCACGCCGCTGATCCTGGGGCCGGTCTTCGGCTTCCTGCACCTGATCCCGTACGCGGCCTCGCTGAGCGTGCCCATCACCGCGGTGCTGATGCTCCTGGACCCCGCGGGCACGGGCTGGCAGGGCAACTGGTGGTGGGCGCTGGCCGGCCCCGTGATCGTGTACTTGGGCGGGCAGTTGGTGGATGACTACATCCTCTCCCCGACCATCCAAGGCAAGACCACCAACATGGACACGCCGACGATCCTGTTCTCCTCGATGGCCGGCGGTATCCTGGGCGGGTTCTACGGGCTGCTTCTGGCGATCCCGCTGGGCGCGTGCATCAAGATCCTGCTGAAGGAAGTGGTGTGGCCTCGGTTCAGGATGTGGGGCGAGGGGCGCGCGTCCGACCCGCTGCCGTTCAAGGGTTCGGCGACCCCGACGTCGCTGAGCGACGGCCCGCCCACGACGGTGTAGCCCGCCAGCGTGCTGGCGGCTTCAGAATGTGGGCGGCATGCTGACACAGACGCGACGTCTGTGCCACCACAGAGTGAACCTGCGCCGTGCCCGCCACGGTCGTTCTGGTGAGGCTGGCCTTTACCGCGCCGCGCCCACGTCGCTGTCCAGCGGCGCGCCCTGCCAGGCCGTGCCGGGGAACTGCTTGATGCCCACCTGGGTGGGCTTGCGGCCCTTGCCGCGCAGGTCGGTGGGGGTCTTCTCGGGGATGATGAAGTTCTCGGCGCTCTGCGACGCGCTGTAGGCCAGCGCGGCGTCGGCGGCGGAGAGCATCGTCTCGTCCGCGTTGACGTACAACTCGCGGATCCGCTGCCCGATCTCCACCTCGGCGAGGTCGAAGAAGTGGATCGCGGCGGCCTTGTCGCGCTGGAACTCCGCGTCGCCCGCGCCGTTGCCCGCGTGCGACCGCATGTCGGCGTCGAGCTTGGCGAGCGTGCAGGCCCAGGCATGGAGGATGATCGCCACGTCGGCCAGGCGGGCCTGGATCAACTGGCGCTCCAGGATCTTCGCGTCCCACTTCTTGCTCATCGCCTTGAACTGGTACGTCATCTCGGTGGCCAGACGCGAGAGCCGCTCGCCGTAGGTCGCCAGCTCGGGCAGGGCGCGGGTGAGGCGGGTGGCCTTGCGCCGGATGCCCAGGAAGACCTCGGTGCCGGTGGGGATGGCGGCGGACATGATCTTGGGGCGCAGCGAGTTCTTGAGGGCCTTGCCGACGAACGACCCGAAGCCCTCGTCCTCGTCGCGCATGAGGGCCTGCTTGATGCCCAGGAGGCGCTCGGCCAGCTGCTTGCCGCCGTAGCCGAAGATGTACGACTGCATGACCTCGTTGGCGCCCTCGACGATGAGGTTGATGCGCGAGTCGCGGAAGATGCGCTCGATCTCGTTCTCGGTCATGTAGGACTCGCCGCCCATGATCTGCAGCGCGTCGTTGACGGCGCGCCAGCCCCACTCGGAGCAGAAGACCTTGCACAGCGCGGTCTCGACCTGGATGTCCTCGTCCTTGCGGTCGAGCATGCCGGTGGTCATGTAGAGCACCGCGTCCATCGCGTACGTATACGCGGCCATGCGGGCGATGCGGTGGCGGACGAGCTCGTTCTTCGCCAGGGGCGCCTGGAACTGGAAGCGCGTTTGGGCCCACTTGGTGGCCTGCTCGGTGGCGCGCCGGGCCCCGCCCAGCATGCCCGCGCTGAGCGTGCAGCGGCCGTAGTTCAGGCACGAGAGCGCGATCTGCAGACCGCGCCCTTCCTGCCCCAGCAGGTGGGCCTTGGGCACGCGCACGCCGTGGAAGCGGATGCGGGCCTGCCACGTGCCGCGGATGCCGCACTTGCTGCGGTTCTTCTGGTAGATCTCGACGCCGTTCATCCACGGGTGCATGACCAGGGCGCTGATCTTGCCCTTGCCGTCGGCCCGCTTCTCGCGCGCCATGACCGTGAACAGCCCGCTGATCGCGCCCGACGTGGCCCACTTCTTCTCGCCGTAGACCACGTAGTCGTCGCCGTCGCGCTCGAAGTAGGTCTCGCACCCGCCCGCGTCGCACCCCACGTTGGGCTCGCTGAGGCAGAACGCGCTGACCCAGTCCTTCGCCAGGTGGGGCAGCCACTTGGCCTTCTGCTCCGTGTTGCCGTACAGCATGACGGCCTTGCAGCCGATCGACTGGTGGGCCGAGACGAGCACGGCGGTGGAGCCGTCGTACTTGCCGATGAGTTCAAGCACGCGGTTGTAGGACGTGATGCCCATCCCCAGACCGCCGAACTCCTTGGGGATGGTCATGCCCAGCACGCCCAGCCCGAAGAGGCGGTCGATGACGGGGCGGGGGATCTCCTGCTCCTGGTCGATCTGCACCGCGGGGTGCTCGTTCTTGAGGTAGTCCTCAAGCTTGGCGAGCAACTGGTCGCACTCGGCCTGCTCGCGCGGGTCCTGAACGGGGTAGGGGAAGTAGAAGTCTTCCTTCACGTTGCCCCAGAACAGGTTCTTCACCGGGCCCATCTTCGTCGGCTCGGCACCCAGCCATTCCTCGGCCTCCTCGATGAGCTTGCGGTCGGCGGCGCTGATGCCCTTGAGGTTCTTGAGATCGGCCATGGTGCGGGCTCCTCGTACACCCTTAAGGTGTGTAGATGACACTTCGGACACGGCGGGTGATCCGACGTGGGAAACAGGGTCTGAGGCATTATTGCCCGTTATCGGGAGGGCGGTGGACCGGGCGGGCCGGTGGCCCGGGGGCGGGTGAACACCCAGGCCAGGAGCAGATTGGGCACCCACGAGGTCCAGGCGAGCCAGGGGTAGAAGGCCTCGAAAGGCCAGCCGGCGGCGGCGGCCAGGCCCAACTGGATGCGGAGGGTGACGGCGGCGAGGGTGAGGCTGAAGTTCAGGATCATCCAGCGACGGTGGAGGTCAAAGCGTCGCTGAAGGGCGAAGCGGAGAGCCAGGGCACCGGAGAGCAGCCATAGGACTGCCAGGACGGCGAAGCCCAGGTGGGCGATCCAGCCGCCAAAGGAGTGGAAGGCCAGGACGAGTCCGGCGACTCCGCCGACCAGAACGCCTGCGCCCAGATACACGCGCCCCAGGACGCGATGGGCCTTGGGCCACCGCCGGCGGAAGCGGGTGGAGAGTTGAAGGGGCCCCACGGCGAGGGCGATGGCGGAGCCGAATACGTGCGGGTAGATGAGGTAGGGATAGATGGCGTAGACCCGTCGCATCTCGGGGTGCACTGTTGCGCCGGCGGGCCAGCCGGTGTAGGCGACGATGGCGTAGCCGGCGGTTCCGAGCGCACCCAGGATCATTAAAGCCCACGCGAACGGCCGGATCATGGCGGAGCCTAGCCGGGTGGTGAGTGGGTGTTGGCCGACCCATGAAGGCCTGGGTGGAGGCTTTGGGTAGACTGGCGAAATGAGCTCACATGGCGGCGATTCGGATCGGCGCGGCGTGCTGCTGGGATGGCTGCTGGTTGTGGTACTTCTGCTGGCGGCGTTTGTGCCCCTGCGGGCCTGGGCAACCGACCGGTACTACTCGGACATCACCGCTTTCTCGCCCGACGGTCGTTTGCGGCTGGAGGCGAAGAGCCCGGACAACAGCGCGGGGCCGATGAGGCGGGCGTTCGCGAGCAACTTTGTTTACACGTTGTACCAAGCGGATACGAACGCGGTGATCTGGAAGCGCGAGCAGCCCAAGGCGCGGTCGAAGGGGATGCCTGACGAGTGGACGACGGAGGGCTCGCCGATCGGAGCGTTCGTCCACAACAGCGGGCAAGTCGCGATCCGCACCGCGGACGACCAGGTGGTGATGCTCGATACCCAGGGCCGGACGCTGGGCTCCTCGCCGATTCTGGGCTCGTTCTCGCCGGAGGAGCGTGAACGCTGGGTGTCGGAGACCACGGCGGGCCCGATGTGGGATTACTACTCGGCGTGGGCGTTCATCGAGGCGACCGACGACGCGGGCGAGCCGCGTGCCTACTTCCTGGTGAGGACGATGTGGCAGCGGCGGTTCTTGATCGACGCGCGGACCGGCACGCTGGCTGATAGCCCTCGGCTTCAGGAACAGGCCGTCCGCGCCGAGGCGGCGTGGGCGATGGACATGCTGCAGCGGTCGGTGAAGCGGCCCCCTTCTCCCAGTGATTGGGCGGGGCGATCTCGCCTTGCGGCCGCGGTTCACATCGCCGGCTGCCAGCGGCTGGCGGGCTCGATCCCGCTGCTCAGACAGATGGAGCGTGGCAAGGGAGACTGGGATCAGTATCGCTCGGGCGTGCACCTCGCTCTGCGGCGGCTGGGTGAGGTCCCGCGGCGCGGCCCTGTGCTTGAGCTGAAGCGCTGGTTGAAGGCCGAATATGGGCGGGTCCCCGACCACCAGAATCCGCTGCCCAGCACAGTCACCTTCGCCCAGCGTGTGGCGAACGCGGCGCGAGTGGTTGAAGGCATCACGATCGAACGCCTGAACGAATTGGTCGGCGGACCCGATGCCCAGGTGTACTGCCACGTTCTGCAGCGGCACGCCCTGGATTACGACCTGGACATCCCCGGCGCACCCGAGACCCTGCGGGTGGTGGTGGGTGAGAACAACACCGTGACGCATGTCCGGCGGATCGTGCCGGCGGTGTGGGTGAAGGGGTATGTGCGCGAGATGGGGTATGACCCGGGGGAATCGGATTGACCGGGGCGACTTCGCCAATCCGAGCGCGCATTCGCGGCCAGTGGAGGCGAAGGCTTGGCCTCGCCCTCCTCGTGTTCGGTGTGGTCTGGGGCGGGGTGATGGTGCTGAGCATCTGGTGGTGGGGCGGGTATCGCTCTTCGCGCTGGCTGGCCGACATCGGCGACGGCACGCTTTACCTTCACTGGGCGGGGGCGGGCGAACAGGACTACCGCGACCCGCCCGCGTGGACCCTGCGGCCTCAGCAGCCGGGGGCGCAGTGGACGTGGTGGGCGTGGGGAAGCACGGGCGTCACGTGGGGTGCCAAAGCGAAGTTCTCGCTTTGGCCGCTGGCGCCTCTGCTCTTTCTGGGTGGATGCACGCTGTGGGTCTGGGGGGCTGCGGCGCGCCGGCGGGCTCTGCGGTCCGGGTGCGTGCGGTGCGGGTACAGCCTCAAGGGGCTGCCCGCCGGGACGAGGTGCCCCGAGTGCGGGTCAACCCCGGGGTGAACGGGCTGGCACGTCCTTCGCTCTTGCCCTCGCATGAAGGCGAGCAGGATGCTCCATCGCGCAGGTTTGGCCGCATTGTTTGCGCTGTGCGCCTGCGGAGTCTGCGCGGGCCAGGTCGGGGGCTTGGGCGGAGGCCCGGGTCAGCCGGCGCCCGCGGGTGAAGAGTCCATGACCTCCGCGGGCGACGTGATCAGCGTGGCCGAGATCGCGTCGATCGAGGGGCGGGGCAAGTCGGTCTTGCGGGGCGTGGGGATCGTGACCGGTCTGAAGGGCACGGGCGACTCGGGGGCCGAGCTGGCCCTGGCCCGCCCGCTGGCCAAGATCTACGAAGCCAACGGCAACCCCCTGCCCGACCTGAAGGAACTGGCCAAGTCCAAGGCGGCGGCGCTGGTCTTCATCGAAGTGACGGTGCCCGCCAGCGGGGCGCGGCCCAACGACGAACTGGACGTGCATGTGACGGTGTCGCACACCGCCACCTCTCTGGCTGGCGGGCGGCTGTTCCTGTCGCCCCTGCAGGGCCCCTTGCCCGGTCAGGGCGTGTACGCGATGGCCTCAGGGCCGATCGAACTCGAGGACAACTCGATCACCACGGCGGGGGTCGTCCGGTCGGGCGCGCGGATCATCACGCCCATCACCATGCCGACGATCTCGGATCGCTTTGATCTGGTGCTCAAGAAGCCCTTCCGCCATCACACGGTGGCGGACCAGTTGGCGGACACGATCAACGCGCTGATGCCCGTGCCCGACGAAGCGGAGCAACTGGCGCAGGGCGACTCGGGCGGGGCGTACGCGGAACTGGCCCGCGCGATGGACGACACGCTGGTGCGGGTCACGATCCCGCCGGCGGAGAGGGGTTCGCCCACCAAGTTCATCGCCAAGGTGATGTCGGCGACGTTCTCACCCAGCCTGCTGCGGCTGCCCGCGCAGGTGGTGGTGAACTCGCGGACGGGGTCGATCATCGTGACGGGCAACGTTGAACTCTCGGCGGTGGCGATCGCGCACCGCGACCTGGTGATCACCACCGTGAACCCGCCGCCCACGCCCAGCCCGGCCACGCCGGTGACGCAGGTGGACAAGTGGACGGCGGTGCAGACGACGTCGCGAGCGAGCGAGCGGGCCCGGATTCAGGACCTGATCCAGGCGTTCCGCCAGCTTGACGTGCCCATCCAGGACCAGATCAACATCCTGTACGAGATCCATCGCACCGGAAGGCTGCACGCCGAACTCGTGGTGGAGTGACGCATGAACGACGCCTTGGGCTACATCTCGGGAAGCGGTGGCATCGAGCGGGCGAGTCTGCGCCAGAGCGCGGGCGTGCTTGATCGGTTGCAGGGGAGACAGCAGGACTTCGCCTCGGCGCTGGGCATCGCCCAGCGCGGGCAGGCCGCGGGCGACAAAGCCAGCCCGCGCGAGGCGGCCCAGCAGTTCGTGGCGGTGGCGCTGGTGCAGCCGATCCTCAAGCAACTGCGCGACGCCAACCGCACGCCCGCGCCCTTCGGGCCGGGCCAGGGCGAGAAGATGATGGGCTCGCTGGCCGACGCGCAGGTGGCGCAGGCGATGGTCCGGCGGGCGGACTGGGCGATCGTGGACCGGATCGAGCGCACGCTGATCGAGAAGAGCGGGAAGGCGGTGACCGCGTGATCGCCGCTCAGGAACTGGAAGCGTTGCTGACCGACCTGCTGGCGCACCACGAGCAGATGCTCGCGCACTCGCGCCGGCACGCCGACGCGCTGCGCCGCGCCGACCTGCCCGCCCTGCGCCGGGCGATCGAGGACCAGCAGACGCTGGGCCGGCGGATCATCGACCTGGAATCTCGGCGTGCGCGGCTGGTGGCGGCGGCGCTGGGCCCGCGGGCGGCGCAGACGCCGTTGTCGGCCCTGGCCATGAGGCTGCCCCCCGGCCCGCGCGAGCGCGTGCTGGCGCTGGCGGAGCGGCTGAAGGCGGTGCTGCAGAGCGTGCTGGAGGCGCAGCGCGTGGTCGCGCGGGCGTCGGAGTCGCTGATGGGGCACATGCAGGGGCTGATGCAGCAGGTGGCCCGCAAACTGTCGCACGCGGGGACCTACGACCGCCCGGGGCGGCCCGCGCTGGCGATCTCGAGCGGCGCGGTGGTCAGCGGTCTGGACGTGCGTTCGTAATCCTCTTGCTGGAGTTGGTCCATGCTCTGGTCGGCACTCCAAGTCGGACGCAGCGCCCTCTCGGCCAGCAGCCTGGCGACGCAGGTCGTGGGCAACAACATCGCCAACGCGGCCACGCCCGGATACTCGCGCCAGGTGGTGGACCTGGCCGCGCTCTCCGATCAGCAGTGGGGGCGGTACTTCGTGGGCCGCGGGGTGGAGGTGGCCTCGGTCCGGCGGATGGTGGACGAGGCGCTGCAGCAGCGGATCATGGGCGGGCTCTCGGGCGAGGCCTACGCGGCCACCGATCAGAGCCTGATGGGCGGGCTGGAGCAACTGGTCAACTCGCTGTCGGACTCGTCGATCAACAACCAGCTCAGCAAGTTCTTCGACTCCTGGTCGCGCCTGGCCAACACCCCGGGCGAGCCCGGCGCGCGGGCCCTGGTGGTGCAGCAGGGCAAGCAACTGGTGGGCTCGCTGCGGACGCTGCGCCAGAACCTCGTGCAGACGCGCACGCAGATCGATTCGGACCTCGCCACGAGCGTGAACCGGGCCAACGACCTGCTCTCGCAGGTGGCGGGTCTCAACGCGCAGATCGTCAGCGCGGAGAACGGGCAGGGCTCGGGCAGCAGCGGGGCCAACGCCCTGCGCGACCGGCGCGACCAGCTCCTCACCGAGGTCGCCAAGTTCATGGACATCACGACCATCCCGCAGCCCTCGGGCGCGGTGGACGTGCTGGTGGGCTCCACGCCCGTGGTGCTCTCGGGCCAGTCGCGCGGGCTGCAGCTCAAGAGCGAGGCGATCGGCGACGACATCCGCCTGGCGGTGACCACCGCGGTCCGCCCCGAGGAGCTCACGATCCGCTCCGGGCGCGTGGGCGCGCTGCTGAACAATCGAGGCGAGGCGGTGGACGCGACGCTCGACACGCTGGACCGCTTCGCCGGCCAGCTCATCTTCCAAGTGAACCGTCTGCACAGCCAGGGCGGGACGCAGTCGCCGCTGACGAGCGTGACCGGGGCCACGCCCGTCCGCAGCACCGACTACGCGCTGGCCTTCAACGACCCGACCAACCAGACCTTCGCGGAACTGCCCTTCAAGGTGCAGAGCGGGCAGGTCTCCATCCGCGTGAAGAACACCCAGACGGGCGCGAGCGAACTGGTCACCATCCCCATCGACGCCGACGGGCTGGACGCCGCGCTGCAGCCCGGCTTCACCAACGACACCTCGCTGGAGTCGCTCCGCGACGCGATCAACGCTTCGGTGCCCAACGTCACCGCCTCCATCACCGGCGACGGGCGGCTGAAGATCGACGCGGCCCCGGGCTACACGATGTCGTTTGAGAGCGACACCTCCGGTGTGCTGGCGGTGCTGGGGATGAACACGTACTTCACGGGCAAGAACGCCGCGGACATCGGCGTGCGGGCGGAACTGGAATCCAGCCCCGGCCTGCTGGCGGTGGGCAGCGCGATCAACGGCAACCCCTCGGACAACGGCACCGCGCTGGCCATCACGGGGCTGCGCTCCGCCACGCTCAGCGACCTGGGCCTGCAGACCCTGGGCGGCTTCTGGGACTCGGCGGTGCAGAGCGTGGCCACCCGCGCGGGCGGGGCGAGGGTGAACGCGGACGCCGCGACGCTGGTGCGCGAGGGGCTGGAGGCCCAGCGCGAGGCGGCCAGCGGCGTGTCGATCGATGAGGAGTCGATCAACCTGATCAACTTCCAGCGCCAGTACCAGGCCGGCGCACGGTACCTGTCCGTCGTGAACGACCTGACCCAGACCCTCTTGCAGTTGGTGTAACCATGGCCGTTCTCCCCGCCAACTTCAGCCGCGTGCCCACGCTGCTCTCCAGCCAGCTCATCCTGAGCAACATCACGCGCAACAACCTCGACCTGTTCGGGGTGCAGCAGCAGATCTCCAGCGGCAAGCGGATCAACCGCCCCAGCGACGACCCGGTGGCGGCGGCGATGATCGCGTCGATCAAGGACCGCCTGGGTCTGGGCGCCCAGCGCTCGCTGAACCTCGACCACGCCTCACTGGTGCTGGGCACGCTCGACACCGCCCTGACCGACACGACCGATCTGGTCCGCGAGGCCCAGACCATCGCGATCTCCCAGATCGGGCTGACCAGCGACCCCGCCACCCGCCAGCAGCAGGCCGTGGTGGTGGACGCGATGCTGGCCAACCTCAAGAACATCGCCAACCGCTCGGTTGCGGGGCTGTACGTCTTCGGGGGCGACACGCCAACCACCCAGCCCGTGGAGGACTTCCTCGGTGGCGTGCGGTTCAGGTCGCGCGGGCAGGGGATGATCACCGATCTGGGCTCGGGCGACTCCATCCGCATCACCACCGGCGGCAACAACGCCATCGGCGAGACCTCCGCCCGGCTGCGCTCCACTGTGCCTTTGAACCCAAGCCTGATGCTCACCACGCCGGTGGGGGACCTCCGCGGCGCGCGCGGGCAGGGCGTGGCGCTGGGCACGATCACCTTTTCGGTGGGCGGGGGCGCGCCCGTCAACGTCGACCTGGCCGGCTCAACCAGCCTCAGCGACATCGCCAACCGCATCACCACCGCCGTGCGCGCGTACGAGACCACCAACTCCGTCACGGTGCTGGGGCCGGGCGGCGTGGGCGTTTCGGGTCCGAGCCTGTCCTTTGACATGGCCGCGGGCGCGACGCTCACCTTCGGCGAAACCGCCAACGGGATCACCGCGGCCGACCTGGGCCTGACGGGGATCAGCTTCGCCACCGGCACCACCCTCGGCGCAGGGCTGGACCCGATGCTGCGGATGAGCACACGGCTGGCCGACATCCCCGCGCTCACCCTGCCGCTGGGCACCATCCGCGTGAAGCTCACGCAGGGCTTCTCGTCGGCGGGGCCGGCGTCGGGCACGGTGATCCGCGACATCGACCTCTCGACCGCCGACACCATCGACGACATCCGCAGCCTGCTGGAGTCGGCCAACCTGGGCGTGCGGGTGCAGATCGGCGAGTCGGGGCGGAGCCTGGACATCCTGAACGAGATCTCGGGGCCGTCGCTCTCCATCGAGGAAACCACCGGCAACGGCCTGACCGCCTCGCAACTGGGCATCCGCACGCTGGACTGGTCCACGCTGATGTCGGAGTTCAACGACGGGCGCGGGGTGCGGATCGTCAACGGGGCCACCAACCCCACCACCGGCCTGCCCGACCCCGCCCGCGACGTGGACTTCCGCATCACCTTGGGCAATGGGCAGGCCTTTGACGTGGACCTTCGCCCCCAGGACATGACCAACGTCCAGACGGTCATCCAGCGGATCAACGACCAGTTCAACACCGCCATCGGCCAGCCGCCCATCAACGGCTCGGCCCCCGCCCTCGCGGCGGGGCAGTTCATCGCCCAGCTCACCGACGGGCCCAACGGCATCGCGCTCACGCAGACCATCCCGGGCGGGGCGATCGCGGTGCAGAAGCGGAACAACTCCGATGCCGCCGACGACCTGGGTCTGAGTTCCGGTTCGTGGGACCCACTCAGCGCAACCTTGATCGCGCAAGATCGAGCAGCTATCCGGGTGGACAACCTCTTCACCCACCTCATCGACCTGGCGGCGGCCCTGCGGACCAACGACAACGCTGGCATCGCTTTTGCGGGAGGACAGATTCAGAAGGCGGCGGACCGTCTGTCCGTCGCCCAGGCGCTGACCGGCTCGGCCTCCCAGCGCGTGGACCAGCTCAAGGACCAGTTGACGGAGCAGAACACCCTCGACGAACAGCTCAGGACCCAACTGGAAGACGTGGATTACTACGAGGCCATCAGCCGCTTCAACCTTCTTCAGACCCAGTTGGAAGCGTCATTGAGAGCCTCAGGACAGATCGCCTCGACCCGCACTTTGCTCGACTTCCTCACCTAACGCCTCTCTCGCGGGACAACTTCGGTTCACCAGACCCCGCTCAACGTCGGCCCGGGCGGGGGTGACAGGATGTCGCCCGGCGTGGATCGCCGGATGGACTGGCCCCGGGAACAACGCCCGGGGCGGCTAGGGCCTCTCGGAGAGCGCACACATGGACGTGCGGACGACTCGGTTCGGTACGGTGCAGATCGCGGACGACCGCCTGATCACCTTCCCCAAGGGGTTGCTGGGCTTCAGCCACTGCACCCGGTTCTGCCTGCTTCAGCCGGCGGACGACTCGGCGTTTTTCTGGCTGCAGTCGCTGGATGAGCCGGGCCTGGCCTTCATCGTGACCGACCCGGCGATGTTCGTGCCCGAGTATTCGGTGCCCATCCGCCCCGAGCAGATGACCGAGCTGGGCCTGAACACCCTGGACGACGCCCAGGTGCTGGTCATCTGCAACAAGGTGGACCACTCGATCACCGGCAACCTCCAGGGCCCGCTGGTGGTGAACACGCTCAGCAAGACGGGCGAGCAGTTCGTGCTCGCCGAGAAGCGCTGGACGACCCGGCACACGCTCATGAAGCTTGCCCAGGGCGCGCCGGCCATGACGGCCTGACATCGGATTTCCCGTCCGGGCGCACCGCCCTGACGCTCGCTCTTTGCCTCTTCCGTTCCCGGGTTTGACCGCCGGCAAGGATGATCGCGCGAACCGTCGCGCCCGGCGAGAGAACCCTGTTGACCGACCCTAGACGCGCAATCCAAGGAAGGATGCGAGCATGCTTGTGCTCTCTCGCCAGCGCGACGAAACCATCATGATCGGCGACGAAATCGCCATCACCGTCGTGGATATCCGGGGCGACAAGGTCCGCCTCGGGATCACCGCTCCGACCAAGATCGCCGTGCACCGCAAGGAGGTGTACGACGCGATCAAGGCGGAGAACATGCGGGCCGCCGCCGTCGCGGGCGACCTGCAGACCCTCCGCACCGCGGTGGGGCAGTCGCCCGTGCGGACCCCGACGGGCCCGATCGCCAAGGCCGCTCGTCTGGCGACCCCCGGCCCGAGCCTGAGCCTGAACGGGTCGCACGCGACCCCGCCGGCAGCCCCGCCCACCTCTCTACCCCCCGGGGGGCCGACCCCGTCGGTCCGCACCGGCATCCCGCCGGCCCCTCGCCCCGCGCAGTAAGCCAAGGTCATTCACGGCTGGCACGGAATGTGCTGGCACCCCGCGTTCGCCTCTTCCGATCTCGGACGCAATCACGGAGGATTGCCATGTCCCGCATCAATTCAAACGTCCCCGCCCTGATCGCCCGCGCCAACCTCGGGCGCGCCGAACAGGACCTGGGTCTGCGGCTTGAACGCCTGTCCACCGGGCTGCGGATCAACCGCGGCAAGGACGACCCGGCCGGCATCATCGTGTCCAACCGATTGGGCAACGAGATCAACGGGCTTCAGCAGGCGATCAAGAACTCGGAGCGGGCCAGCTCGGTCATCTCGACCGCGGAGGCCAGCCTCGCCGAGGTCAACGACCTGCTCAACTCGATCAAGGCCCTGGTGGTCGAAGCGGCCAACACCGGCGCGACCTCCAACGAGGAACGCGCCGCCAACCAGCTCCAGATCGACTCGGCCATCGAGTCCATCACCCGCATCAGCAACTCGGCCTCCTTCGGCGGGCTCAAGCTGCTCAACGGGTCGCTTGACTACGTGGTGAGCGGGCTGGACCCCTCCGCGATCGCCAAGGCGTCGATCCCGAGCGTCAACCTGACGGGCAAGTCGAGCCTGCAGGTGGACGTGCAGACGGTGGCCTCCGCCCAGACCGGGCGGCTCTATCTGCGCGGTGACTACGCCACGCCCCTGGGCAACGGCGTCATTCAGTCGTCGGTCACCCTCGAGATCGCCGGGCCTAAGGGCGTGCAGGTGATCGAGATTCTGTCGGGCCAGCCCTTCGCTGCGGTGGTCGCGGGTATCAACCAGTTCAAGGACGTGACCGGGATCTCGGCCTCGCTGAACAACGGCAACGCCGCATCGGGCGTCGTCTTCTCGTCCATCGGTTACGGCTCGCAGGAGTTCGTGTCGGTGAAGCGGCTGGGCGGACCCTCGGGCGGCGGCTTCTTCCAGACGTACCGCCTGGCCGACGGGCAGTCGGTGCCGGCCGCGGCGGCCATCCCCGCGCTGGTGACGGCGGGCACGCTGATCCCCGCCAACCGGGACGAGGGTCGCGACGTGTTCGCGATCGTGAACGGCGCGCTGGGCACCGGGCGCGGGCTGAACATCTCGCTGACCAACTCCAACACGCTCTCGCTGGACCTGCTGCTGGACGCGACATTCGCCACCACCAACGGGTCAAACACGACCTTCAACATCACCGGGGGCGGCGCGCTCTACCAGCTCGGCGGCGACATCAACTCGTCGCAGCAGGTGTTCCTGAGCCTGCCTTCCATCGCGGCGTCCCGGCTGGGCGGAACGCTGGTGAACGGGGCCCTGGCGTTCCTGGACTCGGTCCGCTCGGGCGGGGACAACGACCTCAACTCGCGCAACTTCGCCGACGCCTCGAGGATCATCCAGTCTTCGATCGATGAGATCTCGGTTCTTCGCGGGCGGCTGGGCGCCCTTGAACGCAACACGCTGGAGACCAACCAGCGGGCGGTGAGCACCGCGATCGAGAACCTCTCGGCGTCGCAGAGCGTGATCCGCGACGCGGACTTCGCCTTCGAGACCTCCGCCCTGTCGCGGTCGCAGATCCTGTCCAGCGCCGCGACGAGCGCGCTGCAGCTGGCCAACCAGCAGTCGCAGAACGTGCTGTCCCTGCTGCGGCAGTAAGCGTGTTCTCGGTCTAGGGCATTTCCGGAAATCCACAGGTTACAGGACGCGCCGCGCGGCTCACCCAAACGGGCCGTGCGGCGTGTGCCGTTTATACCCCCTCTCGGTGCGTGCAAGCCTCCGTGCGCGCTCACCGGACCCCGGGGTGTCACCGATGCCAACCCCGTGTCACGGCCCCATCGTGGGACCGCGCACCCCGACCGGTACGGATGCCGGGCGGGCCGAGAGGGTGAACCCGGGCGTCGTGGTTCCGGCGTTCATCCGACATCTGCCCCGTCGGGGCGTGCGTCGCCGCATGCGGCGCGTGCACGGAGGATCTCATGAGTCGTATCAACACCAATCCCGTCTCTCTCATCGCGCAGCGCAACCTCGGAGTCAACAACAAAGGCCTGAACACGACGCTCGAGCGTCTGTCGACCGGCCTGCGGATCAACCGCGGCAAGGACGATCCCGCGGGCCTGATCGCCAGCGAGAACCTCCGCTCCGAGAAGTCGGCGCTCAACGCCGCGATCGGCAACGCCGAGCGTTCCGACCAGATCGTGAACATCGCCGAGGGCGGTCTGCAGGAGCTCAGCAACCTGCTCACCGACCTCCGCAGCCTCGTGACCGGCACGGCGAACAACGCCGGTCTGTCGGTTGAGGAGAAGAACGCGAACCAGCTGCAGATCGACTCGATCCTGCAGACCATCGACCGCCTCGCCGACTCGACGAACTTCCAGGGCGTCAAGCTGCTCAACGGCAACTTTGACTTCCAGACCCGCAGCGTCTCGGCCGCGGTGACCGACTTCCGCGTCAACAGCGCCAAGATCGCCAAGGGCGGTCAGATCGCCGTTCAGGCCATCATCACGACCTCCGCTCAGCAGGGCTCGCTGTACCTGTCGACCGGCGGCGCGCTGGACCTGGGCACCAACTCGGGCCTGTTCACCATCGAGGTGGCCGGCTCCCTGGGCAGCCGCGAACTCTCCTTCGCCTCGGGCACCACCACCGCCCAGATCGTCGCCGCGATCAACACCTACAGCGACGTGACCGGCGTGACGGCCTCGGCCTACTCCTCGGGCGCCGGCACCAACGGCGTGTTCCTCAAGAGCCGCGAGTTCGGCAGCGACGCCTTCACCTCGGTGAAGGTCGTCAAGGCCGCGGGCATCAACACCGCCGTGGCCCAGGCCGGCGTCTACAACGTGCTGGGCACCAACTCCAACCGTCCCAACACCGCCGGCGCCGCGCTGTTCAACAGCACCACGGCCGCCAACGGCGTTCGTGACGCGGGCCAGAACCTGGCCGCCACCATCAACGGCATCCAGGCGACGACCAAGGGCAAGACCGCCCGCATCAACACCGACTTCCTCGATGTCGAGGTCAACTTCCGCACCGCCGAGGCCCAGGCCACCGGCGTGCGCAACGCCTTCACCATCACCGGCGGCGGCGCGGAGTTCCAGCTGGCCTCCCGCGTGGACATCGGCGGCAAGGTGGCGATCGGCATCCAGGACGTCTCGGCCCGCAAGCTGGGCAACAGCGAGGTCGGGTTCCTCAGCGCCCTGGGCAACGGCCGCTCGTTCAACGTGGTTGACGGCGACCTGACCAAGGCCCAGAAGGTGGTTGACGAGTCGATCAAGCAGATCTCCTCGCTCCGTGGGCGCCTGGGCGCGTTCCAGAAGAACACCGTGGGTGCGACCATCCGCAACCTCGGCGTGAGCTTCGAGAACTCCGCCGCCGCCGAGTCCGTGATCCGCGACGCCGACTTCGCCAACGAGACGGCCTCGCTGACCCGCGGTCAGATCCTGAGCCAGGCGGCTCAGAACTCGCTGGGCCTGGCGAACAGCCAGCCGCAGTCGGCTCTGGCCCTTCTCCGGGGTTAATCCCGGGTAGTCTAGGGTAAAGCCTGATCTTGAATCCTCCAGACGCCCCGGCTCAGGCCGGGGCGTCTTTCATTTTTGGCCCGGTGGGTAGGTGTGCAACTCGGACGTAAACCGTTGTCTGTGTTGTATTTGCGGGCGGGATCGGGTGGCGCGATCGGCCGGGTGGTGGCTGCGGCAACGGCTGTAGCGTGGTCTGGGAGCCCTGGTCCGTTTATTCCGGCAAATCTCACACAACTCAGAGACGACACGCTCAACCCACCCGTCACGGGCTCCGATGCACCTATCGGTCGTGATGGATATAGGGCGTGTGACCCGGTGCAGGGATGCACCGGGAACCACCCGCCGCGGGACCGCTCGTTGCGGAACCGTTCCTTCACGGGGCACGCCGACAAGCAGGGGCGTGCGGGTCAGACTCATTGAAGGTGCACGGAGGACCTCATGGCTCGTATCAACACCAACCCGGCGTCGCTCATCGCCCAGCGCAACCTTTCACAGAACACGCGCTCGCTGAACACGACACTCGAGCGTTTGTCGACCGGCCTGCGGATCAACCGCGGCAAGGACGACCCCGCGGGCTTGATCGCCAGCGAGAATCTCCGCTCCGAGAAGTCGGCGCTGTCGGCCGCCATCTCCAACGCGGAGCGCACCGACCAGCTGGTCAACATCGCCGAGGGCGGGCTGCAGGAGCTGAGCAACCTGCTCATCGACCTGCGCGGCCTGGTGACCGCGACGGCCAACAGCGGCGGCGTGAGCGTCGAGGAGAAGCAGGCCAACCAGCTGCAGATCGACTCGATCCTCCAGACCATCGACCGCCTGGCGGAGTCCACGAACTTCCAGGGCGTCAAGATCCTCAACGGCAACTTCGACTTCACGTCGCGGTCGGTCTCGGCCGCCGTCGCCGACTTCCGCGTGAACGGGGCCAAGCTCCAGCGCGGCGGGACGATCGACGTGCAGGCGGTGATCACGACCTCGGCGCAGCGCGGCGCGCTGTACCTGTCCACCGGCGGCGGGCTGGACCTGGGCACCAACTCGGGCCTGTTCACCGTCGAGGTGGGCGGCGCGCTGGGCACGCGTGAACTCTCCTTCGCCTCGGGCACCACCACCGCGCAGATCGTCGCGGCGATCAACACCTACAGCGACGTGACCGGCGTGGTCGCCTCGGCCTACTCCTCGGGCGCCGGCACCAACGGCGTGTACCTCCGCTCGACCAACTACGGGACCGACTCGTTCGTGTCCGTGAAGGTCGTGAACGATGCGGGGCTCAACACCGCCGTCGCCAACGCCGGCATCTATCAGCCCATCACCGACAACTTCCGCCGTCCGTCGACGGCGGCCCCGGACCGGACGCTGTTCAGCGATCCCAACGCCTCCAACGGCATCCGCGACCTGGGCCAGAACCTGGTGGCGACGATCAACGGCGTGTCGGCGACGACCAAGGGCAAGACCGCCCGGATCAACACCGACTTCCTCGATGTGGAGATCAACTTCAACGAGAACAACGCGATCACCCGCGGCGTGGTGAACGCCTTCACGATCACCGGCGGCGGGGCTGAGTTCCAGCTCGCCACCCGGGTGGACATCGCGGGCAAGGTCGCGCTGGGCATCCAGGACGTGAGCACCCGCAAGCTGGGCAACAGCGAGGTCGGGTTCCTCGGCGCCCTGGGCAACGGCCGCACCTACAACGTGGTCGATGGCGACCTCGTCAAGGGTCAGAAGGTCGTCGAAGAGGCCATCCGCCAGGTCTCGGCTCTTCGCGGTCGGCTGGGCGCGTTCCAGCGGAACACCGTGGGCGCCACGATCCGCAACCTGGGCGTCAGCCTCGAGAACTCCTCGGCCGCCGAGTCCGTCATCCGCGACGCCGACTTCGCCGTCGAGACCGCCGAACTGACCCGCAGCCAGATCCTGCAGCAGGCGGCGGGCAACTCGCTGGGTCTGGCGAACAGCCAGCCTCAGTCGGCCCTGGCCCTTCTCCGGCAGTAAGCCCGAAGGCCTGATCAATCCGTAACCCTGCACCTCCCGCCCGGGCGCCACAAACGCTCGGGCGGGATTGTCATTGGGGACGGAGTGCGGGCTGGGAGCGGATAGCGAGTCGGGCGAGGATGACGATGCCCACGCCCACGGGCAGCCACTGGGCCTGGTGGAAGAGGAAGCCCAGGGCGAAGAAGGGGCAGGCGGCCAGGGTGGCGGCGGTGAACACGATGATCTTGTCGCGGCGCGGGCCGCTGTGCCCGTCGCGCGTGGGGACCATGCACAGCCAGACATACGCGGGGAAGACCAGCCCGTACGCGCCGAGGAACAGGCGGTAGATGACCTCGAAGATGGGCATGGATTTCAGCCCGGGGATCTGCAGGTCGGAGGGGATCAGCGCCAGGTTCAGCCCCAGCAGGATGGCGTAGACGAAGGGGAGGGTGGGCTGCTGAACGCGGCCGATGTGGATGCCTTCTTTGCACTGTGTGCCGATGACGAAGGCGAGGTGGGGGATGACGTGGAGGGTGATCAGGATGGGGGCGAGGATGCCGGCCATCCGGGGCGGGGCGAACTCCTTGGTGTTCATCCACCAGCCGGCGTAGAGCGCGGTGCCGGAGATCATGATCGCGAACGGCCCGAAGAACCCGAGGGTGAAGGCCAGTTTGCCGCGGCGGTCGTCGAGCATGCGCCGGGCTTTGAGGAAGGTGGGGTCGAGGTAGGGGCAGAGCAGGAAGCCCAGGGTGCAGACGGGCAGCAGGAACCAGACGTGGGCGGGGTCGTGGGCGGGGTCGCTGGGCAGTTTGGACAGCCCGCCGGAGAAGTACTGCCAGAAGAGCACCGCCAGCGAGGCGAGCAGCAGACTCGTGGCGATGAGCCCGTCGCCGACGCGGTAACTGGGGGCCATCAGCAGCGCCGCGAAGACGCCCAGGAAGAGCAGCAGCGCGGGGAACGGGACGAAGTCGATCTTGACCAGCCAGACGAGGAACATGACCTGGAACGCGACGGTGCAGGCGCTGAAGGCGCGGATGGCCGCGACATGGCGATACGCGATCCGCTCGGCGGCGTGGCGGGTGAGCACCCACCCCAACGCGGCGGCGCCGACCACGTTGGGCACGGCGAAGACGACGAACCCAAGCCAGCCGTAGTCACGGATGAGCAGCACGGGGAGAAACATCCCGATGCACCACGTCCAGGAGCAGGCCAGGTACATCGCCCACCCGAGGGTTTTGACAGGTGAGGCCGACAAGATGGTTGGGGCGCTGGGGGATTCGGCGGTCACGGGCGGAGTGTAACCGCGCGGTGCGGGCGCGTGGCGGGGGCGGTGGGCTAGCCCATCATTTCGGCGGGGCGTCCGCCCCAGAAGAAGTAGCCCACGCCGACGGTGAAGATCCAGCACCCGTAGAGCGCGTGCTCGATGCTGACCAGCGCCAGCGAGCGCGAGCGCTGGTAGGTGGTGGCGTAGAGCCAGCCGCCGATGACGGAGAGGCCCACCGCCAGCCAGGAGTCCATCAGGATGTGGGCCCACCCGAAGGCGAGGCTGGAGACGACCAGCATGGCGGATCCCGAGCCCAGGATCGGGCGGTATCGGTGCATGAACGCGGACCGGAAGGCCACTTCCTGGAGGTAGACGCTCAGGAGCGGGTAGCCCACCATCACCACGGCCCACCGCTCAGGCGCCTGAGTCGGAAACCGGAAGAACAGGTCGGGGAAGAGGGCGTAGGTCAGACCGGCCAGCGCCGCCGCGGCGAGGACGAATCGGAGCGCCATGGGTCGCCAGTGCTCGAGCGCGCCACGCCAGTGCCAGAGTTCACGCCGGTCAAAGGCGGGGTCGCGAAGCAGCACCCGTAGAGCCCATAGCCCCAGCGCCCAGATGGCCGGGAAGGTCCACATGCCCAGCCCCGCCTGGGCGGAGTTGAGCAGCCGCGGCGCGGCCCAGGCCAGGGCGGGCAGGGCGCCGAAGACGACCACGCACTCCAGGGTCAGGCGTCGGGTTGAAGGAGCGGCGTTCATGGCGGGACGCGGGACGGTGAGTGAACGCGGGTTGGATGCAGCCGGCGACGGCGGGGTTCATACGCTTGGGCATGATCGCCCGCCTTGTGCTGGCCATCCTGCTGGGCGTGCTCACCACGCTCCTGGTTCCGCGGGTGATGCGCTGGACATCGCGCAGCGGCGTGCTGCCCGCTCCCGAGTCGGGCGTGGCGGCGGGTCTGGGCGGGCAGTTCACGCGGGAACTTGAGCCTGATCTGACGAGCTACACGTGGGAGGGCGCGCCGGGCGTGGCGGGGGCGCAAGCGAGCATCGAAGACATGGTCACCGCGGCACGGGCCGCGACCTACCTGGACCCGCGGACCGCCGGCAGCACGGCGCTGGCGCAGGCCGGTCTGCCGCCGCCGATGGCGCCCACCGACCCGCGGGTGCAGGTTCTGATCGTGGAGCAGGGCTTTCCGTGGCGGTGCACGTGGGGGTGGCAGCGGCAGTCGTTCGCGCCGTCGGCGGTTGCGCCGGGCGGTGTGGCCTTGCGCACCCGACCGCGCGTGCGGAGCTACGGGTTTGTGTACGTCGGACCGTTCCGGCTCACCTGGGCCCCCATGTGGGAAGGGCTGGCGGCGAACACCGCGCTGTACGGCGGGATCTGGTTCGTGTTCATGTCGCTGAGATCGCGCAAGGTTGCGGCGGCGGGGCAGGCGCCCGCCGCGAGCCAGCGTCGCATCTGCTCCGCGTGCGGCAGCAGCCTGAAGGGCGTGCCGGCGGGGGCGCGGTGCCCGGCGTGCGGCGTGGCGCGATAGGCGTGCCGGCGGGTACACTGCGGCATGCGCGATGGACCGCTGGTGGGCATCTCCTGCGATACGGGCGAAACCAAGGGCGGCAAGCCCATGGTGTATGTCGCGATGACGTACGTTGAGGCTGTTCGCAGGGCGGGGGGCGTGCCGGTGCTTTTGCCGCCGATCGCGGAGGACGCTCCGCGTCATCTGGACCTGTGCGACGCGATCGTGACGGTGGGGGGGGCGGACCCGGACATGACGCACTGGGGGCGGAAGAACCACCCCGAGTCCTCGCAGATGTCGCCGATGCGGCAGGCGTATGAACTCGCGCTGCTGGACGCGCTGCGGCCCCGGCGCGAGACGCCCGTGCTGGGCGTGTGCCTGGGCATGCAGCTCATGGGGCTGCACGCGGGGGGCGAGATCAACCAGCATCTGGCCGACACGCTGCCCGAGGCCGATCGCCATCGTCGTGACGCCCGGCACCCCGTCGAGATCGTGGATGCGGAACTGTCACGCCGGCTGGGTGTGAAGCAAGGCCTCGTCACGAGCAACCACCACCAGGGGCTGGTTTCCGCAGGGTTTTTGGCGATCGTGGCCCGCAGCGATGACGGCGTGATCGAAGCCATCGCGGACCCGGCGCGGCCGTTCTACCTGGGTGTGCAGTGGCACCCTGAGCGCACCGACGACCCGGCGACGGGCGCGGGGATCTTCGCGGGGTTGATCGAGGCGGCCCGGCGGCATCGCGATGCACGCCGCGGGGCGTGACCGGACGGCTCAGTCCTTCCGCGTGGATTCGATCCAGCCGCCGCCCAGAACGTGGTCGGGCTCGGCGCGGTCGTAGATCACGATGGCCTGGCCGGGGGTGACGGCTTCCTGGGGCTCGTCGAACACCACATCGAATCGACCGGTCCGCCCGGAGTGGGTGTGAGCGCCCGTCGCCGGCGCGGCGAGCGTCACGGTGGCGGGCACGGCGCCTGAGTTGTAGCGGAACTTCGCGAGCACGGGGCGGGCGACCAGGTCGTGTTCATCGATCAGCCAGTTCGCCTCGCCGGCGGTGCAGCCCTTGGCGAGCAGCAGGTCGCGCGGGCCGACGGTGATGGTGTTGGCTTGCGGGTCCTTGCCCACCACGAACACCGGGTAGCCCAGCGCGACGCCCACGCGGCGGCGCTGACCGATGGTGAAGTGGTGCTGCCCGGGGTGTTCGCCCACGTCATTGCCCGCGGGATCGAGGATCCGCCCTGTGGCGGCGGGCGCCTCGCCCGCGGGGGCGTGGCGCTCGACGAACTTCGCATAGTCGTTGTCGGGAACGAAGCAGATCTCCTGGCTGTCGGGCTTGTTGAAGACCGGCAGGGCGTGCTGCTCGGCGATCCTGCGGACCTCGCTCTTGTGGAGCCCGCCGATGGGCAGGAGCATGGTCGCGAGGCGGTCGCGCGGCACGCCGAAGAGCACGTAGGACTGGTCCTTGGCGTGGTCGAGACCGCGGAGGAGACGGCTCTGGTCAACACGGGCGTAGTGCCCGCTGGCGACGAAGGCGGCGCCGATCTGCCCGGCGTACTCGTGCAGTTTGCCGAACTTGAGCCAGTCGTTGCAGCGCACGCAGGGGTTGGGCGTGCGTCCGTCCAGGTACTCCCGGGTGAAGTAGTCCATGATCCGCCCGAAGTCCTTCTTGAAGTTGACGACGTAGAAGGGGATGCCCAGTTGAGCCGCCACCAGCCGGGCGTCGGCGGCGTCGCTGACGGAGCAGCAGCCCTGGTGCCCGAGCTTGACTCGGCGCGGGTCGCATGACGGCTCGTCGTCGACGGGGGTCATTTCGTCGAGCGTGTCGCCGGGCGAGCCCAGCCGCATGAAGACGCCCACCACGTCGTAGCCCTGGGCGCGCAGCAGGACCGCGGAGACGGAGGAGTCAACCCCGCCGGACATCGCGAGCAGCACCTTCGGACGCGCGGACATGGGCAATGCTAAGGAAGCGGGCCGCGGGCGGCTCACCACGCCGGGCGGGCCAGTGGCGCGGGGCCCAGCGCCACGGAGGTGAGTGGCCCGGGCTGGCGGCGCTTGGCGTAGGCCCGCAGCCCGTCGAAGGTGACGGCGTCGATGGCGCGGGCGATGTCGGCCAGGCTGCGGGGGCGGCCCAGGCGGTGCTGGTCGCTGGCGAGCGCGGCGGCGCGGGCGGAGGTGGACTCGCCGGAGAAGACCAGCGCGGACTTGACGCCCACCACGGCGCGGTCGAACTCCTCGCGGGTGACTTCGCCTTCGCCCAGGGCGGTGGCGCGCTTGAGTTCGGCGCAGAGAACATCGAGAGACTGCTGGGCCTTCTCGGGGGTGGTGCCGACGTACGCGACCACGCGGCCGAAGTGCTTGTCGGGCGCGAACGACGCGCTGACGGAGTAGCACAGACCGCGCCGCTCGCGCACTTCGGTGAACAGACGGGCCGACGGGCCGCCCGAGAGCACGCCCAGCAGCACACGCTCAAGCGCCGAATCGGGGTGGGCCTCGGCGGGGGCGTCGTGAGCGGCGTAGATGTGGACCTGGTTGCTCTGGTCCTGCTCGTGGTGATGCGTGCCGCGGTGGGGGGTTCCGCCGGCCCAGGTGAGCGTGGGCGACTCGCCCGTCCAGCCCGCCAGCAGACGGTCGAGCAGGGCGCGGATGGCGGCGGGGTCAACCGCGCCGGCGATCGCGAGGATTGACCCGCGCGGGCGGGCCTGCTTTTGCCAGTGTTCGCGCACGTCCGCGAGCGTCACCGCGGCCAGGCCCTCGGCGGTGCCCAGGCCGCTGCGCCCGAGCGGATCGGGGAGGTGGCGGGCGCGGAGGGTGAGGGCGGCGCGCTCCTCGGGGTGGTCGCTGAGCCCTTCGAGCGACTGCACGCACAGTTCGCGCGAGGGTTCGAGGGCGGAGGCGTCCAGTCGCGGGCGGAGCACCATGTCGGTGAGAAGGGGCAGAGCCTGCTCGATCTTGTCGCCGATCAGGGTGGCTGAGAGCCGGAGGAAGGAGGTGCCCACGTCCACGTCGCGGGCGAGGCCCAGGGCATCCATGGCATCGGCCTGAGCGCGGGAGTCCAGATCGCCCGCGCCGCGCATGAGCATCTCGGCGAGGATGGGCGCCAGACCCTGACGTTCGGCGGGGTCGGTGGCCGCGCCGGCGGGCACGAGCCAGTGCAGTCCGACGGATCGCACCCCGGGGATCTGCTCGATGATCAGGGGCATCCCGCAAGCGAGCGTGGAGGTGTGCAGCATGGCGGTGGCGAGTGTAGCGGTCCGGGGCTTGGGGCTGATCCGGGTGTGGGTGTGGGCGTTACAGGCGTTACAGGCGGCCCGTCCGCCCGCGGTTATTGGCCCGGGGGGTAGCCCCGATGATCCGCCGATCCGATCTTGGGCGAAGCGGGGGCGGGCGCTCCCGAGGTCCGTGTTCGGAGCGTGACTCAGTCGGGAGAGCCCGGTGGCCCGGTGGTTGGCGAACATCGCGACGCTCATCCTCATCGCCGCGCTGGTGGGCGTGCTGGTCATGGTGGCGCGCCGGCGGCAGGAAGAGCAGCGGAACATCGACGACACCGTGGCGGCGATCCACCGGATCGAGCAGACGATCAAGGTTCATGCGGCGGCGGGGGTGGCGACGCTGAACGCTCGCGGCTGGCCGGTGACGATCGAGCCCGCGTGGTTCGAGCAGCCGGTCCCGCGGAACTTCCTCTTGGCGGGCGAGCGTCCGTGGATCGAGATCGCGACCGCGGCGGAGGCTGACCTGCGGCATCCGCGCGTTCGGCTCGCGGTGGACGCCTCGGTGGCGGAGTTCTGGTACAACCCGGCGCAGGGCGTGGTGCGGGCGCGCGTTCCGGTGGAGGTGAGCGACGCGGACGCCACCGCGATGTACAACACGGTCAACGCGTCGAGCCTGGGCTCGATCTTCGAGATCGAGGCCGCGTCGGTGCGGCGCCGAGCGCCCGGCGAGCCGGCGGTCGTGAGCGCGGGCGGGTGAGTGGGGGCGGGAGAAGCGGTGGGTTTACCGGCCGGCGGCTGACGACGTTTCGCTTCGCGCCGCGATGAACTGGTCCATCGAGTACCAGCCGGGCGGGAGCGTCGCGAGCCAGGAGGAGAGGGCGAGCGCGCCGCGGGCGAAGAGATCGCGCGTGGTGGCGCGGTGGGTGAGTTCGATGACTTCTCCGGGTCCCGTGAGGCGGATGGTGTGCTCGCCGATCACATCGCCGGCGCGGATGGCGAAGATGTTCTCGCCGGGAACGGGCGTTCCGCCCGCTGAAAGCGCGGTCGCGAGGCGCTTGGCGGTGCCCGAAGGGGCGTCCTTCTTCTGATCATGGTGCGCTTCGATGATCGCGGGGCGATACTCAGGCCCAAGCGAGCGTGCGAGGAGCGTCGCCGCGGCGCAAACCGCCGCCACGCCGAGCGAGGTGTTGGCCGTGTGCATGACGGCGTGGCGCGTGGCGAGCGCCTTGAGGTCGGTGAGGGTGCGGTCCGAAAGCCCGGTTGTGCACACCAGGAGGGCGGCGCGGAATTTTTTTTCAGATATTTCGCGAGTGATCTCGATGGCCCGTTGCGTGCCTTCGTCGCTGGTGACGTCGATGATGACCACGGGGTGCGTCGCGGGTGGAGCGATGTCTTGAACGAGCACAAACCGCGCGTGCGCGCTGGGATCGGTGTTCGCGGGTGGTGCGGAGTTTGGGCGCACAACGGCGAAGATCGCGGCAAGATCGCGGCGCGTTCGCGACAGTGCGATGATGCGCGAGCCGAGCTTGCCCGCGCCGCCATGAACGATGAGCGTGTGTGTCGATGATGTTGCGGCGGTCATGTCACGACTTTATCGGCGCGCGATCAACGAGCGCGGCGCGAGCGAAGAGCATGCTCGGCGACAGGTCTTCCACCACTGCGCGGCGCGCACGACTCAAGAACCTTGTGGTATGTTTCCGATAGCACACAACCTGCATGGGTCGCGCGCTGCGTAACGCTCGACCACATGCACGACCGTTCGGACAAATGTCCGAGGAGTGAACCATGGCGAAGAAAGCCAAGAAGAAGGGCAAGAAGAAGGGCACCAAGAAGAAGGCCCGTAAGTGAGTCGGCGGGCGTCGGCGGCGCGGGCCCCTGCTTGACAGGGGCGCCCCGTCGGCGGCCCGGGACCTTCACCCGCATCGGTTCGAGGCCGGCTACGTGCTGACCTCCCGGCCCGCGGGTGTTCCGACGACGAACTTTGCCCGTGTGTGGACGCACCCTGCGGTCGCGACCCCGCGGGCGAAAAGCATGCAGGGCCGGGCTAACGCTCGGCCCTGCTTTCTTTTTCGTCCCCACCGCACCGCCTACCTAGGTGTGCCGCCCCGAAGCCCCCCGCCACGCGGGTCCGCTGTACCGCCCACCCGTTACACTCGTCGCATGACCGAGATCGGACTCTTGCAGCGGATGCTGGGCTACGGCGACTCGGCCAACGACCAATTGCTCGCCGGGGCCCGCGCGCTGGATGACCAGGGGCTCGACCAGCCCTTTGACATCGGCCCGGGCTCGTTGCGCCGAACGCTCATGCACATCCTGGTGGGCGAGGAGGTCTGGCTTTCGCGCTGGAAGGGGGTGTCTGAGACTCCCTGGGGCGACGAGAAGGCCAAGTTGACACCAGACCAGATCGCTGCGCGGTTCAAGGCGGTCCGCAACGCCCGCGACGAATTCCTGGCGCCCCTTTCGCCGGGGGAACTTGACCGGGAGCAGGTGTACCGCGACAGCAAGGGGAGCCTCTACCGGGCCACGCTGCGGGAGATGTTGCTGCAAGGGGTGGTGCATTCCACGCACCACCGCGCCCAGGCGGTGAACATTCTGCGACGTTTAGGGCGGCCCGCTCCGGAACTGGACTTCATGATGGGTTGCCGTCGGCCGGTGTGAGTGAGGCCGGCCAGGTCACACCGGCATCAAGAACCCCAGATGCAGTTCGGCATGGCGAAGGTGGAGGGCTATCCACTCCTGATGGGTCAATGGGCCCAGGGCCGGGCTTGGCAGCGAGGGGGGCTGCTTCTCCAGGCGGTTGAGGGCGGCGGTCAGGAGGCGGTGTCCTTCGTGAGTGGGGACGTCGTCGATTCCCAAGGTTCCCGCGGCCACGCCCGGAAGGCGAAAGCCCACGGGCAGGCCGCGCGAGAGCATCCGCCCCTTCAGCATCTTGAGCAACACCCGCATGGCCCACGGCGGGCGCCTGATCTCCGCGGGGAAGCCGTCGTAGGCGTAGTTGATCCAGGCGGCGATGTGGAACAGGTTCTGCCCCGCTGTCCAGTTGCCCAGCCGCTTGAGGCGCCCGGTCTCGTCGGCCTTGAATACGCGGTCGATCTCGGCCCGCAGTTCGGCGATGGACTCGAACCGCAGTTTGCGTCGATCAGGTACTCGTTTGGTGTCGATGGCCATGTCGGAGCGTATCGAGGCGTCCGCGCGGGAACCATCGCTCGACTTGGGGGTTTAACACGTGTGGGCCGTGGAGGGCCATGAGCCGGTAGACTGGTCGTGCTGCAAGGAGTGGACGGATGCGCAATGCACTGAGGATCGTGAGCGTGATGCTCGCCGCGGGCGGGCTGCTGGCTTTCTCCCCCAAACCCGAGGATGTGCCCGTGTCAGACACTGATGTTCAGGCCGGGCCCGAGCACGTCACGGCGGTGGTGAAGGGGAGCAACCGATTCGCGCTTCGGCTTCTGGCGATCAGCGAGGCGGGCAAGAACGCGGTGTTCTCGCCCTACAGCCTCAGCGTCGCGCTCACGATGACGCGTGCCGGGGCGACGGGGCAGACGGCGCAGGAGATGGACGCCTTGCTGGGCCTGGGCGACGTGCCGTCGCCGCGAGGCGACGCGGCGTGGACCCTGGCTCGGCGGCAGATGGAGCATCAGGCCAAGCAGTGGGGGGACTTGGCGTACACGTTCAGCACGGCCAACCGTCTGTGGGCGTCGCGCGATCTGAACGTGAACGACCAGTACCTGACGCTGCTCAAGAACTATCACCTGGCGGGCCTTGGGCGGCTGGATCACACCAAGCCCGACGAGGCCGCCGCCGTGGTCAACAACTGGGTCAAGGAGCAGACCCGAGGGCTCATCCCCAGCATCATCACGCGCGACAACATCGTGAGCGAGGGGCTGGTGATCACGAACACGATCTACTTCCGCGGTCGCTGGGGCGAGCAGTTCTCGAAGCGTGCGACGAAGACCGAGCCGTTCTCGCTCTACAACGGCGAGACCGTTGATGCGGAGATGATGCGGCAGGTCGAGCGGTTCAGGTATGCGCAGGGCGTGGTGGCTTCGCCCGACAACCGGGTCGAGGTGCAGACGCTTGTGATGCCCTATGCGGGCGGGGCGTCTGCCGTGTTGATCCTGCCGCGCGAGGTGGAGGGCTTGAAGCCGCTGGTCGCGGCGCTGGGCACGGCGGAGGGCGCCGAGTCGCTGGACGCGATCCTGGGCAAGGTGCAGAGTGTGCGTGTGAACGTGTCGATGCCCAAGTTCACGATCGAGGGCAAGGCCTCGGTGGCCGGGCAGCTCAAGTCACTGGGTGTGCAGCGGGCGTTCACCGATAACGCGGAGTTCCCGCTGATCAGCCCGACGGCGCTGATGATCGCCGACGTGCTGCACGCGGCGAAGATGATCGTGGACGAGGAAGGCACGGAGGCGGCGGCGGCGACGGCGGTGGTGATGGCGCCGACGAGCGCCATGCCGATGCCCGAGCCCGACCCGGTCGAGTTCAAGGCGGATCGTCCGTTCCTGATGATCATCCGCGATGAGGCGACGGGCGTGTGGTTCTTCGTGGCCCGGGTCGAGGATCCGCGGAGCAAGTAAGCGGCGCGGCGGATTTAGCGGCGCGTGACCGCGCGCAGCCAGGCGCCCATCACCGCCAACGCGGGCAGCGGGCGCATGGGCTTGCGGTTGCGCTTTTCGAGCAGCTCGGGGTGGACCAGGGACAGCATGGCGTCGCTGGTGCGGGCGCGCCACTTGAGGAGGTGCTCGTGGGCCTCCATCGCGGCGGTGCTCGCGAAAACCAGGGCGTTCTGCCTGTACCACCAGGCGACGCGCTCGTCGCCCCAGATGCGCGGGCGCAGGGCGTCCACCGCCAGGTAGCCGCGGCGCATGAACAGGTCCGCCCAGTACGTGGGCCACTGCTCGTTGACGTGCCCGGTTCCGCCCTGAAGCGGGATGGCCGCGCTGAACGCCACCACCGGGGCGAGGGCGGTCAGCGCGTCCACGAGTTCGCCGGCCGCGCTGGCGGGCAGATGCTCCGCCACTTCCAGGCACAGGGCGAGATCGAACGTTCTTCCCAGGTCCATGCCCTTGGGCAACTGAGCGGGAAGGAATCGCTCGCGCGGGATCCGCAACTGCGCGGTGTTCACGTAGGGGCCATCCAGCCCCTGGTAGTCCTTGACGCCCGCCGCCTCGAACGTGGCCAACCACGCGCCCAGGCCGCACCCGATGTCCACCACGCTGCGGGGTGAGACCAGGTCCATGAGCATGGGCACGATCACGGACGCCGACTTCGACGCGTTGTCGTCGCGCGTGCTGAAGTACTCTCGGGTGTAGTCGGTGGGTGTGGGCATGTCGGCCCGCTGAGCCTGCGGGCGACCGATCCTATCGTCCCGCCGCATGCCCAGCGTGGAGGTGGTCATCCCGACCTTCAACGACCACGCCACCCTCGCGCGGGCGGTCGCCTCGGCGCTGGCGCTGCCTTTCGTGGCGCGTGTCATCGTGGTCGACGACGGCTCGTCGCCCCCGGCCCGGTCCGCTTTGGACGGGTTCGCGGGAGAGCGCCGCCTGCACATCGAAGAGAAGCCCAACGGCGGGGTGAGCACGGCCCGCAACCGCGGTCTGGACGTGTCGCGCGCCGACCTGGTCGTGTTTCTTGACGCCGACGACGCGCTTCGGCCCGAGATCGCCCGGGCCGTTGAGCTCGCCGGGGCCACCGGCGCGGCGCTCACCATCGCCGGGCGGGTCAGCCACCTGCCCGACGGCTCGACGCTGACGCGGGTGCCCCCGCCCGAGTGGCTCGGGGAGGGCGACCGAGGCTTTGTCACCACGCCGGGCGATGTGTTCAGGTTCCGTCCGATCCTGATGTTCGCGACTTCGGGGATGGTCGTGCCGAGGAGGGTGATCGAGGCGGGGCTGCGATTTGACCCGGAGATCAGGCACGGACAGGACCGCGAGTTTGCGCGTCGCGCGGCGGATCACGGGCGGATCGCGGTGTCGAGCGCGCTGACGGTGGACTACCACGAGCGGGCCGACGGCGGGAACCTCTCGGGGCGCAAGCACATCCACCGCGGCACGCAGGACTTCCTGCGGATCATGCGGAAGCACTTTGACCCGCGCGACGCGCACCACTGGAGCGAGGCCGCGGCGTGGCGGGCGGCGCGCTACGCCAAGTTCGGCTCTGACCCGGCGATCTGGAACGATCTGGTGCAAGAGATGAAGGCCCGATCGCTGCCCATCCCGCCCAAGGCCCGGCTGCGGTGGTGGTGGCGCGGGGTTGTGGGGCGGTAGGGGCCCTCGGGGGGGGGTGCCAACCGCCGTCCCCGGCGAGCGTAAACTGTGGGCGTGCCCGGGTAGCTCAGCTGGATAGAGCAGTTCTTTCCTAAAGAACAGGTCGTGCGTTCGAATCGCACCCCGGGTACTTACCGCGGACATACGCTGGGCCGCAGGGTTGGTCTGTGTCGCCCGGAACACACACGCCCGCTCAACGTTCTTCCGCATCGGGCCACGGTCCGAGAAAACAACGCACGGATGCCCGCCACGCAGGGATGCGCCGGCTGCCAGGTGTTGGCACGCCGATTGACGTTCTTTCCCTCATGGTTCGGAACATACCCGTGTTTACCCGCCGCCGACCCGCCTGCACGCCCCTGACCCTCGCTCTGGGCGCGATCATCGTGTCGTCACTGGGCGGGTGCGCCCAGCCCTCCGCCGCACTCGACGGCCCCCGCACCCCGATCATCAACCGGGCCAACTCGCCGGTGTGGCGCGGCGGACCCGGCAACGCCGCGGTCTTCCAGACACCCCAGGTCGAGCAGCAGTTGCCCGGCGATTGGCTGGCCGAGTTGCCCGAGGCTTCGCGGCGCGACGCCGACTTGTCGGCTTCGCGACCGGGCCCGATGCTCGCGACGAGCCAGTGGCCCGAGCCGCCGGCGCCGAGCCTGAACGACCGGCGGTACCTGTACCTGCCCAGCGAGGCCAACCAGTATCTGTACCTTGATCCCGACGGGTCCAACGCGGGGCGGTACTGGTATGAACGGCGCTGGTACTGGCACGCCCGCTGATCGCGCCGGGTAACATCCGTCGATGGACCTGAGCGCTGCGGATGTGATGTGGGCTTTTCGGCGCGGCGACGTGCTCGCGAGGGGCGTGGCGCTGCCCAGGCAGAACTTCGTGATCGACGGGCGGGCGGGCCGGCTCTTCATGCCTTTGCCGCGCACGCTGCTCGAGCCGGGCGACCTGACTCTGTGCGTCCCCGAAGACGACGACCGCGGGCTGCAGGTGCTGTGCGAGACCGCACCCGCCGACGAGGGCGCCGACGGGCGGTGGTTTGACCGCTGGATGGCCTATCACGGCCCGCCCTCGGGCGTGATGGCGGTGCTGACGGTGGTGTCGTGCAAACACGCGGGGCGTGTGGGCGAGGCGGGGGACCTGGAACTGGCCAACCCGCTGGCGGAGGCTGAATCGCGGCTGGTGAGGGCGCTGAACGCGGATCGCGCGGCGCTTGGGCGCGCGGCCGCCGCTTCCCTTTTGGTCGAGGTCCACGAGCCGCTCGCGGTTGGAGTCGACCCACGGGGCATCGACATCCGCACCCGCATCGGCGTGCTGCGGGTGGTGCGGACGATCCCGGCGAGCGAGGACGCGGCGGCGAGCGACCTGCGGGCGTGGCTGGGGTAGAGGGGAAAGCCCGGCACGGAGTGCCGGGCCACCCAAGAGTGTCGGGCTTCCCAGGATCGGCTAATCTCACCTCGTGCCCCTTTCGGCCCATCCCGCCCCGCATCGATTGACCCGCGTTGAGCGCGCGCTGGTGTGGTCCATGCTCCTGGTGGTCGTGGGGGTGGGGGCGCTCACGCTGCAGCGTTCGGCGTTCCTGACCCAGCGCCGCACGGACGCGGATGTGTTCTTCCGCGCCGCGTGGGCGATCCGCACGGACCGCAACGTCTACACGGTGCATGACACCAACGAGTGGCACTACCACTACCCGGTGCTCCTCGCGGTGCTCATGCAGCCGCTGGGGCAGCCGCCACCACCGCCGACGCCGCCGAGGCTGGGCCCGACTCGGGAGTACCCCTCGTGGGCCGACGCGGGCGAGCCGGATCCGCCGGGGACGCTGCCTTACCCCGTCGCGGTGGTGATCTGGTATCTGGTGACGGTCGGCGCGCTGTGCGTGGGGTTGCACTGGCTGGCGCGGGCGGTGGAGGAGTCCACCGGCGATCGACCATCGGCGGCCTTCTCGCGCCGGTGGTGGGCCCTGCGGCTGTGGCCGCTGGCGTTCACCGCGCCGGCGGTGGTCGTGACCGTCACGCGCGGGCAGGTGAACACGCTGCTGCTCATGATGCTGGCGGGGATGGTGCTGTGCGCGGTGCGGGGGCGGTCGTTCTGGGCCGGCGTTTGGCTGGCGGGGGCGATCGTGCTGAAGTTCATGCCCGCGTTTCTGCTGCTCTACCCGCTGTGGAGACGGGACTGGCGGTGGCTGCTGGGCGCGGCGGCGGGGCTGGGCGTGCTGGGGTTTGTCATCCCGGGCGTCGCCATCGGCTGGTCCAAGACGCTGGCTTACCACGACCAGTGGGTCCACGCGCTGGTGCTTCCGGCGGTTGGACTGGGTGAGGACACCACACGCGACAAGGAACTGCTGGGCACGCTCAAGTCCGACAACCAGACGCCGCTGGGCGTGATCTTCCGGACGGTCTATCTGCTCACGCCGGCGGGCGAGCGACCGATGGACTTTCCGTTCTGGATGAAGCTGGTGCACCTGGGCATCGGCGGGGCGATGGTGCTGGCGACGATGTGGGCGGGCGGGCTGTGGAAGCGCGAGGCGCGGCGCGACACGCCGCTGCTGCTGGGTTTGCTGGTGATGGTGAACCTGTTCCTGCTGCCCATCTGCCAGTCGCACTATTACGTGCTGCATGCGGTGGTGGCGGCGGCGCTGATGGACCGCGCGATGCGGGCACGGGGCGAGACCTCGCTTTCGCCCTCGCTCGTGTGGCCGTGGGGCGCGTACCTCGCGGGCACGCTGGTGCCCAAGCTGCCCTGGGTGGAGGAGTGGAAGTATCTGGGGATGGCGATGATGGCCGCGATGGTGCTGTGGATGGTCGGCGCGCGGACGCTGCGGCGCGAGCTGGCTAAGTGAGGGCCGCTTCGATGCGTGACCTCAGATCCTCGAGCGCTTCGGGCGCGTGAAGCGGGAAGGCCCAGGTGCGATCGAAGGCCACGCCGCGTTCGGCCAGCCCGCGGCGCGCCAAGGCGGCGGCCTGACGCGCGGCGCCGACCTCCGCGGAATGGGACGCGCGATGCTCAGATAGGAGAGCCTGAAGGGCCAGAAAGGTCTCGCGCCGCTGGGGCGAACGGCGCGGCGCCGCCGCGATTTGGGCGATCAGTTCGGTCTTGCGCCGCGCCCGGTCGGCATCGCCCACCATCGCGGGCGAGTGGGGCGTGGCGTGCGCACGCCAGGACGCCTGCGCCGCTTGCGCCGGCGTGATCTCGGGCCCGTCGGCCAGGGGCAGGTGGAGCGTGGCGCTTGCGGCGACGGCGGGGGCGAGCGGCTCGCCCAGCCAGGCCTGCAGCCACGCTTCGGTGGCGCGGTCATACCCGCCCGCGCCGGGCTCGTCGGTCGCGCCGCCGCCCAGGCCGTGGATGAACACGTCGCACGCGCCCAGGCGCAGCACGCCCGAGAGCAGCAGAGCCCGCGGCGCGAGGCGGATTCTCGCCCCGGGCTGCAGCATGTCGGCGTACACCCGGCGGCGAACGCCCGTGGCGGACTCGAACGTCCACAGGGGCAGTTCAAGCCTTCCGCCCGGCGCGCCAAGCGGGGTGAGCCGGGCCTCGGGCGCGGCGGCGAGCGCGGCGTTGTAGCACTCGTGGCATGCGCGGGGGTCTTCGCGCATCTTCGACACCAGCGAGGCGAAGAAGTCCGTGTCCGCCAGACGGGAGGAGAAGACCGTCGTCGGCAGGCCGCCGGGACACAGGTCGTGCGTGGCGCGGGTCACCTGCTCGGCCGCGCTGGTCGAGGCGGATCGGGCGCGCTCCAGCGCGTCGCGGATTTGCGCGAGGCGTGATTCCAGCTCGGGCAGGGCGAGTGAGGGCGCGGCCGAGCGTGAGGGCTCGAACGTGGGCAGGTGCATCGGCGGGATGCCGGCTTCGAGGTTGTTGGCGAGTGCCTTGGGCGCGAGGGGGATCACGCGAGCAGCCAGCGGTCCGCCGGCCTCGCGCACGGGCACGCGGAGCGTGGAGAAGTCCTCCGGATCATGATCCAGCGCCACCCACGCTGCCGCGCCGCCCATCCGCCGGGCCCACGCACGGGCGGCGAAGACCTTGGCCAGAATGCCCGCGTGCCACAGCGTCACCTGGTGGCCGCTGAGCACGACGGGGCGGTCGGTGGGGAGCCCCAGTTGCTGGCGGAAGCGACGGTGAGCCTCGGTCGGCACTTCCCGGGGTGCTCGGGGCCACCGCGCCGGGTCGGGCAGGAGCCGCGGTGCAGCGGCGGGCGCGGTGGGGGGGGAAGGTGGCGGCACGGTTGACGGTAGACGCGATCAGCCCACCAGCCGCGCGGCGCGCGGGGCGAGTTGAACCAGGCCGGCGGCCGCGGACTCGGGCAGGCGAGCGGCGCAGCGCACGATCTCGGCGTGGAGCACGTCGCGGTAGTGGGCGAGCCGGACGGTGGGGTCATCCAGATCGGCCCCGAAGGAGCGGTTGAGGTCCTTGTAGATCAACTTCACGGGCAGTTCGCCCGTGCGCAGGCCCGCGGCGACGCTCTGGACCCAGAACTGCATGGGGAAGGCGTAGCCGTCCTCGCTGAGGCGGAGGCGCTTCATCGCACTGACGCGGTGAGCCTTGAACCCGCAGAATGAGTCGGTGAGATTGAGGCCCAGGCGGGTGTTAATCTCCTCGGTCATCTGGACGTTGATCGCGCGCCTGTCGGCGGGGGGCGTGGTCGTCTCGTCCATGGAGGAGATGTAGCGCGAGCCGCTGACGATGTCCCAGCGGGCGAACCCGTCTTCGCCCGCCATCTCGATGAAGCGGGGGATGGACGCGGGCTCGTGCTGCTCGTCGCAGTCCATCGTGATCACCCAGTCAAAGCCCGCGCAGGCGGCGTAACCGAAGGCGTCGCGCAGCGAGCGCCCGTAGCCGTGATTGGTCGCGTGGCGGATGACCTCGACGGGGAACTTGCGGAGGAGGTCAGGGGTGTGATCGGTGGAGCCATCGTCGATGACGAGCACGTCGGGGGCATGCTCAAGCACAGCCGACAGCACACGCTGGATGTACTTCTGCTCGTTGTAGATCGGGATGGCGATCAGGAATCGCGGCGTGCTCATGGGCTTCCCCTGCGGCCTGTTCGCACGGCCGCGGGTTTAGGATGTTGGGCCCCGGCCCGAGGTATCCGGAATCATGGGCTGGACTTGCGGGAGGCGGGACCCCCTGCATCGGTGCTGGTGCCGCCCCGGGTGTTGTCCCGACCGCGGCGGGCCCGCGGGGCGGCCAGGCTGGTAAACGCCGCAAACCCGAACGGTTTGGGCCTGCTCTGCCCGGCCTGTTCTTCGCGCTCGATCTGGCGGAGCAACTGCTCGGTGAGCGCGTGGACGGCTCGCACTTCCGAGACGGGCATGGTCCAAACTTCGCCGCTGGGGGTGACAATCTCGAACACCGTGCACTCCACGGCCACCGAGAGCGCGCGGTTCTCGGGCGTGCCGGTGACCCCGCAGGCGAACACGGGCAAGACCCGCGCGATGGGCACGCGCTGCCCGCGCCGGGTGAGCACGGCCATTCGCCCGTCGAAGACCTGGGCCTCGGCGCGGATGGCCTTCAAGTCGGCCCCGGGGCGCTTGGACTCGGACTCCAGCCTCATCGACAGCATCGAGAGGTTGGTGAGCATCTCGCGCACCACGTTGTTCCAAAACAGCTCGCGCAGGCCGAGGGAGCGGGACGCGGGGATCGCGGCGTAGTCCGGGGCGACGGGCTCCGCGGCTGGGCGACGCTTGCGGGCGGTCGGGCGCGCTTTGGCGGGTTTGCGGCGCGGGGGCATGGGTCAGGTTATCCGCGGGAGCCGGCCCCGCTCGCGCGGCGCGCGTCGGGAGACTGGCAGGACTGGCAGGTCCCGTGGAGGGTCACCTGTTGCTGACGGATCTGCCGCCACGTTCCCGCGGCCCCGCGCCGGGGCTGGATGGTGACGACCGCGTCGTCAAGGCACTGCACCACCCCGCACGCGTCGCACACCAGGTGCGGGTGCTCGTGGTCGTGATCGTCGCCGTCGCAGTGGGCGTGATCGGTGAGCCCGAAGCGGAAGACGCGGTCGCCCGGGTCCACGCGGTGGGCGATCCCCGCGTCCACGAACGTGCTGAGCGTGCGGTAGACCGTCACGCGGTCGGCGTGCGGCAGGGCCGCGGCCACGTCGGCCGCCAGCAGCGCGTGTCCCGCCGCCTGGCCCTTGGAGAGGACCGCGAGCACGCTGAGGCGGACTTCGGTCACCCGCAGCCCGGCGTGGCGGAGGATTTCGGTGAATCGCTGGTTGGCGTCCGCGTGCTGCGGCATGAGGAGGATGATACGCCTTGGTCGCCGGCTCCCCCGCTTGCACCGCCGGGGGCCAACGGCGCACACCACTCACCGCGGGATGATGACCGCGGAGGGCTGGATCACTTCCACCCGCCCCTCGCGGAGGAACCACAGCAGCCGCTGGGCCAGAACAGGGGCTGACTTGGTCGGGTCCATGAACGACACGCGGCTTTCGGACCCGCCCGAGGCTTCCAAAACCTGGCGGTCGACGTCAAACGCAAGCTGCTCGGCGGTCATCTGCTTGCCGTCGTCGCTCTGCACAAAGACGTTGCCGAAGGCCTGCGCGGCGCGGAGTTCGGCGGGCCGCAGCATGGGGTCCTGGCCGGCATCGCCGCTCGCGCCGGCGGCGTCGCGGAGTTCGCCGTTGATGGTCTGGCACTGCAGCGTGATGATCGGGTCGGTGGGCCCGCGGCGATGGATGAGCCTGACGGAGTCGCTGATGCTCAGCAGGTTGGTGGAGCGGTTGAGCATGAGCGAGCCGGTCCAGTCAAAGAGGCTGGTGCCGGTCTTGCCGCGCGACACGTCGATGAGCCCGTCCTGCCCCGCGCGGGTGGGGGCCGCGATTTCCTGTTCGGTGCGTTCGGGCTCGCGCTGATCGATGAGCAGCCGGCCCACGCCCGGCACGTTGAGCGTGCCCTGATCGGCTCCGGCGAGGATGCGGTCACCCTCGAGGTAGAGGTGGCGGCGCAGGGTTCGTGTCACGGCGCCCGAGGCGTCGCGGTCGAGCGCGAACTGCCGCGACTCCACCGAAGCCCGCGCGCCCTGGCCCTGCTCCACGCTGGCGCCGATGGCCTCCATCCGCAGCAGGCGGCGGTCGCCGCTGTCGGGCGTGCCCGCGCCCAGGGTCATCGCCACGGGGTCGGGACGGTTGGCCACGGTGGGGGCGCCGGCGGGTGCGTTGCCGGCTCCGGGGGTGAACCCGATGATCAGCCTCTCGGAGTTCAGCCAGTCGATCTCGTCGTTCTTGGGCGTGGCGACCGCGCGGGCGTTGCCGATGAGTTCGGCGATGCCGCCCAGATCGTTGACTCGCATGGAGGAGTCCCACGCGCTGGTGAGCATGGGGCGCGGGGCGAAGCCGCCGCTGTCGAGCTTGCGGCGCAGGGTGAAGAGCCCGGGGCCGTGGACGAACAGCTCACGCCGGGAGCCCTCGATGGCCATCTGCGAACCGGTGACGGTGGCCCCGCCCGAGGTGACGCTGGTGAGCGGGCCGACGAGTTCGATCCGCTCTTCGGGCATGGTGACGGTGAGGCGATCGGTGTTCACCACCAGCGGGCGCTGCCCGTCGGGCTCGCGTCCGCGCTCGAAGGAGACGTTCCCGTCGGCATAGGCCTTGCGCACCGCGGGTTCGCCCGTGGGCTCGCGGTCCAGTTCCACCAGCAGCGCATCGCTGTAGAGGTGATTGTCGCTGGAGCGGCCGTACACGCGCCCCGTGGCCTGCACCGACTCGGGCGAGACGTCGCCGCCGATGGGTTCGCCGAAGCGCACGAGCAGTTCATCGCCCTGCAGCGACTGACGCGATCCGCTGGAGGCGACGGCCCGCTGGGCGCGCACCTCGGAGAGCACCGGCTCGCCCGTGCCCCGCGCGGCGGCGAACCTGGCGAGCAGCCCGTCGGCCTCGAGTTTGGCATCCTTCTGCGAGGCCGACACCTTGCCGGAGAAGTTGGCCCAGTCCAGGCGGTCGGTGGTGCGCCCGTCGCTCTTGGCGAAGGCGAAGTTCGCCTGGTCGGTCCACTCGATGGTCCGCGGGTCGCCCTTGGCCGTCGCGAGTTTGCCCGCCCCGCGCACGAACACCAGCCCCTCGGCGAGGTTCAGGGCGGTGTGGGCGGCGGACAGCGAGCCGCGGTCGCCCAGCGAGAGCCGAACATCAGCCGGCGCGGTTCCGCTGAGGACGACTTCACGCCGCGTCGCCGCGACGTCGAGCGAGGGGGACCCGCCGGTGAAGTTCAAGGCGGTGTCGGCGAGGGAGACCTGCCCCGATCTCGGCGAGGCGAAGCGGGCGAACACGAAGTCCTTGTCCAGTTCGGGCGGGGGCGCCGCCAGCGGGATCATCTGCAGCGGTCCGGTCCACGCGATGGTGATGTCGTCATCGGTGATGGGGCAGAGCACGGGCGGCGCGGCGAGCGTCGCTTCGGGCATGCCCTTCACCAGCGGCGGCGCGGGAGGCTGGGGGGGCTTGGCCCTTTCAGCGGTCTGCGGCGCCCCGGGCAGCCCGCGCTGCGGCTCATCATCGCTGGGGATCGCCCCGGGCGG
Source organism: Phycisphaerales bacterium (assembly GCA_022843545.1). GTDB lineage: Bacteria > Planctomycetota > Phycisphaerae > Phycisphaerales > UBA1924 > JALHNL01. The sequence continues at coordinate 19,944 of JALHNL010000004.1, read as the reverse complement.
CAGAGCGTTGTCGATCAGCCGCGTCCAGACGCTGAGGGTGTCGGCCTTGAGCGAGCGGCCGCGCTGCTTGAGGGTCACGTCACCCTGGGCGAGGATCTGGTAGAGCGTCACGGTCGCGTTCTGGGCGACCGCCACGGTGCCATCGGGGTTGAAGAGGGAAGGGGCCTTGTCCTTCGCCGTCGCGTTGGCGTCCGCGCTGGACGAGCGCGGCTCGTCGTCCGGTCCGCGCACGCCCGGAGCCACGCGGGCCAGTTCGATCTTCTCGATATCCAGCCTCTCGATGCGCTCGGCCACCTGGTTGAACAGCACGCGGAAGGCCCGCCCGCGCACTTCCATGTTGCGCGTGCTCACCACGAAGTTCTCGCCGCTGGACAGTTCGCCCAGGGCGATGTCAAACGAGAGCGAGGCCGCGTGGAAGAGCATCACCGGCGCGTCCTCGGCGGTGTTCACCGAGCCGTCGCTTCTGGGCGAGAAGAGGGCGACCAGCACGCCGCCTTCGAAGAACCCGGACTCGGGCTGCTGGCTTCCGGGCGGGGTGAACAGCCGGGCCTTGGGCGACGCGACGACGATCGTGCGTCCGTCCTTCATGAAGATCGAGGCGCGAGGCTCGCTGACCGTGGCGCGGTTGTTGGGCAGGGGCTCCAGCGCCGTCCACTGGATGGTGCCCGCGACGCGGGAAGGGTCGCGACGGTCCACGTACTGGATGGTCGCCTTGCCCACGCTGGTCAGGTTTTCGCCCAGCCGGGCCACGTCCGCCGGACGCTTTACGTCGGAGATCGGACCGACGCTGGCGCCCCCGCCCGACGTGCCCCCCCGACGCGCCAGCATGAACAGCGTGAGCCCCACGCAGATCAGACCGACACCCACGGCCACGACCAGCCCGGTGCGGCGGAGATTGATCGGCTTGGATCTTCCCTTGGGCATCAGGGCTGATCGTACAGCGACAGGGCCCGCTCCATCAGGCCCAAATGGGAAAGCAGGTGCTCAACCGCGTCGCGCACCGCGCCGCGGCCGCCTCGCCGGGGGGTGACAAACCGCGCCAGGGCTTTCACCTGTTCGGCGGCGTCGGCTACCGCCATCGGATAGCCCACCCGACGCAGCACCGGCAGGTCGGGCCAGTCGTCGCCGAGGAAGGCCATGTTCGCGGGCTGAACGCCGGTGGCCGCGGTGAGTTTGCGCAGCGATTCGGCCTTGTCTTTCGACCCTTGGATCACATGAGGAACGCCCAGTTCCGCCAGGCGGTGCAGCAGCGACGTGCTGGTGCGACCCGTGATGACCGCCGCCTGAAGACCCAGCCGCGTCCATGTCCGCAGAGCCACGCCGTCCGCCGCGTAGTACCGCTTGATTTCGCGCCCATCGGCGTCCAGAAGGATGGACCCGTCGGTCAGCACGCCGTCGACGTCGAGTGCCAGCAGCTGGATGGTGGGGGGGGCGCTCACTCCTTCACCACCCGCAGCGCGATCAGGTCCTGCACGTCGAGCAGGCCCACCGGCTTGCCGTTTCCGTCCACGATCGGGATCTCGTCGCGGCGGTGTTCGCGGAAGACGCGCTCGGCGTCCTCCACCCGGGCGGTATCGGGCAGCGTCTGGGGGTTGGCGGTCATGTACTTGGTGATGGGCTCGTTGATGTTCGCGGGGTCCTTGAGGACCAGGCGGCGCAGGTCGCCGTCGGTGAAGAGCCCCGCCAGGCGACCGTTTGCGTCCACGACCAGGATGGCCCCGGGGCGTCGCCCATCAACCTCGGAGAGCCGTAGCGCCTGGGCTACGGTGACGTTCATGGGCACCGGGTGCAGGGTCTTGCCCACGACGAAGCGCAGCGCGTCGGTGATCAGCTTCATTCGCCCTCCCAGCGCGCCCCCGGGGTGGCGCCTCGCGAAATCGTCGTGCGTGACTCGCAGACGGGCCGCGGCGCACAGCGCCAGCGCGTCGCCCAGGGCCAGCGTCGCGGTGGTGGAGACCGTCGGCGCGGGCGAGAGGCGGTGCTCGTGTTCCACCTCGCCGATGGCGAGGGCCACGGTCGAGACGCGGGCCAGCCCGCTGGGCTCGGCCCCCGCCCCTGAGGTGATGCTGATGACCGGGATCCCGTCCTGCTTCAGGGTCGCGGCCAGGGCGATCACCTCGTCGGTCTCGCCGCTGTACGACAGAGCCAGGCACACGTCGCGGTTGCGGAAATTGCCCAGATCGCCGTGGGCCGCTTCGGTGGGGTGGACGAAGTGGGAGGAGATGCCCAGGCTGGTGAGGGTCGCCGAGATCTTGGCCCCGATCAGCCCGGACTTGCCCAGGCCCGCCACCAGCACGTTGCCGCCCGCGCGCTCGGCGTCGCAGATCAGGTCCACCGCCCGGTGGAACTCGGGCCCCAGATGCTGGGCGACCTGCCCCACGGCGGAAGACTCCGCCAGCAGCACTCGACGGGCCAAGGCGGCTTCCTCGGCGCGGATGCTGGACCGGGACGGGTCTGACGGCAGCGATGGGGGATGGGGTGTCGGCAAAGCGTGGGCTTCCGGGTTGGCATGATATCGCGGTGGGGGTTATCCTGTGGCCGCGGGGGTGGGTTGCGGGCGGGTGAAGGACGAAGAGGAGCCGGCTCGGAGAGCCGGGGTACCCAGAAAGGGCAGGAGGCCGCGCATGATCCCCGAATATCAGGTCCGCCTCGACGCCTTTGAGGGCCCCCTGGACCTGCTGCTCTACCTCATCCGCAAGAGCGAGGTGGACCTTCACGACATCCCGGTCGGGCAAATCACGCACCAGTACCTGGCCTTCCTGGAGGGTGCCGGCGGGGTCGCCGCGCTGGATGTGGAGACGGCGGGCGAGTTCCTGGTGATGGCCGCGACGCTGATGGAGATCAAGTCGCGGATGCTGATGCCGGCGCAGCGCCGCGACGAGGGTGATGGAGCGGGCGAGGATGGGCGGGCGCCCGAGCCCGCCGCCGACCCGCGGGCCGAACTGGTCCGTCAACTCATGGAGTACAAGAAGTACCGCGACGCGGCGATGGCGCTGGAGTCGCGGCAGCAGCAGTGGGAGAAGCGGTTCGCGGCGGCCCCGGCGTATGCCGCCGCCGCCCCCGCGCCGCCCGCGGATGAGAACGAGGCCGTCGAGCTCGAGGACCTCACGCTGCTGGACCTGGTCGCGGCGTTCACGAAGATCATCGAAACGGTGGACTTCGCGCGAGTTGGCGAACACCGCGTGCTGGATGACGAGACGCCCATCCAGGTTCACGCTGAAGACCTGCTCACGCGCCTGAAGCGCGACGGTGGGTCGGACCGTGCCATGTACTTCACAGAGATTTTCCGCGGCCGCTCACGCTCGGAGTGCATCGGTCTGTTCCTGGCGATGCTCGAACTGATCCGCTACGGCAAGCTGCGGGCGACGCAGCAGGACCGCGGGCCGATCAAGATCGCCCTGCGCGAGGAGAGCGAGCAACTCGCGCCGGAGGCGGCGGTGGTGTGAGGGGTTCGTGCGTGCGCACAGCGTCGGCGAACCCCGAATAATCCCCCGTGCCCCTCCGCTTTGACATCCTGACGACCTTCCCCGAAATGTTCGCCGATGCGCCCGGGGCGGTGCTGGGCACCAGCATCCCGCGGCGGGCCCGCCAGGCCGGGCTTGCTGAGTGGCATGCGACCGACATCCGCGCCTTTACCACCGACAAGCACCAGAAGACCGACGACCGCCCGTTTGGCGGCGGGCCGGGAATGGTGATGATGGCCCAGCCGGTGTACGACGCCGTGATGGCGGTGGAGGCCCGGGACCCGCGCCCCGCGCGGCGGGTGTTCCTGACGCCCACGGGCGACACGTTTACGCAGGCGATGGCCGAGGACCTGGCGCGCCAGCCCCGCCTGCTGCTGATCTGCGGGCACTACGAGGGCATCGACCAGCGCGCCATCGACGTGCTGCAGCCGCAGGAGATCAGCCTGGGCGACTTCGTGCTCTCGGGCGGGGAACTGGCGGCGCTGGTGCTCATGGACGCGGTGATCCGTCTTCTGCCCGGCGCGCTGGGCGATGAGCAGTCCGCCCAGCAGGACAGCTTCTCGGTCGCGGAGAGCTTCCGCGGCGGGCCGCAGACGCCCAAGCGCGACCGCATCGAAGTGCCTGAGGGCACGCGTCTGCTGGATTGCCCGCACTACACCAAGCCGCGCGAGTGGATGGGGCGGAGCGTGCCGGAGGTGCTGCTCAGCGGCGACCACCAGGCGATCGAGCGCTGGCGTTTGCAGCAGCGGCTGGAGCGCACGCGGAAGCGCGGGCGGTGATTGGTATGAGGGAGTTCGGGTGCCGAGTTGACGCGTTGACGCGGTGACGAGGTGGCTGGGCCACCAGTTCCCAGTGCCCGGTGCCTGATGCCCAGTGCCTTCTTCCCCTCACCCCGCTCGCCCATACGTCCGCTGACGCGACAACTGGTCGATCTCGTCCTCCAACTGCTTGATGCGGGCCTCGGCCTGGCGGAGGGCCAGCAGCAGCGTCGGGTCGCTGCCGTTGCCGGCGGTGGCGCGGGCCGCGGCGCCGATCGCCGCGCCGGTCCTTACGGCGCGCAGCACGAGCCATCCCAGCCCGATGGCGACGAACCCCATGAGCACTAGGTTCGTGTTGGCGTTGCCGCCCAGCACCTCGGACATCCAGGCGTACGTCTTGTTGAAGGCGTCAAACATGGTTGATCCCCCGCCCCTGTTCCGGCCCGTTGCGCTTGCCGAAAGTGCCCCGGGCCTCGCTTCTAGAATGGATTTCGCCAACACCCCCGCCCACCCGTCGCGCCAAGGGCTACGGCTTTCGTGGTTTGCCCGTCCGTCAGATTCGGAACATGTTCACCCCCCGAACGGGCCATCCTGCTCGTCGCGGCGGATACACTTTGGCCATGAATAAGTTCGTCCTCACCGGTTGGCTCATGGCCCCCATCGCGATCGTCTCCGGCTTGTGGTTCATGATCGACCGCGATGCCGCCCGCAAGAGCCGCGACCAGTTCGCCCGCCTCGCGCTGGCCTCGAACTCGCGCGTCGCGGAGCCCGCGCCGGCTTCTCCCTCCACCATGATCCGCCCCGAGTATCTCCCGCAGGGCTTCACGCTCATCGTCAAGGACCTCACGGGCCTGGCCTCCACGCAGTCGCCGATCCATCTGGCCTCCTCGTGGAACGGCTGGGACCCCAGCGACCGCACCCAGCAGCTCGAGCCCCGCAGCGACGGCCGCTGGCAGATCGTGATCCCCAAGGGGCGCCCGGACACTCCGATCGCGTTCAAGTTCACGCGCGGTTCGTGGGACCTTGAAGAGCTCGACACGGAACTCAAGGTCATCAACAACCGCTCGCTGCCGCCCATCGACAAGTCCAAGTTGGGCCCCGACGAGCGCCCCGTCTTCGAGTTTGAGGTCCCCAAGTGGGGCGACCAGCGCCCCACCAGCGCCCAGCGCCCCGACCTCAACCCCTACTACGAAGTCAAGAGCGACAGCACCATCCGCCGGCTGCAGGTTCCCGGGGGCGGCATCGTCGCGGACAACGGCCAGCGCGACCTGCTGGTGTATCTGCCCCCGGGCTATGACGCGCCGGAGAACAAGGGCAAGACCTACCCGGTGCTGTACATGCAGGACGGGCAGAACCTGTTCATGAAGCTGCCCAACGTCCCCGCCGAGTGGGGGCTTGACGAAGCCGCCGACCGCCTCATCAAGAGCGGCGCGATCGAGCCGCTGATCATCGTCGGCATCCCGCACCAGGGCGCGGCGCGGGCCAGCGAGTACTCGCCCTTCGAGATCGTTCAGGGCGCGTCGCCGCGGGGCGATGATTACGTCCGCTGGCTCACCGGCGTGGTCATGCCGCGCGTGGAGCGCGCCTTCCGCGTCAAGACCGGCCCCGAGAACACCGCCATCGGCGGCTCCTCCCTCGGCGCGCTCATCGCCGCCGAGGCCGGCGCGAGGCACCCCGACAAGTTCGGCAAGCTCTACCTGGAGAGCATGAGCGGCCTGGGCAAGTCCGCCGTCACCCTCAAGCACTTCGAGTCCGTCGCCCGCTGGCCCGCCCGCGTCTACTTCGGCATGGGCACCATGGAAGCCGGCAAGGACGAAGCCTCGCGCGAGTCCAACCAGTCCTACCTCGCCCACGCCGCCGACTTCGCCGAGCGCCTCAAGGCCGCCGGCGCCACCGTCGACGCCAACAACACCGACGCCGAGCACACCGAAGCCGCCTGGGCCGCCCGCGCCGAAGCCGCCCTGAAGTTCCTGTTCCCCGCCAAGGGGAAGTGAGTGGGGGGCGAGCGCGCCAAGCCGAAGGGCGGGTCGTGGGCGGTGCCCCCTGGGATTGCCCTTTGCGGTTTCGCGCTGGTGCCGCTGGTCGCGTACTTCGTGGGCCCCGCGGCCGCGTTTCTCGTGGCGCTCATCCTTGGGGGGGCGTTCCTGTCCGCCGGCTACAAGCAGGATGCACCCCACTGGCTGAGGGCGCTCTCATTGTGGCTCACCAAGCCCGCCGTGCAGGCCTTCAAGGCTTGGCATGCGCGGCGCGTCACGCGAGGGCTCGCCGAGTTTGAGAATTGGTCCGACGCGCGACGTTGGCGTCTGGCTCGCACGGTTGATCGCCGACTGCCGCCCTCCCGGGTGTTTCAGTTCCTTCACTCGATCTTGATCTGCTTCGGTCTTTCGTTCGCACTCAAGGCCTCCAGATGGGGCGGCCAGGCCATCAGCGCCGAACTCGTCGCCATCCCGGGCGTGCGAGCCTCTGAGCTCGTTCTGTCCACGTTGACCACCGTGCTCCTGTCGGTCATCGCCTTGGGCCTCTTGTTCGCACTGGTGACACAAGTGAACACCCTCGACTGGCGACGCCGCCTCATCAGCTTGCGCGAGGGGCATGGTCTCCCCCGCTGCGGCGGCTGCCAATACCCCCTCGCCGGCATCCCCCTGGTCAACAACGCCGTCACCTGCCCCGAATGCGGCGACCTCAACCGCTTCTGGCCCGGCAGCAAGCCGCACGCGGCGATGGTCGAGGCGATGGGCCAGCCGCCCCTGCCGACCACCCCGGACCCAGGTCCCGCTGACGAAGCCCGGCGCGCAAGCGATCGTTCGTGAACTCGGGCCCCATCCACGTGTCTGTCAAGGGACAGCCAGTCCCGCGCCACCCCATCAACGCCAAGCCCCGGTCAATCACCCCGCCTAACCCAAGCGCTTCTCTGTCTTTCCCTCTTCCACCACGCACCACGCACCACGCACTACGCACCAAGCACCAAGCCCCTATTCCCCTCATCCCGATTCGCCACTCGCGATTCGCGATTCGCGCTCCCTCTACTCCATCCCCGCATAGTCCGTGTACCCCCGCTCCCCCGGCGTGTAAAACGTGCTCTCATCCGGCGTGTTCAGCGCCGCCCCTGCCCCGCCCCGTTTGAAGCGTTCCGCCAGGTCCGGGTTGGCGATGTACAGCCTTCCGAACGCCACCGCATCCGCCCACCCCTCGCGCAGATACGCCGTCGCCTTCTCGAATGTGAACCCCGAGTTCACGATGATCGGCGTCCGCTTCGCCAGCCCGCGGAAGTACGACACCGGGATCGGCTCCCACCAGGGCAGTTCGCGGCGCGTCTTGGCCTCGTCGCCCACCCAGGCTTCCATGATGTGCAGGTACGCCAGGCCCATGTCGTCCAGGCGCTGCACCAAGTAGCCGTAGGTGCCACGGGGGTTGGACTCGGTCAGGTCCGCGTAGGCGCCCGAGGGTGAAAGCCGGACGCCCACTCGCCCGGGCCCCCAGACGTCGACGCAGGCCTTGACGGCCTCGAGATGGAACCGCGCCCGGTTCTCCAGAGTGCCGCCCCATTCGTCCGTCCGCGTGTTCAGCCCGTCGCGGAGGAACTGCTCGGGGAGGTAACTGTTGGCCCCGTGCATCTCGACGCCGTCGAAGCCCGCCTCCTTCGCCAGCCGCGCAGCCTGTCGGTAGTGCTCGATCACCTCCCACACCTCCCGCGAGGTCAGGGCCCGCGGCGCGTCGGCCGGGACCCGCGACCCGTCGGGCAGCCGCACCGCCGACGCCTTCGCCACCGCCGCGCTGCTCACGGTGGGGGCCCCGCCGGGCTGGTAGGCCGAGTGCGAGACGCGCCCGACGTGCCAGAGTTGGCAGACGATCCGGCCGCCGGCGGCGTGGACGGCGTCGGTGACGAGCCGCCAACCGGCGACCTGCTGGGGCGTGTGGATGCCTGGGACGCTGGGGTATCCGTGGGCCCGGGGCTCGATGCAGGTGGCCTCGCTGATCAGCAGCCCCGACCCGGCACGCTGGGCGTAGTACTGCGCGTTCAGAGCGGTGGGGGCGAAGCCGGCCCCCGCCCGGCACCGCGTGAGCGGGGCCATGAGCACGCGGTTGGGGATGGCGATGTCGCCCAGGTGCATCGGGGTGAACAGATCGGGCATGGGGGCCTTTCACGGTCGAGCGGTTCGGATTCGCCCGCTAGGAGTCTCCCGGCCGCCAATGGGTAACGCGAAGCGCATTTCTCAAATCCGCGCTTGCTCCGCCGTCGAAAGGCGATATCGTTTCTCTCACGCAGCGCGCCGGCGAAATGCGCACTCGCCGACCTCGCGCTGCCGCACCGGCCTTGGCCCTGTCGCGGACACGATCCCGCCGACGCCAAGGCCGACATTCGTGACAGGACCCGTCAGCGTCGATGGCCACCATCTCCTCATCGAAGAACATCTTCCTTCATGGTCGCTGGACGGTGGAGGAATCCGCCAAGCTCTACGGCCTGCACGACTGGGGCAAGGGCTACGTGGGCGTGAACCCCGCGGGTCACTGCACGATCATGCCCACGAAGGACCCCGCGCGCCAGATCGACCTGCACGAGGTCGTTCAGGGCCTGCGCGACCGCGGCATCCACACGCCGGTGCTGCTGCGCTTCAACGACATCCTCGAACACCGCTTGCGCGAGATGCGCAAAGCCTTCAACGACGCGATGGCCGAGCAGCAGTACGCCGGCGGCTACTGCTGCGTCTACCCCATCAAGGTCAACCAGCAGCGTCACGTCTGCGAGCAGATCGCTTCGCTCGCCGTCGAACTGGACTTCGGCCTTGAGGCCGGCTCCAAGCCCGAACTGCTCGCCGTGCTGGGCCTCTCCGCTTCTGCGGGCGGTCCGGGCGTCAACGGCATGCCCATCATCTGCAACGGCTTCAAGGACGACGAGTTCATCGAAACCGTCATCCTGGCCACCAAGCTCGGGCGCAACATCATCCCCGTCGTCGAGAAGTTCAGTGAACTGGAACTGATCGTCAAGCACGCCAAGGCGTACGGCGTCCGCCCCAAGATCGGGGTGCGCGTGAAGCTCTCGTCGCGCGGCGCGGGGCGCTGGGAGTCGTCGGCGGGCGTGCGTTCCAAGTTCGGGCTGTTCGTGTCCGAGGTGCTGCAGGCCGTCGAGTACCTCAAGAAGCACGGCATGCTCGACTGCCTCAACCTCGTCCACTGCCACGTGGGCAGCCAGTTGTACGACATCCGCGTCCTCAAAAACGCCGTCAACGAACTCACCCACGTCTACTGCGAACTCCACCGCCTCGGCGCCGGCGTCACCACCCTCGACATCGGCGGCGGCATGGGCATCGACTATGACGGGTCGCAGTCGGCGTGGTCGTCGTCGATCAACTACACCGTTCAGGAATATGCCGCCGACGTGGTGTACCGCATCAAGTCCGTCTGCGACGACGCCAAGGTGCCCCACCCCCGCGTCATCACCGAGTCCGGCCGCGCCATGGTCGCGTACTCGTCGGTGCTCATCATGGACGTGCTGGGCACGAGCCAGTTCGCCGCCGATCCGGAGATGCCCAGCATCCTCGAGGCCATGAAGGCCGAGACCGAAGTGCCCCAGCCGGTGCTGGACCTGCTCGAGACGTACAACACGATGACCGATCGCAACCTGCTGGAGGCGTACCACGACTCCACGCAGGCCCGCGACGAAGCGATGAGCCTCTTCTCGCTGGGCTACATGTCGTTGCCCATGCGCGCCGTCGCCGAGCGGCTGTTCTGGGCCATCGGGCACAAACTGCTCGAGAAAGCCAGCAAGCGCGGCGAACTGCCCAACGAGTTCGAGAACCTGCCCGACCTGCTCAGCGACATCTACTTCTGCAACTTCTCGCTCTTCCAGAGCATGCCCGACTCCTGGGCCATCGACCAGCTCTTCCCCATCGTCCCCATCCACCGCCTCGAAGAAGAGCCTACTCGCCGCGGCATCCTCGCCGACATCACCTGCGACTCGGACGGCAAGATCGACCGCTTCGTCGACAAGCGCGTGGAGAAGAAGACGCTGGAACTCCACACCGTCAAGGACCTCCCCGGCGAGTGCGCGGGCGTCGAGCCGTACTACCTGGGCGTCTTCCTGCTGGGCGCGTACCAGGAGATCCTGGGCGACCTCCACAACCTTCTGGGCGACACCCACGCCGTCCACCTCGCGCTGAGCCCCGACGGCTCGTGGGAGATCGAGGAAGTCATCGAGGGTGACACCGTCGAAGAGGTCCTCAAGTACGTGCAGTACGACCACGAAGACCTCAAGCGCGCCATCCGCATGGACATCGAAGCCGCCTGCAAGCAAGGCCGGCTGTCGCTGCCCGAAGGCAAGTCGCTCATGAAGTTCTACGACGACGGGCTGGAGGGGTATACGTACCTCGAAGAGTGAGCCCGTGCGTGCAGAGCCGTGGGGCGCAAGCCCCCGGGTCTCGTCTCATGAGATGACGCCGACAACCCCAGACTCTTCCATGCCCGAGAACTTCGAGTTTGTCATCGACTGGTCCGACGAAGATCTCGACAGTCCCTGGCAGGACCTGTGGTTCTCCGTGCGCCATGCAAGGCTCGGCCCCGCCGTGAAGGCCGGCTTTCGCGTTCTGGTCTTGGGGCCGACGCTGGTCGTCATCGCCGCGATCATGCTGGGGGTCGCCATCTGGTCGGCTTCATCTCGAGGTCTGTCGCCCTGGCCCTTCTTTGCGGTCGGAGTTCTCGCCGTGTGCGCGGCGGAGTGGCGTGTCATTCGCCGGACTTATCTCCGGTCCCCTCACCCGCGGCTCCGCATCGGCATCGACGCGACGGGGATTTCCGTTTCCGAGCGTGGCGGGCTGCCCGTGGTGACTCCGTGGAGCGAGGTCTCCCGAGTCATGATCCTGGGCCGTAGCGTGCTCATCTTTGCGTGGCCAAATCAGATGATCGCCACCATCTTCCAGCAGCTCATCCAGCCTCACGGCACCCCCGAGGAGTTTCGGGAGACTTGCCTTCGCTGGATGAAAAGCGCCGGCGGCGGCGACGAACGTGCCTTCATCCGCCGCCACTTGGCGCATCATGACCCCGCCCCCTGCGTCAACTGCGGCCACAACCTCCACGCCGGCACCGCCGACGTGTGCCCCGAGTGCGGCACGCCCATTACGTTGAAGGACCAGCCGGGGCTGTTCCGGTAGAAGCAGAGCCGAGGGGCGCAAGCCCCCCGGGCCATCGCTCCGACCGCGCCAAGGCCAACTCATCAGACACGCGAGATCGGCTTCGCCATTTTCGCGATCCGCCGCCCGCGAATACCGTTCCACACATGCCCCGCCCGGCCGCAAAGCAGGTCATCGACTTTGCCGTCCCAGTCATCGCGATCCTCTTCGCGATTGTCTGGGCCCGCAGCGCCACGGAGTATGTCGCCGCGGCGCTTCTGGCGATCTTCTTCGCGGGCGTAGCCATCCAACAGAGCGCGTGGGCCAACCAGCCTCTCGTCAGAGTGTTCCCGCCCCTGGCCCGCTTCGCGAACTGGAGCAAGAAGCGATTCAACACCAGTGTCACTCGCGGCGTGTCCTCTCTCGAGCACCTCGCCCACGATGAGCGCGACGCCGTCGTTCGTCGAATCATGGCCGACCGACACTCCGAAGTCTCGGGCATGACCGTTGCGATAGCCGTGGTGATGGTGCCGGCGATCTTCCTGGTGATCTCAATGCTGTGCCCAGCAGCCGCTCGCGTCATCACGTCACGCCTCGGCTTTCCGCCGAATCACGGAGCCCAGGACGTGAGCATGCTCGTGCTCTCGCTCCTCGCCGTTTCCACCTGCGCCGCCACGTGGTCCAACCTCCGCCGAGCCCATATCCGCAAACTCGTCCGCGAGTCGGTCGAGGAGTCCCTTGGCCGATGCACCCGCTGCCGCTACGACCTCGCCGCCCTCCGCGAGCAGGGCCCCGTCGTCACCTGCCCCGAGTGCGGCATGGCCAACCGCTTTGATTCCTGGACCGAGGGCTACGCCGCGCTCATCGCCAAAAAGGGCGCGTCGCACACCCCGCCGCCATCCGCGCACGCCGCCGAATCGCTCGCCGCTCAACCGCTCGCAACCGGGGCCAACTCCCCGCACGCCCAAGCCCCCGCCGCGGCCGCTACCTCACCTGACCCGTCCCCTCCGCGATGAAGCGTGTGATCGTCAGTTCCTCCAGGCCCATCGGCCCAAACGCGTGCAGCGGCGTGGTGCTGATCCCGATCTCCGCGCCCAGCCCCAGTTGGAACCCGTCGTTGAAGCGGGTGCTGGCGTTGACGAGCGTGCATGAGGATTGCACGCGTCGGCAGAACTCCGCGGCGTTCGCTTCGTCGCGCGTCAAGATCGCCTCGGTGTGCATGGAGCCGAACCGCTCGATGTGCGCGATCGCGTCGTCCAGGCCGTCGACCACCTTGAACGCGACGATGAGGTCCAGGAACTCGCGCCCGAAATCGTCGTCCTTCGCCGCCGTCACCGTCCCCGCCGGCGCCAAACTCGCCGCCCGTGCCTCCGCCCGAACCTCCACGCCCCGCGCCCGCATCGCGTGCGCCAGCCGCGGCACAAACTCGCGCGCGATCCCCGCGTGCACCAGCACGCACTCCGCCGCGTTGCACGTCGCCGGCGCGCCAGCCTTGGCGGTCACGCAGATCTCGATCGCGCGGTCCAGGTCCGCCGACTCGTCCACGAAGATGTGGCAGATGCCGTGGTAGTGCTGGATCGTCGGGATCCGCGTGTGGGCCGCGACAAAGCGGATGAGTTCCGTGCCGCCGCGCGGGATCACCAGATCGATGGACTTGTCCTGAGCGAGCAGCACCGGCAACTGATCGCGCTCGATGGGCGGCAGCACCGTCAGTGCCGCCCTCGGCACGCCGTGCGAGCTCAGCGATTCGTGCGCCAGCGCGGCCAGCACGCTGCTGGTTCCCGCCGCCTCGCGTCCGCCCTTGAGGACCACCGCGTTGCCGGCCTTAAAGGCCAGGGCGAAGGCGTCGAGCGTGACGGCGGGTCGCGCTTCGTAGATCATGCAGATCACACCCAGGGGGCGGCGCACGCGGCGCACGCGCAGGCCGGACTCGGTGCGGTAGTCCCGCACCACCTGGCCCACCGGGTCGGGCAGACCCGCCACCTGCCGCAGGCCCTCGGCGAGTTGCATGATGCCCGCGTCGTCCAGCACCAGTCGGCGGACCTTGGCGTCGCCCAGGCCCGCGCGACGTGCGGCTTCCACATCCGACCGGTTCGCCTCGGCGATCTGCCCGCGATGGCGGATGACCCGCTCGGCCACGTCCATCAGCACCGCGTTCTTGGTCGCCGTGGTCAAAACGCTCACCACCCGCGCAGCCGACTTCGCCAGGCCGCACATCTCCGGGATCACGCTCTGAGTCGTCGGCATGCTCATGACGGAGGAGGGTAAGCGCGGTGGCGTACTGGGTACCGCCTCGCTCGCAGAGGCGGGCGGTGCGTTCATCTCGACTATTGGCCTCAGGCATCAATGCCTCGGCCCAAGCAACTGCGTCTCCAAGGTGCTCTGCTCCACTTGGCTTCTTCTCTTCGCCCGTCTTCTACCGCCTACCGCCTCTCCCACGCACCACGCACCACGCTCCCCTTCTACTCTCCCCCATGGACCACTTTCACTACCGCGATGGTGAACTGTTCGCCGAGGACGTGCCCCTCGCCCGTGTGGCCGTCGAGGTGGGCACGCCCACGTACGTCTACTCCGCCGCCACGCTGCGCATGCACCTGCACAAGATTCAGAAGGCCTTTGCGCCTCTTCGCGCCCGCGTGTGCTTCGCCGTTAAGTGCTGTTCCAATATTGCCGTTCTCCGCACGCTGGTGCGCGAGGGCGCGGGGCTGGACGTGGTGTCCGGGGGCGAGATCCACCGCGCGCGGCTGGCCGGGGCTGATCCTTCCTCGGTCGTCTTTGCCGGCGTGGGCAAGACTGATGCCGAGATCCGCGAGGCCCTGGCGTGGAGCCGTGATGCGACCGCGGGCGTTGCCGACGGACCGGAGCCCGCCCACGGCGTGATCTTCAACATCGAGAGCGAGCCTGAGTACATGGCCATCGCCGCCATCGCCCGGGCCATGGGCGTCCGCGCGCGCGCCGCGCTCCGCGTCAACCCCGGGGTCAAGGCGGGCGGGCATGACTACATCTCCACCGGCGCCGCGGAGAACAAGTTCGGCGTCTCGCCCGCCCACGCCCGCGCCATGCTGGCGCGATTCGGCAACGACCCGCATTTACGGCTTTCAGGCGTGCATGTGCACATCGGCTCGTCCATTCTGGACACGGCGCCGTATGTCGAGACTGTCCGCCGAACGCTCGAGATCATCGACCAGGCCAAGAACGACGGGGTGGTCATCGACACGCTGGATTTGGGCGGGGGCTTCGGGGCCGACTACCAGACGGGCGACGCGCCCGCCGCCGCGGAGTACGCCCGCGTGATCACGCCTTTGCTCCAGGAACGTGCGGACAAGGGCCTTCGGATCATCCTGGAGCCCGGGCGGGCGATCGCGGCCAACGCGGGCGTGCTGCTCACGCGCGTGCTCTTCGTGAAGGTGGAAGGCGCCAAGAAGTTTGTGGTGTGCGACGCGGGCATGCACACGCTCATCCGGCCCAGCCTGTATGACGCGTTCCACTTCATCTGGCCCGCCAGCGTTTCACCCCAGCACGAGCCCGTCCGTCGTGCGGAGCGGCCCGACCTGCCCGGCCTTGAAGTCTGCGATGTCGTGGGGCCGGTGTGCGAGAGCGGCGACTTCCTGGCCAAGGAGCGCGCCTTGCCCGCGGTGGCCCGTGGCGACCTGCTGACCGTGTACTCGGCCGGGGCGTACGGCGCGGCGATGTCCTCTCGCTACAACAGCCATCCGCTGCCGGCGGAGGTGATGGTGGACGGCGCGAACTTCGAGGTGATCCGCCGGCGCGAGACGTACGACGACCTGGTGGCGATGGAGCGGTAGAACGCACCCGTTGCCGATGCTTCAACCAGCTCCACCGCGTGCTGATCGCTTGGCGCGCGGCCGTGAGAGCGAATATGCCCACCGCGTCACCACGCCCGCAGTTCGCCGGTCAGCGGTTCGCACAGGTCCTTGCCCGTCACCACGCCGACGGGCTTGGTCCCCTGCATCACCACCGCCAACCGTGCGCCCTCTTCGCGCATCTTGACGAGCGCGTCGCGCACGCTCATTTCCGCTCGCAGCGTCGCGATCGGCTTCATGAGCCCGGACACGGGCTGGTCGGGCCGCAGCGAGGCGTCCAGGTGCTCCACCATCCCCACCACCGATCCGCGCGCGTCCACGACGGGATAGCGTGAGAGCGCCCGCCCGCGCAGGAACGCGTGCAGACGGGCCGCGTCCCAGGAGAGCATCACCGTCTGCGCCGAAGCCCAGGGGGTCATTTCATCGCCCACCTGCGCGTCGCGCAGGCCCAGCGCGCGGTCCACCATCGATGCCTGCGCCGCCGAGATGGCCCCGTGCGTCGCGCCCTCCTTCAGCAGCACCGCCATCCGCTGCCGGGCCGATTCCACCGCTTCCTCCTCGCCCGTCCCCGGCAGCAGCGCCGCCACACCCCGCGCCACGCCCTGCACCAGCGGCAGCACCAGCGTCACCGTCAGAGCGAATCTGAAGATGGAGATCGGAACGGCGATGGTGTGCATCAGCCGGTCGGCTTCCGCTCTGAACACCTCCTTGGGCATGGTGTCCTGGGTCACGAAGAGCACCGGCCCGATGACCAGGATGTTCAGCAGCACGATCACCAGTTCGCTGTAGCCCGCGCGCTGCAGCAAGGTCGTCATCCCCAGCGCGCCCACGTAGCTGAACAGGTTGTATCCCAGGAGCAGCGTCGCCAGAAGCCGCGGTCCCGACTCCACCTCGCGCTTCAGCAGAACGGATCGCCTGCGCCCCGCCGCCGCACGAAGGTTCAAGCGGACACGGTTCAGCGAGTATGTCCCCATCTCCGCCCCGGCGCACACCGCTGACAGCACGGTGCCCAGCACGGCCAGGAGCGTCCAGAATCCGTCGGACCAGGTGATCACCGGCGCACCTCCGCCCCGGCGCCACCAAACCCCGCCGCCGAATCGCCGCGATCATCAAGGCTCACCAGCACGCGATCCACCACCCGCCCGTCCAAGGCCGACACCTCCAGCTTCAGGTTCCCGAGCGTCACCGCGTCGCCCACCTTGGGCAGGCGCCCGAGCTGCGCCATCACGAAGCCCGCCACCGTGCTTACGCGCGGATCGAGCCTGAGGCCGAACATCTGCGCCCAGTCGTGCACGCCCATCCGCCCCGGCACGCTCCACCGCCCCGGTCCTTCGCTCGTTACGCGCTCGTCGCCGCTCGCCTCGGTCGCGGAGCCGCCCGATCCCACCTCGGTTACGAGCCGGCCCACCACGTCCTGCGCGGTCACCACGCCCACGACGGCCCCGTGCTCATCCACGCACAGCGCGATCTTCACCGCCGATCCGCGGACGCGTTCCAGCAGCCGGTCGAGGGTTGTGGTCTCGGGGATGTAGACCACCGGCTCGATGAACTCTTCCAACTTCACGCTCGGGCGATCCAGCGAGGCCGACAGGTACCGCTTCGTGTTCAGGAAGCCGACCACGCCCGCGTCGAGGCCGGTGGGGGCGCCGGGCTTGGGAATCGCCGCGGGCGCGGGGCAAACGGGCACGCGAGTGAGGCGAGTCCGCGCCACCATCGTGCGAACATCCTCCACGGTCGCCCGCGTGCTGAGCCACTCCATGTCCACCCGCGGGGTCATGATGTCTCGCACCCGCAGCGACCCGAACCCGATGACCTGGCGGAGCACGCGGTGCTCATCGGCGCCGATCGCCCCCTGGCTCGCGCCCAGTTCAAGCAGCGACGCCAGTTCATCCAGCGAAAGCCGCTCGGGCGTGCGCCGCGGGAGCAGGAGCCGCGAGATCGGCTCGATGACCCCGCGATCCAGGAACACCCGCAGGGGCCCCAGCGCCAGGAACAGCCCGAGCATCGGCCTCGCCAGCAGCGCGCACACCGCCAGGCGGTACCGCACCGCCAGCATCTTGCTCACCACCTCCGCCATCAGCGTCATCGCGAGCAAGTTCAACGCCGCCAGGCCCACCTGCAGCCACACGTTGGTGAGTTCCGCCGCCAAAAGCGTGGTGAGCACCATGAACAGCGTGCTGGAGATCATGTTCACCAGCAGGTTGCTCACCAGCAGCTCGCGCGGGCGGGCCAAGAGCCTGTCCACAACGCGGCTCAGCCCGGGGTCCGTCTTCGCCAGCCGCGTGCGGTCGTGATAACTCAGGCTGAACAGCGCGGTCTCCAGCGCCGACAGTGCGCCGCACACCAGCAGCAGCACCGGCAGCGTCAGCGCCATCGCCCACAGCCCCAGCGTCATAGTCCGCCCCCGCCGGCATCCACCTGCTCCAGCAGCCGTTCGATGTATCGCCAGGCGTTCAGTTCACGGCGGATGGCGGTCAGCGCGCCGCGGTCACCCCCCGCCGCCACGCTGAAGAGCCGACCGACTTCCCGGATGTGCCCTTCGCGTGCCCGCTCCGCCTCATCCACGAAGCGATCCAGCTCCGCCGTCCGCCCTGCGGCCTTCGCCTCGTCGAGCGCCTCCCGCGCTGCCATCATCCGCATAAGGAATCCATCGGGCAAGGAGCGGTCCTGCTCCTTGCTTGCGCCGCCCAGTCTGGTCAGGAGCGTCGAAGCGCGGCTTTCCGCATCGTCCAGCGTTTGCTTCGCCGCGTTCAGCCTGGCCACTTCGGGATCCTCCACGCCTCCCCGGGCGTCGGGGTGCAGGGAGGTGATCCGGGCCAAGTAGGCGCGCTGGATCTCCGCCGCGGCCAGGTCAAACTTCGCCGGCAACCCCAGGATGTCGAATGCGTCGCCGCTCACGATCCGATAGCGTACCGGCCCGCCGCCCGCTCGGCGCAACGCTCCGACTTTCCGCTTCCATACACTTACCCCCGGCCCATCCGCCGGTTGGAGTGCCCACCGTTGCCCAAGCACATCGGCATCGCCGCAGTCAGCCCCGAGGGTTCCGCGGTCTGCTACCGCCAGATCCATCGTCTCGCCGAGGACTATGTGGGCGAGACCGGGCACCCCACGGTCACGCTGCACAACGAGCCGTTCGAACGCTACCTCCACGCCGCGCAGTCCGACGACTGGCAGACCGTCGGCGAGTTGCTTCTGCGCTCCGCGCGCACCGTCGCCCAGGCCGGCGCTGAGTTCTGCATCACCCCCGACAATGTGATGCAGCACGCCGTTCACTACGCCGCGCCCCTCTCGCCCATCCCCTGGCTGCTGATGACCGACCTGGTGGCCGACGCCGTCGTGAAGGACCAGCGCAAGACCGTGGGCGTCATCGGCACCAGCAAGGTCATGTTCGGCGCGACCTACCAGACCACCCTTGGCCTCAAGGGCGTGAAGGTCATCGCGCCCGAGCCGGCCGACGCGCACCTCATCGACGGGATGATCTTCAACGAACTGGTCCACGGCGACGTGATGGAGGACAGCCGGCGCGAGTTCTTCGAGGTGATCGCCCGCATGAAGGCCCGCGGGGCCGAGGCGGTCATCGTCGCCTTCAGCGAGGCTCCGCTGCTCATGGAAGACGCCCCGCCGACACCGGTGCCCCTCTACGACGCGGTCGACCTGCTCACGCGCACAGCCGTGCGCTACGCGGTGGGCGAGCTCAACGATGTCAAGCTGCTCCGCCCCAGCACGCTGGGGGCGTGAGCGGCGAGAGGCTTTTGCGGGCGTCGCTTCGACGCGGTTCAGGGCTGCGTGCCGCATTCCGGGCACCTTGAAGTGATCGGCAAACCCGCCCGGCTGTAGCCGCACGCCAGGCAGCAGCCCCTTCGCTTCCAAGCCCAGAAAGCCAGCCAGACTGCACGCACGCCCAGCACACCGAGAGCGTAGAAGGCGGTGTTGATCATCAGCCCAGTCCATCTCGGTTCGAGCGGGAAGAACATCGAGCCGATGCGGAAATGGGCGAGCCTCGAACTGGCGGCTAATTCGTCCCCGTGGTCGAACCAGTACAGCGCTTCGAAGCGCGTTATTCGCTCGACGCTCACGGCGGGCCAGCCATAGGCGCAGTACACGTCACCCTCGCTCAGTGAATGGGCCGTGAGCCAGTCGGGGGTGGATTCGGCGTCTGGCTTTCGCATGCCTTGGGGAGCAACAAACTGGGAGTGCAGACCCCATCGATATCCAAAGGCGCGTCCATATTCCATCACTCGACCGTCGGCCTCGATGCTGGCGCGTCTTGCCTCGGCCCGAGGGGCATCCAGTCCATGAACCGCCACGCAGATCCAGGCCGAGATGTGTGAGAGGATGACTCCGAGCAGCACGAGCCCGCACGCGATGGCCAGCCGCTTACGCACGAGCGATGTTAGTTCGCTTGAAGCGGATTCGGAATCTTGCCCGGAGATGCGGGGGCGGATCTGGTGGGCAGTGAAGCGAACGGTGCGGGGAGTGGCAGCCGGCAATCGGCAGCTGGCATTCGGCAATCGCAGAGGTAGAAGAAGCAGGCATCGAGTGATGAGGGATGGCTAGGTCACGGTGGTGAGGGCGGCGGTGGCGCGCTGGGCGACGGTGGCGGGGGCGGTGTCTTTGGGCGGCGGGAGGAACTCGGGCGGGTGCACCGTGAAGGACGTGACGGGGACGGGGTCGGGCGGGGGCGGCGGCTGGCGTGGCGGCGCGGCGCTCGTGCGATGGCGCGCTTTGCGGGGCTCGGCGGCCTTGACGAGCTGCGCGGCGCAGCGGCGGCGGATCTCGGGCGTGGCCTTCTCGG